>JBPYEZ010000056.1:0-16038 GCA_051984395.1 Acidimicrobiales bacterium | reverse complement strand
GCACCAACGTCGCCGAGGGGCGCGCCATGCTGGCCGACTACGAGTCCGAGCGTCTCATCTCCCGGCCCACCATGCTGGAGGCGGCCCACAAGGCCGTGGAGCTCGCCGCCCGAGCCGAGCAGGGCGGTCGGTCCTCATGAGCATCTTCGTCGACGAGCACACCAAGGTGGCCATCCAGGGGCTGACAGGCGGCCAGGGCCGCTTCCATGGGCTGCGCAACCGCGACTACGGCACCAAGGTGGTCGCCGGTGTCACCCCGGGCAAGGGTGGCCAGGACGTCGAGGGCATACCCGTCTTCGACACCGTGGCCGAGGCGGTGGCGGCCACCGGGGCCAATGCCTCCTTCGTCTCCGTGCCGCCACGCGCCGCCCCGGCTGCGACCCTCGAGGCCGCCGCCGCCGGCATCCCCTTCATCGTCTGCATCACCGAGTTCATCCCCGCCCAGGACGAGGCCCTGCTCTACAACCAGCTCCGGCGGGACCATCCTGGCTCCCGCCTGCTCGGTCCCAACTGCCCCGGGATCATCTCGCCCGGCAAGTGCAACATCGGCATCACCTCGGGCGACATCGCCCTGCCGGGCGGGCCGGTCGGGATCGTGAGCCGCTCGGGCACACTCACGTACCAGGCCCTCAACGAGCTGTCCCTGCAGGGCGTGGGACAGACCACCTGCGTGGGCATCGGTGGGGACCCCGTGCCGGGCACCGGGTTCATCGACTGCCTCGCCGCCTTCGAGGCCGACCCGGAGACCGGGGCGGTGATGATGATCGGCGAGATCGGCGGCACCGAGGAGGAGCGGGCGGCCGACTTCATCGCCAAGGACATGAGCAAGCCCGTCGTGGCCTACATCGCCGGGGTCACGGCGCCGCCCGGCAAGCGCATGGGCCATGCGGGCGCCATCATCTCCGGCTCGTCGGGCACCGCCAGGGCCAAGATGGACGCGCTCCAGGCCGCCGGTGCGACCGTCGCGCAGAACCCGACCGAGGCGGGCGAGCTCATGGTCGAGGTGGTGAAGAAGCTTCGCTGACGGTCGGAGGGCGGTGAGTGAGCGGCGTCCGTCGCCTGGCCCCCCGTTCTGCCGAAACGGGGAGCCCGCCGAAGTGCAGCTCCCTCCTCCCCGCCCGCGAGCGCGGGAGGAGATGGCGGTCGCGCGGTTCCACGTGTCGTCGAAAGCCGCGAGGTTTTCGACGAGAGATGGAACCGCCGGTCTCCGACAGCGGCGACGGGCCGGATCACCCGCGCGGGGCCAATGCCCGGGTCGGCAGGGGCCCGCTGGTAGCGTGCGAAGCGTGCGAGTCGGGGTGCTGGCATCGGGTAGTGGGACCATTCTCGAGGCCATCCTGGACGCCGATCTGCCCGTGTCCGTGGTCGTGGTCGACCGCCCATGTCGGGCCCTGGAGGTGGCCGGGCAGGCCGGGGTGCCGGCCCAGCTCGTCGAGCGTCGCAGCTTCGGCAAGGGCTTCGATCGGGTCGCGTACACCGAGCAGGTGGTCGACGTGCTGAGCGCCCACGGCGTCGAGCTGGTCGTCATGGCGGGCTTCGGAACCGTGCTGGACAAGCCGGTGCACGACGCCTATCCCGGCCGGATACTCAACACCCACCCAGCCCTGCTCCCCGCCTTCCGGGGGTGGCACGCCGTGGAGGAGGCCCTCCAGGCCGGGGTCAAGGTCACCGGGTGCACGGTGCACGTCGCCACGCTCGAGGTCGACGACGGGCCGATCCTCGCCCAGGAGCCGGTGCCGGTCCTGGCGGACGATACCGTCGAGTCCCTGCACGAACGGATCAAGGCGGTCGAGCGGCGCCTCTATCCCGCCACCATCGCCGAGGTCATTGCCGACGAGGAGTCATCGAGGTCGTGAGGGCGCTGCTGTCCGTGTACGACAAGACCGGCCTGACGGCCTTCGCCCGGGGTCTGGCCGATCTGGGCTGGGAGCTGGTGGCGAGCGGGGGCACCGCCGCGGCACTGACGGAGGCCGGCATCGCCAGCACCCCGGTCGAGGAGGTGACGGGCGCGCCGGAGATGCTCGACGGGCGGGTGAAGACCCTCCACCCCGACATCCACGGCGCCATCCTGGCCGACCGCGCCAACCCGGTGCACCGCTCGGAGCTGACCGAGCGCGCCATCACGCCGATCGACCTCGTCGTGTGCAACCTCTACCCGTTCCGGTCCCGACCCGGCATCGAGATGATCGACATCGGCGGGCCGACCATGGTCCGGGCCGCGGCCAAGAACCATGCTCACGTGGGGATCGTCGTCGATCCCGCCGAGTATGGGCCAGTCCTTGACGAGCTGCGTGGCGACGGGGCGCTGTCGGACGCCACTCGCGGCCGCCTGGCCCGCGCCGCCTTCGCCCACACGGCGGCCTATGACGCTGCCATCGTCGGTTGGCTCGACGATGGGGGTGCCGGCGGGCCCGCCGTCACGCTCCCGCCGACCCTTCACCTGGCCCTGGAGCGGGTCCAGGACCTGCGCTACGGGGAGAACCCCCACCAGGAGGGAGCCCGCTACCGGGACATCGGGGACCGGGGATGGTGGGACGGCGCCGTCCAGCATGGCGGCAAGGTCCTCTCCTACCTGAACCTGTTCGACGCCGAGGCCGCCTGGCAGCTGGTCCACCAGCTGGGGGACTCGCCCGCCGCGGCCATCATCAAGCACGCCAACCCGTGCGGCGCGGCGGTGGCCGGCGACATCGCCACCGCCTACCAGCGGGCGTTCGAATGCGACCCGATGTCGGCCTTCGGCGGCATCGTGGCCCTCAACCGGCCGGTCGACGACGACCTGGCGGCCCAGATCGTGGCCAACCCGATCGCCGACGTCATGGTGGCCCCCGCCTACGCCCCGGACGCCTTGGCGCGCTTCGCCGCCAAGCGGAAGAACATGCGGGTCCTCGAGGCGCCGGCGCCGGGGCCCCACGTCCGGGAGCTGCGGCGCCTCGACGGGGGCTACCTCGTGCAGGAGGCCGACCATTTCCCCGCCGGCCGTGACGCGTGGCGGGTCGTGACGAAAGTGGCCCCGACCGAGGCCCAGTGGGGTGACCTGGAGCTGGCCTGGCGCATCTGCGCCTTCACCTCGTCGAACGCCATCGTGCTGGTCGCCGGGGGCCAGGCCGTGGGCATCGGCGCGGGCCAGCAGAACCGGGTGGAGCCCGGCGAGATCGCCGCTCGCAAGGCGGCCGGCCGGGCTCGAGGGGGCGCGGCGGCCAGCGACGCCTTCTTCCCGTTCCGTGACGGGCTCGATGCGGTGGCTGCTGCAGGTGTGGCGGCCGTCGTGCAGCCCGGGGGGTCACTGCGCGACGACGACGTCGTCGCCGCCGCCGACGAGCACGGCCTCGCCATGGTCCTGACCGGCGAGCGTCACTTCCGGCACTGATGACGGCCCGGGTCCTCGACGGCGAGGCGCTGGCCACGCGCATCCGCGAGCAGCTGTCCGAACGGGTGCGGGAGCTCAAGGGCGCCGGCGTCCAGCCCGGGCTCGGATCGATTCTCGTCGGCGACCACGGGCCCAGCGCCCGCTACGTGGAGATGAAGCACCAGGACAGCGCCGAGGTGGGCATCGCCTCGATCCACCAGCACCTTCCCGCCACCACCAGCGAGGAGGAGCTGCACGCCACGATCTCCCGCTTCAACGCCGATCCTGAGGTGGACGCCTACCTCGTCCAGCTCCCCCTGCCGGGGGGTCTCGACGAGGAGGCCGCCCTCCTGGCGGTCGATCCCGAAAAGGACGTCGACGGGTTGCACCCGGTCAACCTGGGCCGCCTGGTCATGGGGACCGACGGACCGATCCCCTGCACACCGGCGGGCATCCAGGCGCTGCTGGTGGCCAATGACGTGGCCATCGAGGGGCGCCACGTGGTCATCATCGGCCGCGGGTTGACCATCGGCCGGCCCCTGGCGCTGCTGCTCGCGCTCAAGCGACCGAACGCCAATGCCGCCGTCACCGTCGTGCACACCGGCGTGCCGGACCTGGGCGACCACACCAGGCGCGCCGACATCCTCGTGGCCGCCGCCGGTCGGGCCGGGCTGGTCACTCCCGACATGGTCAAGCCCGGGGCCGCGGTGGTCGGGGCCGGCACGTCGTGGTCGGGCAAACGCCTCCTCTCCGACGTCGACGAGTCGGTCGCCGAGGTCGCCGGCTGGCTCACGCCTCGGCTCGGCGGGGTGGGCCCGATGACCAGGGCCATGCTGCTGAGCAACGCGGTGCGCGCCGCCGAGCGCCGGGCCCGGGCGGCCTGAGCTTCCTCGAGCGGGCTGGGGCTGGTCGGCCCCAGGAGAACTACGCTCTCAGGTCCATGGCGAGGATCTCGGACCTCCTCCAGCGGGGTCGGACCTTCTCGATCGAGCTCTGGCCGCCTCGGAGCGAGACAGCGGAGCGCCGTCTGGAGGCGGCGCTGGCCGAGCTCGCGCCCCTGCGGCCGGCGTTCACCTCGATCACCTACGGCGCCGGCGGGTCGACCCGGGAGCGGACCCATGACCTCGTCGTGCGTCTGCAGCACGAGAGCTCCATGACGGCCATGGCCCACCTCACCTGTGCCGCCCACCGGCGGGAGCAGCTCGAGGACATCCTGGTCCGCTACCGGGACGCCGGGGTCGAGAACATCCTGGCCCTCCACGGCGACCCGCCCCTCGACGCAGACTCGGACCTGCCCGACGGCGATCTCCGCCATGCCCTGGACCTCGTCGAGCTGGCTCGGTCGGTGGCGCCCTTCTGCGTGGCGGTGGCGGCCCATCCCGAGGGCCACCCCCGGTCGCCGGACCGGGCGACCGACCGCCGCCACACCGCCCTCAAGCTCGAGGCCGCCGACTTCGCCATCACCCAGTTCTTCTTCCATCTGGAGGACTATCTCGACCTGGTCGACTCGCTCTCGGCCCTGGGAGTGGACAAGCCGGTGATCCCCGGCATCATGCCGATCACCAGCGTTCGCACGGTCAGCAAGATGTGCGAGCTGTCGGGGACCGAGGTGCCGCGGTCGATCACGGACCGGCTGGAGCCGGTGGCGGACCAGCCCCACGAGGTGCGTCGTATCGGTGTCGAGGTGGCCACCGAGCTGGGGCAGAAGCTGCTGGCCGAGGGAGTGCCGGGCCTGCACTTCTACACGATGAACCAGGCGGCGGCGACACGGGAGATCTCCGCCAACCTGGGCCTCGGCCCCGCCTCCTGAGGGCCCCCCCGACGAAGAGTGGGCGTCAGCGCCGACACTAGGCTCGGCCGCATGGCCGAGAAGATCACCACGTCGAGCGCCGGCGCCCTGCAGGTCCCGAACGAGCCGATCATCCCTTTCATCCGGGGAGACGGGACCGGCGTCGACATCTGGCCCGCGGCCCAGCGGGTACTGGACGCGGCGGCGGCCAAGCACGGACGCAAGGTGGCGTGGAAGGAGGTCCTCGCCGGGCAGAAGGCCTTCGACGAGACGGGCACATGGCTGCCCGACGAGACCGTCAGCACCTTCGAGGAGTACCTCATCGGCATCAAGGGGCCGCTCACCACGCCGGTCGGGGGTGGCATCCGCTCGCTGAACGTCGCCCTCCGCCAGATCCTCGACCTGTACGTGTGCCTCCGACCGGTGCGCTGGTTCCAGGGCGTGCCCTCGCCGGTGCGCCACCCCGAGAAGGTCGACATGGTGATCTTCCGGGAGAACACCGAGGACGTCTACGCCGGGCTCGAGGTCCAGGAGGGCACACCCGAGGCGAAGAAGCTCATCACGTTCCTGCACGACGAGATGGGATGGTCGATCCGACCCGACTCCGGCGTCGGGATCAAGCCCATCTCCGAGACGGGCTCCAAGCGGCTCATTCGCGCCGCCATCAACTACGCCGTGGCGCGGGGGCGACGGTCCGTCACCCTCGTGCACAAGGGCAACATCCAGAAGTTCACAGAAGGCGCCTTCCGCAGCTGGGGCTACGACCTCGTGCGGGAGGAGTTCGCCGGGGTGGCCGTGGCCTGGGAGGACTGCGGCGGTGACCCCGGCGACCGGATCCTGGTGCAGGACACGATCGCCGACATCACTCTCCAGCAGGTGCTGACCCGCCCCGACGAGTTCGACGTCATCGCCACGACCAACCTGAACGGCGACTACCTCTCCGATGCTCTGGCCGCCCAAGTCGGCGGCATCGGCATCGCCCCCGGGGGAAACATCAACTACGTGACCGGCCACGGCATCTTCGAGGCGACGCACGGCACGGCGCCCCGCTACGCCGGGCAGGACAAGGTCAACCCGGGCTCCCTCCTGCTCTCCGGGGTGCTCATGTTCGAGCACCTGGGCTGGCAGGACGAGGCCGACGACATCGTGCGGGCCATGGAGTCCACCATCGCCGAGCGCATCGTGACCTACGACTTCGCCCGGCTCACCGAAGGGGCGACCGAGGTGAAGACCTCGGAGTTCGCCTCGGCCATCATCGACCGCTTGTAGCCATAGAGGAGGTTTCGTGCCCAGCGCGGACGTCGCCCCAGTCCAGGTCACCGTCACCGGCGCCGCCGGGCAGATCGGCTACGCCCTGCTGTTCCGGCTCGCCTCGGGCCAGGCGCTGGGCCCGGACCAGCCGGTGGTGCTGCGCCTGCTCGAGATCGAGCCGGCCATGCGGGCCCTCGAGGGGGTGGCCATGGAGCTCGAGGACTGTGCATTCCCGCTCCTGTCCGACATCGTGGTCACCTCGGACCTCAAGAAGGCCTTCGACGGTACCTCGTGGGCACTGCTGGTGGGATCGGTGCCCCGCAAGGCGGGGATGGAGCGCCGTGACCTGCTGAACGTCAACGGCGGGATCTTCCGGCCGCAGGGCCGGGCCGTCGCCGAGCACGCGGCCAGCGACGTGCGGGTCCTGGTGGTCGGCAACCCGTGCAACACCAACTGCCTCATCGCCCGGAGCAACGGACGTGACGTGCCGGCCGATCGCTGGTTCGCCATGACCCGCCTCGACCAGAACCGGGCCGTCGCCCTGCTCGCGGCGCGCGCCGGCGTACCGGTCGCCGACGTCACCAGGGTCGGCGTGTGGGGGAACCACTCGACCACGCAATACCCGGACTTCGCCCACGGCCGCATCGGGGGCCGGCCGGTGCCCGAGGTGATCACCGACCACGACTGGTTGCGCGACGAGTTCATCACCACCGTGCAGAAGCGGGGGGCGGCGGTGCTCGAGGCGCGGGGCTCGTCGTCCGCCGCCTCGGCCGCCAACGCGGTGGTCGACTCGGTGGTCAGCATCCGCACGCCCACCGACCCGGACGACTGGGTGTCGCTGGCGGTCCCGAGCTCGGGTGAGTACGACGTCCCCGAGGGCCTCCAGTTCGGCTACCCCGTCCGCTCGACGGGTACCGCTTGGGAGGTGGTGGCCGGTCTGGAGCACGACGACTTCGGCCGGGACCGCATCCGGGTCACGACCGAGGAGCTCCTCGCGGAGCGGGCCGAGGTGAACGAGCTGCTGGGCTAGGCGGAGGCGGTGCTGACGCCCAGCTGGCGCAGGTAGGCCAGCCGGCGGTCGATGGCCGATTGCCAGGCGGCCATGTCGGCTTCGAAGTGATCGCGGTCGCCGTCCTCGTAGGCGTGAGCCAGCTGGTCGAAGGCGGTGTCCTCGGCATCGAGCAATACCCGGTACCGCTGCAGGACGTGGTCGTCGATCACTCCACTCAGCGTCACGTGCGCCCCCTTGGCTCGCATGGGTGTGACCAAGAACCTATCTCGCCGGCAGCGCCGCGCGCCCGTGGCGAGGGGCCGTCGAGGTCAGCGACGTCGGAGCGGGTGATCGGCGGGCACCTCGATGATCGCGATCCGGAGCCCGTCGGGATCGCGCACCCACATCTCCCGCAGACCCCACGGCTCGGTGACGGGGGCCCGCTCGACGCTCACGCCCCTCGCCATCAGCTCGTCGTAGGCCCCGTCCACGTCGCGAACCTGCAGCCACAGGGCCACGTTGGGCGCCATCGGCGCCTCGGCCCGCCCGGACACCTCGAGGAACCCGCCACCGAGAAAGAAGACGACGCCCCGATGCGACCCCTCGCCGAACTCCCGGTACACGGCCAGCCCCAGTGTGTCCCGGTAGAACGCCAGCGACCGATCGAGGTCCGACGGTCGCAGCAGGACCCGGCTGCCGAGGATCTCCATCGTCATCAGAACTCGGTCCGGGCTCGGACCACGTCGAAGCAGGTCCGCACCCGCTCCAGCACCTCCTGGCCCTTGAGGAGGGCGCCCAGGTCGCCGCTCACGCGGATCCTGCCCGCCATGATGGCGTCCTGGGGGGTGGTCTCCCCCCGGGCCAGGGCGGCGGCGGTGTCGTAGTCCTCGGTGATGATGGCGTCGGCGTCGTCCGCCCTCCCAGACGACAGCTCGACGCGGCCGTCGTCGACGCGGGTGAAGTAGCAGACCTGGTGGCCGTCCGGGCTCACGACCACCTGCTGAACGGTGAGATGGACGCCGGTCGCGGCCTGCGACACCGCCTCGTCGCCGGCGACCGCGTCGGTCAGCTCGGTGAGCCACGCGTCGGAGAGGAATCGGGCCATCTCCTCATGGTGGCGCACGGCATGGGATCCAAGCCACGTCACGGTCGCCCCTGAGGCCGGACTCGGGCCGTGACGGCTACCGGGTCACCCTGGTGGCGGCGGGGGCGGCCCGGCCTGGCGCACGACCTCCTGGCGCCGAGCGATGAACCCGTAGTAGTCCGCGCCGTAGGCGCTCAAGGCCTGTTCCATCGTGAATCGACCCAGCTCCCGGTAGGCGTCGAAGCGCTCGGCGTCAAAGAGCTGATTGATGGTCGGGTCACAGGGGAACACCGGATGGCGGTCCTGGAACGAGCGAACGTCCCAGGGCGCGGTCCTCGACACCGCCGCCTTCAGCACGATGAGTGTGCCCCTCGTACCGTCGGCGTACCGGATGGTGCCTCGGCAGTACGGCTTCGTGACATAGCGGTTCTGGGGAACATCCCCCGTCATGTTGTCGAGAGCCATGTCCGTCCTGGGGTCGATCGTGATCTCGGCCTGCAGCTCGGCCCGCGCGATGGCGATCGCTTCGCCGAGCGTGTTGAAGGTGTCGATCTTGTCGCCCGAACCGTCGATGCACCAGATCCAACCGCACTTCCGACGGATGAGCTCGACGAGGCCCAGGTTCTCGTAGTGCCCGCCATCGGTGAGGTAGAGGAAGGGAGCGTCGATGTGGTTGCGACCGAGCATCTCGCGGATCAGGTACTGAGGCCGTGGTCGCAACGGGAACACGCGTCGGGCGGTCGTCTTGACCAGGGCGCCGACGCGCCGCGGGTTCGGCAGCCAGACGCCGAGTCGAACGTTGGCCACCGCCAGCAAGAACCTGAACGGGCGCCGCGTCATCTTCCCCATCGAGGGAGACACCGCTGCACTCGAGATGGCCATCGCCAGCGGTAGGCCGATCGCCTTCGATGGCTTGCTGCCGAAGGCGTCCTGGTAGGCCTTTGTCGGGCGAGCTCCGACTGTGGGACCGCCGATCACCTTCGGGCCGAGGACGAAGCTCGTCACGTTCGACCCCGAGGGCGTCTCCCCGTAGTCGCTGATGTTGGCGGCCGCGCAGATGAGGATCTCGGGGAAGCCGTCGTCGGGCTGGGAGTCAGAGAGCCTGGGTTGGTTCCGGAGGCTGCGAGGACGAGCATCCTCACACGCATCCTTCGTGCCCACGGCGGTCGGTGACCGCCGGGTGGGATCCCATTTGATCCGGCAGAGCGCAAATGCCGCGGCGAGACGCCCCTGATAGAACGAGTGCAGGGACCAGGCCGTCAAGTCGGCCCCCCGCCAGATCACCACGAGAAGACCGAAGGGTAGGGCCCAGCGGAGCACCTCCTGCCACGTGCCAGCGGACGTGAGCCCGGGTGGATGGGCTGCGCCCCAATGGAGCGTCAGGATGCCCAGCGAGATCAGCAGCACCGGCCCGGCCAGCAGGGCCACCGCATTGATGAAGAAGGTGCGATGGCTGAGGACGAAGGACTTGACGATCCCCTCCGCCTTCTTCTCGGTGTCAGTGGCTTTGGTGAGCAACCGCCACACTGTTGCGGCCGCGAAGCTCAGCAGCGCCGCTCCTCCACCCGCCGCCGTCCCGACGGTCGTCGCTTTGGCGGTTTGAGGACCGGTACCGGCGCTGGTGTGCAGGGCGAGCTGCAGCCAGTGAAGCAGCTCCGGTATCCCCACTCCGAACAGCGCCACGGCTGCTGCCAGCCCCAATATGACTCCTGAGGCCGCCCCTGTTCGCCGTCGCCACGTCTCACTGTCGAAGGCTTTGGCGATCCAGACGGCGCCCACCACCACGGCCAGGCCGGCCAGGGCGACGGCGGTCCAGGCCAGAGGCCAGTACAACGAGAAGGGTTGGGAGCACGCGCTGCCCGTACAGCCCGACCGGAGTGACGGGATCCGCCAGCCGTAGAGCCAGCCGAGGAGCCTGGCGACCGTGTTGACGATGGCGGCGACGATCGCCACGTTCAGCAGGATCCCCAAGAAGACTCGCCAGGCGACCCCGAGTGCCCTTCCCGGGCCATGGGTCAGGTAGAGCGTTCGGTTGCGGAGGAGTCTCTCCTCCGGAGTCCCGGGATAGAAGGGCCGACCATCGGCCCCGTCGGGCCCGTTGTCCACCCAGTTGGGGTCGACGATGGCCTCGCCCGATTGGATGCCGGAAGCTGGAGCTCGACGCATCCGCGACGGTCGGCTCGAAGGCAGACTCGCCCCTCGCTTGCCGAGGGCGACCATGGAGACGGCGGTGGCGGTGAAGGAGCCTCCCGAGACGGCGCTGAGGTAGTCGAGGCCCCGCTCGCCCCGGACCATGTCTGCTTCCTCGAGCACCTGCAGCACACCGAGCGAGTACGACGCCGATCGAATTCCGCCACCCGAGAGGCACATCCCCGCCGTCTTCCGTTCGTTGGGGCTGTCCTCGCCACCGAGAGGTGCGTGTACCTCATAGGGCTGAGGATCTTCTTCCAGTCCCTTCGCCAGCCGCAGTGCCCTCAGCAGTCCCGCGAACCTCTTGGTGCTGGCTTTCTCCGGCGTCGCGGCAGGATAGATAGCGAACGTATCCCATCTGGGACTCTCGTCTGTGTTGCCGGCGTCCATGTCATCTCCCCCCTGAAACGTCTTGTCCGCGTCGCCGAGGCTCATCGCGCTGCCTCGGGGTCCGTGAGGTCAAGTGGGCGCGACGTTCACGAGCCCGGACAGGCACTGCCATCGACGCCTACCGCCAAGTCCCCTCCCAGCCCGAAAAAGGCAAGCGACATGATAACCCTCCTGCCGTCTCGGCGGTTGCTGCGTTCTCGTGCATCAGTCAGCCGGTTGCTCCCATCGCGCTCACCATGAGCTCCGGCCGCTGCGCGAAGGCTGCGGGGACGCTGCGAGCCGGCAGAGTGGTTCACGCTCCCGGACGAAGTGGACATTTCTGCCCGCCACCGAACTCACGGCACCTCTACGAGCCGGCCTGTATCGTTCTGGCCGTGAGGGTTGGCATCCTCGGGGGGTTGGACCTGGTTGGTGAGGATGGTGCCAACCTGACCCCAGGGGCCGCCAAGGAGCGGGGAGTCGTCTCCTTCATGGCACTTCGGGCGGGCCGCCCGTCGTCGGTGTCCGAGCTCGTCGACGCCCTCTGGGGAGAATCACCACCACCGACGGCGGTGAAGTCACTGCAGTCGCACATCGCCCGCCTGAGACAGCGGCTCGGCGCTGATGCCATCAGTGGGGCTCGCCAGGGCTATCGGCTGAACGTCCGGGCCGAGGACGTCGACGCGGTGGTCTTCGAACGGCTCGTGAGAGACGGTCGGGCTCTTCTGCGAGACGGAAAGCCAGGGGAGGCCTCCGCGGTGCTCGACGACGCCCTGAAGCTGTGGCGCGGAGAGCCCCTGATGGATCTGCCGGAGTCGGAGCTCGCCCGCGCCGAGGCGGTCCGATTGGCGGAGCTGGCAGAGGGCGCCAAAGAGGACAGGGTCGAGGCGCGGCTCGCCCTGGGTGATCACGAAGCGACCATCGCCGAGCTCGAGCGGATGGTGAACGAGGCGCCGCTGCGCGAACGTCGGTGGAGCCAGCTGATGCTCGCCCTCTACCGCTCCGGACGCCAGGCGGACGCCCTGCGAGCCTTCGGGCGGCTTCGGAGCCGGCTGGGCGAGGAGCTGGGGATCGAGCCCAGTGGCGAGCTGGTCGCCCTCGAGGAGGCGGTGCTCCTGCAGAAGCCGGAGTTGAACTGGGTGCCCAGCCACCGCGGGCGACCGTACCCCGCCACCGGACCTGCCGTGCCGGTCACACCCACAGATTCGCAATCTCGCCTTCCTGCGACGCGAGAGAACGTCGCCGCCCTCTTCACCGACGTGGTCGGCTGGACGGACATCTCCTCCCAGCTCACCCCGGCCGAGGGCGACAGCCTGCGCCAGGGGCATTTCTCGCTGCTTCGCCGATCGATCGCGGAGTCCGACGGCACAGAGGTCAAGAACCTCGGCGACGGACTGATGGTCGTGTTTCCCACTGCCAGCGCGGCGCTGTCCTGTGCGGTGGGCATGCAGCAGGGAGTGGACCTGCACAACCGATCGGACGACATCCCGATCGGGCTGAGGATTGGCCTCAGCTTCGGCGAGGTCACCAGGGACGAGGACGACTACTTCGGTGACCCGGTCGTGGAAGCGGCCCGGCTGTGCACCTTGGCCGACGGAAGCCAGATCCTCGCGACGGCGACCACCCGTGCCGTTGCCGGGCGACGCAGTCCCCATTCCTTCCACGGCCTCGGGCCGCTCGAGCTCAAGGGTCTCCCGGAGCCCGTCGAGACCGTGGCGGTTGGATGGGAGCGGGTGAAGCGGGAGAGCTCCGTGACGGTTCCGCTGCCGGCCCGCCTGGGGACGCCTCCAGTGGTGGGGGTGGTGGGACGAGCGGTCGAGAGCTCCCAGCTGGTCCAGGCGTACGATCGAGCTGCCGCGGGGCGGGGTCGTGAGGTCGTGCTCGTCTGCGGTGAGCCGGGCGTCGGCAAGACGACGTTGGTCTCTGACGCAGCGCGGACGCTGGTCGAGGAACGCGACGCCTGGGTCCTGCTCGGTCGCTGTGCCGAGGACGTCAGCCGTCCCTATCATCCCTTCGCCGAGGCTCTGGGGCACCTGGTCACTCACGCGCCCGAGGACCTTCTGCTGGCCCACGCCGCTGACCATGGCTCGGGCCTGGCGAGCCTGGTCCCGGCACTCCGGCGGCGCCTGCCCGATCTTCCCGCCTCGAACGTGGGGGACACCGAGACGGAGCGGTATCTGCTCTTCGCCGCCGTGGCGGGCGTGCTTTCCATGGCGTCACGCGCACGCCCGGTGATCGTCATCCTCGAAGACCTGGCCTGGGCGGACAAGGCGAGCCTGCAGCTGCTGCGTCACGTCGTCGCCTCCACCGAGGATGCGCGGATCACGATCATCGGCACCTACCGCGACACCGAGGTGACGCACGCACATCCTTTCGTCGAGACGATCGGTGCGTTGCGACAGGCCACCCCGCTGACCCGGATCGAGCTGACCGGCCTCGACAACGCCGAGGTGGTGTCGTTCATGGAGGCGGCCGCGGGACACGTGCTCGATGCGGACAGCATGCGTCTGGCCGGCTCGCTCCACCGTGAGACCGACGGCAACCCCTTCTTCGTGGGAGAGGTCCTTCGTCATCTCTCCGAGACTGGTGCCGTGTACCAGGACGACACGGGTCACTGGACGAGCCGGGCTGGGCTCGAGTACATGGCCCTGCCCGCCAGCGTCCGCGAGGTCGTCAGGGCCCGAGTCGTTCGCCTGGGGTCGGCGGCGGAGCAGAGCCTCGCCGTCGCTGCCGTCATCGGGCAGGATTTCGACGTCGACCTGCTGTGCGAGGCGTCGGGGCGATCCGAGGACAAGGTGCTCGACGTGCTCGACGCCGCCGCCGGCGTCGCCCTGGTGCAGGAGCTGGCAACCGGTGTCGGGCGCTACAGCTTTCGCCACGCCCTCATCCAGCACACGCTCTACGAGGACATCGGTCGCACCCGACGAGCCAAGGGCCATCGACGAGTGGGCGAGGCCCTCGAGCGGATACCTCGGCAGGGAAGGAGCCGCCTCGGCGAGCTCGCGTACCACTGGTGTCGCGCATCCGAGTCCTCCGCCCTCGAGAAGGGCCTGGAGTACTCGCGCCGGGCAGCGGAGGAGGCCATCGCCTCCCTCGCCCCCGACGAAGCCGTGCGCCACTACACCCAGGCGCTCGAGCTCGTCGATCGGTCGGAACGTCCCGACCAGCGTCAGCGCCTGGAGTTGATGACCGGGCTGGGAGACGCCCAGCGGCAAGCTGGGGATCCGGCCTTTCGCCGGACCTTGCTCGATGCCGCCGCCCTGGCCGAGGAGCTGGGAGCCACCGAGCAGCTGGTCCGGGCGGCGCTGCTGAACAACCGGGGCTGGACCAGTGAGATGGGCCATGTCGATGCCGAGCGGGTTGCCGTGCTCGAGGCGGCGATCGCTCGCCTTCCCGACGACGGCCCGCTCACGTCGCTGCTCATGGCCACGCTCGCCGTCGAGCTGGCCCACACGCTCGAGCACGATCGCTGCATCGACCTCGGCCGTCGTTCCCTCGAGATGGCCCGTCGGGTCGGCGATGCGGCGACGCTGCTGCGCGTCCTCAACCTTCACAACTATGCCATCGCCTGTCCCGAGACCCTCGACGAACGCCTTGATCTCACCCAGGAAGCAGTGCAGCTCGCCGGCGACCTGGACGACTCCGTCGGGTGCTTCTGGGCTCAGCTCCGGCGGACGGGTGCCTGCGCCGAGGCGGGAATGACCGTCGAGTGCGGCGAGCTGATCAGCCGCAACGAGGACCTGGCCGACAATCTCAACCAACCGGTTCTCCGGTGGGTCGCCGCCCAGCAGCGATGCTGGTGGGAGGCCATGGCGGGCAGGCTCGACCAGGCCGACGAGGCGGCCACCCGCTCGTTGGAGCTGGGCACCGACAGTGGACAGCCAGAGGCCATCGCCATGTTCGCCGCGGGCCGCAACGAGGCCGACTTCTACCGGGGGACGCTCCGATCCAATATCGGCATTCAGGTCATCGAGTCCCTGGGATCGGACGAGCTTCGCAAGGTCGTCGGTCAGGACGCCCTTGGCGCTGATCCGTCTCCCACCTCACAGATCGAGGGCGCCTTTCGTTCCCCCGTCTTCCGAGCGGGGGCTGCCCTGGCCTTCTGCCGGTTGGGGCGGCCCGAGGACGCCAAGCTCCTGTTGCACGCGGCGTCGAAGGATCGATTCCGGGCCATCCCCCACAACGTGACGTGGCTCACCGCCCTCGCCTTGTACGCCGAGGTGAGCGCCCGTCTCGGCGAGGCCTCCGTCGCCGGGCAGCTCTACCGCCTCCTGGCCCCCTGGGAGAGCCAGCTCGTGTTCAACGGGACGACGAACCATGGTGTGACGGCGAGGTTCCTGGCGCTCGCCGCCTCGATCCTCGACCGCCCCCACGTGGCCGACCGCCACTTCCAGACCGCCATCGAGATCGAGGGGCGCGTGGGGGCCCCGGCCTGGCGGGCAGAGACACTGCTCGACTGGGGACGGGCGATGCTCGCCAGGCCAGCATCGGACCGTTCTCGTATCGACGCGGTCCTGACCGAGGCCCGAGCGCTGGCCGACGCCCACGCCTGCTCGGCCCTGCGGGACCAGGCGACCGAGGTGCTGAACGAGCTCCACGGCCGTCGATAAGTCCGGGGTGCTCGACGGTCAGGCGCCGTCGCGCCGCGCGTGGGCTGTCCGCAACTGGTCCAGTCGTCCTTCCCACGCGAGCCTTTGCGCCAGCCAGCCGATCGCCGCGGCGCGGCCGGCGTCGGCCTCGTCATCACGACGGTCGGCCGGCGCGTCCCACCCCGGCGCCCACTCCGTCGCCACGGGCGGGGAGATCGTCACCGCGTGCGGCCGTTGGCGTCGGTCGTCGTCGGTCAAGACTGCGGAGGCGTTCACCTGCGCGCCGCCGTCGGCCACGTCGGGCCGAGGGCGGGACATCACCGTCGTTTGCTGATCCATGGCAGTGACTGTGGTCGGTGCCGGCTGCAGGGAGGTTGTGGATCGGCTGCAGGCGGGCCACAGGGGTCGCAGGGTCGGACGTCCGGTGTT
>JBPYEZ010000055.1:0-8313 GCA_051984395.1 Acidimicrobiales bacterium | reverse complement strand
CGTCGCCCGACTCCACGACCCGCTGGGCCTGGATGCGCAGGAGCTGCTTCTTGTAGTTCCACTCGTAGAGGGCCTTGGACTCGTCCAGACCCTCGTAGCACTGCAGGCGGATGAGCCGGCTCCCCGTCATGGCGGCGACGGCCTTGGCCAGCTCGGTCTTGCCCACTCCGGCCGGGCCCTCGACGAGGACCGGCTTGCCCAGCCGGTCGGCGAGATACACGACTCCCGCGATGCCCTCGTCGGCGAGGTACGAGACGCCGGCGAGCCCCTCGCGCACAGCCGGCACCGACTCGAGACGCGGCCCCAACGATTTCACGTTCGTACCTGCCCTTCTCCCTGGATCACGTACTTGACCGTGGTCAGCTCGCGCAGACCCATCGGCCCGCGCGCGTGCAGCTTCTGGGTGCTGATGCCGATCTCCGCCCCGAGGCCGAGCTCGCCGCCGTCGACGAAGCGCGTCGAGGCGTTGACCAGGACGGCGGCCGCGTCGACCTCCCGGGTGAAGCGCGTCGCGGCTCGCAGGTCGTCGGTGACGATCGCCTCCGAGTGGCCCGAGCCGTAGCGGCGGATGTGGTCGATGGCGCCGTCGAGCGAGTCGACCACGGCGACGCTCAGCTTGAGATCGAGGAACTCGGTGCCAAAGTCGTCGTCGGTGGCGGGGCCCACACCCGGGAGAATGCGGGCGGCGCGCTCGTCACCGACCAGCTCCACCCCTTCGAGGGCTGCCTGGGCCCGCGGCAGGAACGCCCGGGCGACGTCCTGGTGCACGAGCAGCGACTCGGCCGCGTTGCAGACGCTCGGCCGCTGGGTCTTGGCGTTGACGATGATGGCGAGGGCCGTCTCGAGGTCGGCGGCGGCGTCCACGTACACGTGGCAGTTGCCGTCCCCATCGATGATGTAGGGCACCGTGGCGTGCTCGAGCACCGAGGACACGAGGGACCGACCGCCCCGCGGGACGAGGCAGTCGATCATCCCCCGCAGCTGCATGAACTGGCGCGCCGACTCCCGGCTCTCCTCCTCGACCAGCAGCACGGCGTCCGGCGGGAGCCCGCCTTTGGCGATCCCCTCCCTGAGGAGCCCGGCGATCGCCTGATTGGACCGGACGGCGGCCGACGAGCCCCGCAGAAGGGCGGCGTTCCCTGACTTGAGGCAGAGCCCGGCGGCGTCACTGGTGACGTTGGGACGGTTCTCGTAGATGATGCCGACCACGCCCAGCGGGACCCGGACCCGGCTGACCCGCAGGCCGTTGGGACGGTTCCAGCCCTCGACGACCTCGCCCACGGGGTCCGGCAGGGCCACCACCTGGCGCAGTCCCTCGGCCATGGCCTCCACGCGTGCCGGGGTGAGCCGGAGCCGGTCGACGACCGTCGGGGTGGTGTCGGATCGCTCCGCCCGGGCCACGTCCTCGGCGTTGGCGGCCATGAGGTCGTCCCCGGCGCGGACGATGAGGTCGGCGGCGGCGGCCAGGGCGGCGTCCTTGGCCCCGGTGCTGGCCCCGGCCAGGTGTCGCGACGCGGCGACGGCACGACGGCCCAGGTCGGCGAGCGAGGGGCCGGACGGTGTGGAGGGGCTGGTACTGGACGCCACTGGCTCCAGCCTAACCCGACGGTCGCTTCCTCTTGACCGCTCGGTCTAGGCATCGGGGCCAGGTCGAAGGGGTCTCGAGCGGCCTCGTCGGGTCTGGGGCGGTCGAGGGGCGGACGCCGACGGTCGGCGCAGCCATACTTTGAGCGTGACGACGACCGCCATCAGGAAAGCCGACCGCACCGACGTGTCCACGCTGTCCGGCGCCCTGGCCCGCGCCTTCGACGACGATCCGGTCATGGCCTGGCTCTTCCCCGACCAGGCGAGACGCAGGCGCATGTTGCCGAGGTTCTTCTCCGCCCACCTGACCAAGATCGTGTTGCCCCACGGCGAGGTGTACACGACCGGCGACGTGGCTGGCGGGGCGCTCTGGGAGCCGCCGGGCAAGTGGCGCCTCGGCCTGCGGGGCCAGCTGCGGATGCTGCCCGACTTCGTCCGCCTGTTCGGCCGGCGCCTCCCGCTCGCCTCACGGGGGCTCAATCTGGTCGAGGCCAACCATCCCCAGGAGCTGCATTGGTACCTGGCCGTGCTGGGTACCGATACCGCCCGCCAGGGCCAGGGCATCGGCTCCACCCTCATGACTCCGATCCTCGAGCACTGTGACGAGCAGGGGATGCCCGCCTACCTGGAGTCCTCCAAGGAGTCCAACATCGCCTTCTACAGCCGTCACGGGTTCGAGGTGACCGGGGAGATTCGCCTACCCGGCGGACCGCTCGTGTGGCCGATGTGGCGGCCCCCCCGCCTGAGCGGGCCGAGCCCGGAAACGGCACCGAGGGCGTAGCATCGGGACCATGGCCAATCTGATAACCCGGTGGTGGCGGTACTTCAGCGCCTCCGCGAACAGCAGGTTCAACGAGCGGGCCGACCCCAAGATCCAGCTGGAGCAGGCGATCGGCGAGGCCCAGCAGCAGCACCGGCAGCTGACCGAGCAGGCGGCCAACGTCATCGCCAACCAGAAGCAGACCGAGATGCGGCTGAACCGGTCGATGGAGGAGCTCGGCAAGATCAACAACTCGGCTCGACAGGCGGTCCTGATGGCCGACGAGGCCACCAAGAAGGGCGACACGACCAGAGCGGCCGAGCTCACCCAGGCGGCCCAGGCCTTCGCCAACCGGCTCATCGCCACCGAGAGGGAGGTCGACTCCCTGAAGACCCTGCACCTGCAGTCGGCCCAGGCGGCCGATCAGGCCAAGCAGGCCGTGGTGCAGAACTCGGCCGCGCTCCAGACCAAGCTCACCGAGCGCCAGAAGCTCCTCTCGCAGCTCGATCAGGCCAAGATGCAGGAGCAGATGAACCGGGCGATGACCTCGCTGTCGGCATCGGTGGGCCAGGACGTCCCCACACTGGACGAGGTCCGGGACAAGATCGAGGCCCGCTACGCCAGGGCCCTCGGCGCGTCCGAGCTCGGGTCCCAGTCGGTGGAGGGTCGCATGCTCGAGGTCGAGCAGGCGCAGATCAACACCGAGGCCCAGACCCGCCTCGACCAGATCCGGGAGCAGCTGGGTCTGCCGGCCGCGAGCGAGCCGGCCGGCCTCGAGAGCGGGAGCACGGGGGCGTTGGGCACCGGTGCCTCCGCCGGACAGACCGACGAGGCGGGTGCGGGGGCGACCGGCGACAAGCCGCAGACGCCGACGCCGGCCAACCCACCGGGCGAGACCTCCAAGTAGGAGGTCTCGAGGTCATCGGCGTGTCACTCAGGCCAACAGCACGAGGTCGTCGCGATGCACCACCTCGTGAGGGAGGTCGTCGGGGAGCTCGTCGGTCCGCCGGCCGCGCCACTGGCTGAGGCGCCGGCTCGGCATCCTGGCCAGTCCCTTGGCGAAGACGCTGCCGGCGGCGGTGGCGATCTCGACCGCCTCGTCGGCCTCGAATGCGCCCTTCACGGCCACGACTCCGGCGGGGAGCAGCGAGGTGCCCCGCTCGCTCAGGGCGCGGCGGGCCCCTTCGTCGACCACGACGGTGCCGGCCGCGTCCACGGCGAACGCGATCCACAGCTTGCGGGCCGGGAGGCGACGATCCCGAGCCCGGACGACAGTTCCCACGCCCGGTCGGCCAGCCACGGCGTCGGCCAGCACGCCAGGCCGCCCGGCAGCGGCGATGACGACCCGGATGCCCGACCACACGGCGATCTTGGCCGCCGCCAGCTTCGAGGCCATTCCGCCGCTGCCCCGCTCGCTGCCCGCTCCGCCTGCCATCCGTTCGAGCTCCCGGTCCACCTCGACCACCTCCTGGATGAGGGAGGCCTCCGAGTCGAGACGTGGATCGGCGGTGAGCAGGCCGGGCGCGTCGGTGAGCAGGACGAGGACATCGGCCCGCACCAGGTGGGCGGTCAATGCAGCCAGGCGATCGTTGTCCCCGAAGCGGATCTCGTCGTCGGCGATGGCGTCGTTCTCGTTCACCACGGGGACGACGCCCAGCTCGAGGAGGCGGGTGAGGGTCTGGCGGGCGTGGAGATACTGCTGTCGGTGCACGAAGTCCAACGGCGCCAGGAGCACCTGGCCTCCGACCAGCCCGTGGGTGGCCAGCAGGTCGTCGTACACCCGCATGAGACGGCTCTGACCCACGGCGGAGATCGCCTGGAGGGTGGCGAGATCGGTCGCCCGTGCTGCCGACCGGCCGACGTCGCGCATCCCCAGCACCGGTCGCCCGGCGGCGATGGCGCCCGAGCTGACCACGATGACCTGGTGGCCCGACGCGTGGAGGGCGGCGACCTCGGCGCACAGCTTGGTGACGGCGGACCCGTCGACCTGCCCGCCCGCGTCGGTCACCGATGACGACCCGATCTTGGCGACCACGATCACGGTTCCGATCCCCTCAGCGATCGGGCTCGTAGGTGAACGTGAAGCCGCCCACGTGCACCACGTCACCTTCGCGGGCACCGGCGCGGGCCAGCGCCCTGTCGACTCCGAGCCGGTGCAACCGGTGCTGGACGTAGTCCAGGGCCTGGGCATCGGTCAGGTCACTGACGGCCACAGCTCGCTCGGCCGGGCGGCCACGCACGACGAACCCCCCGTCGTCGGAGCGCTCGACGTCGACGCCCTCGGGCTCCGGACGGTGGACGACGACGGTCTGGACCGGCGCCTCGGCAGCCCGAGCGTCTCGGACCAGGCCCCCCAACGTGGCGAGGAAGGTTCCCAGGCCGGCACCGGTCACCGCCGAGACGCGCGTCTGCGGATGCCGGCTCGGGGTGGGCCGCCCGTCCGCCGACGGGAGCGCCGCGTCCGGGACCTGGACGTCGACCTTGGAGCCCACGACCAGACGGGGCCGATCGAGCAGGTCGGGCCGGTATCGGCCCAGCTCGGCGAGCAGGATCCGCTCCTGGTCCTCGGTCGGAGCGCCGTCCATGGGTGCGAGGTCGAGCAGCACCACCAGCACGCGTGCCCGCTCGACGTGGCGGAGGAAGCGATGACCGAGACCACGGCCGGCGCTCGCTCCCGCCACGAGGCCGGGGATATCGGCGACCACGAAGTCGGTCGGGTCGGTCGACGACCCCGTGCGCACCACGCCGAGGTGCGGCTCGAGGGTCGTGAACGGGTAGTCGGCGATCTTGGGCCGGGCGGCCGAGATGCTGGCGATGAGCGTGCTCTTGCCCGCGTTCGGAAAGCCGACGAGCGCGACATCGGCCATGAGCTTCAGCTCGAGATCGAGCCACCGCTCCTCGCCGCGCTCGCCCTGCTCGGCGAAGGAGGGAGCTCGGCGTCGGTTGGACAGGAAGCGTGCGTTGCCACCTCCGCCACGCCCCCCCCGTGCCGCCAGCCACCGCTCGCCTACCGTCGCCAGATCGGCCACGGTGTCGCCGGCGAGCGTCCGCACCACGGTGCCCTGGGGAACCCCCACGGTGATGTCCGCGCCGGCACGACCGTGGCGCTTCTTGCCGCCGCCATGGGTGCCGTCCGAGGCGCGCCGATGAGGATGGTCTCTGAAGGCGAGCAATGACGCCACATCGGTGGTCGCGGCCAACCACACGTCGCCTCCGGCACCGCCGTCCCCACCGTCGGGGCCGCCCTTGCTCACGTGGGCCTCGCGCCGGAACGAGACCGCGCCGGCCCCTCCGTCACCCCCCTTGACGTGGAGCTGGGCCTCGTCGACGAACCCGGACATCTCTCCGAGAGTACCGGTGAGCCCGGAACAGGCCCTCCGGAGCCCCGGCCGTCTAGGTCTGGTCGGGCAGGATGTCCACCAGCCTGCGGCCCTTGCGGGTACCGAACTTCACGGTCCCTCCGGCGGTGGCGAACAGGGTGTCGTCACCTCCGCGGCCGACGTTGAGACCCGGGTGGAACCGCGTGCCCCGCTGGCGGACGAGGATGGATCCCGCCTTGACCAACGTACCGTCGAAGGCCTTCACGCCGAGGCGCTGTGCCGCGGAGTCCCGGCCGTTCCTGGTCGAGCCTCCACCCTTGGTCTTGGACATCGTGCTCTCCTACGCCCGGCGCCTGGCCGTCGTGCCCGACGGTCCGCTGATCCCGGTGATCTCGATGGTGGTGTAGCGCTGGCGGTGACCCCACCGACGCCGGTTGTTGGTCTTGGGCTTGTAGGTGAACCCGGTCACCTTGGGCCCCTTGTCCTCCCCGATGACCCGGGCCGAGACCGAGGCGCCGGCCAAGGCGTCGGGCCCGGCCAGCACCGTCTCGCCGTCGACCACCAGGACGGGGGTGAACGAGACCTCCTCCCCCACCTCCAGCCCCAGGCGCTCGACCAGGACGCGCTCACCCTGGGTGACCCGCGCCTGCTTGCCGCCCGTGGCGATCACCGCGTACATGGCGTCAGAGCGTAGCAAGGACGCCACCTGCGGCTTCACAGCAGGGACTCGTCGAAGACGATCCCCCGCCCGTTGCACGTGGGGCACTGCTGGGTGAACGACTCGACGAGGCCCTCCGACACCCGCTTGCGGGTCATCTCCACCAGGCCGAGGTCGGAGATGTCCGAGACCTGGGTCCGGGTCTTGTCGCGGGCGAGGGCCTCCCGGAACACCCGCGCCACCTCGGTCCGGTTCGCCCTGACCTCCATGTCGATGAAGTCGATCACGATGATGCCCCCGATGTCGCGCAGCCGCAGCTGTCGGGCGATCTCCTCGGCGGCCTCGAGGTTGTTGCGGTAGACGGTCTCTTCCAGGTTCGAGGTGCCGACGTTCTTGCCCGTGTTGACGTCGATGACGGTCAGGGCCTCGGTGCGCTCGATGATGATCGAGCCCCCCGAGGGCAGCCACACCTTGCGGTCGAGAGCCTTGTGGAGCTGCTCGTGGATGTGATGACGCTCGAAGAGCGGCAGCGGCTCGGCCTCGGTGTCGTAGAGCTCGACCCGATCGGTCAGCTCAGGGCTGATGCTCGCCACGTACTCCCGGACCTCCTCGTAGAGGTCGGGGTCGTCGATCACCACGCCCCGGTACTGACCGTTGAACTCCTCGCGGATGACCCGTACGGCGGTGTCGGGCTCGCGGTAGAGCAGCGAGGGAACCGACATCCCTTTGGCTTGGGCCTCGATGCCCTGCCACTCGGCAACCAGCCGGGCCACGTCGCGACCGAGCTCGGCAGCGGAGGACCCCTCGGCCGCGGTACGAACGATCAGCCCGTGGCCCGCCGGCCGTACGTCGTCGAGGATCCGCCGCAAGCGCTTTCGCTCGTCGTCGTCGAGGCGCCTCGAGATCCCGTACGTATCGCTGTTGGGGACGAGCACGACGAAGCGCCCCGGCAGCGACACCTCCTGGGTCAGGCGGGCGCCTTTGCTCCCGATCGGGTTCTTGGTGACCTGGCACAGGATGTGCTGACCGGGACGCAGGAGCTGCTCGATGCGGGCATCCGATCGCTTGCCGCCCTCCACGACGTCCTCGGGGTCGTAGCGGACGTCGCCCCGGTACAGCACGGCGTTCTTGGGCGTTCCGATGTCGACGAATGCCGCCTCCATCCCGGGAAGCACGTTCTGCACGCGACCGAGGTAGATGTTCCCGTCGATCAGGGTCTCGTCGTCCTGGGGACGCGACAGGTAATGCTCGATCAGCGAGCGCCCCTCGAGCACCGCCACCTGGGTGGCATTAGGTCGCACGTGCACGCACATGAGGTAACGACCCACCGGGCGGCCGTTTCGCTCCCGACCCCGGGTCCGGCTCCTGCGCTGGCGCCCGCCTTCCTTTCGGTCGCCCGCAGATGCCGAGGTCGTGTCCTCGACCGGAGGACCTGTGGTCGCGGTCGAATCCGATGCCGGCGCCCGGCCCCGCCCGCCTCGTTTCCGACCGCCCCCCTCTCTCGCCTTCTGTCTGCCACCTGGCGGCCTGGTCCGGGCGGATGGCGGGGCGGGGCGGGTGTCTCCGATCTTCGGTCTCGGGGCGGGACCGGCGGAGTTGGGCCCGGCGTCGTCTGCGGCGCCGGTCTCGCCGTCCCCCGGCTGTTCAGCGCGAGCCACCCGGTCCCCCGATGCGACCTGATCGGCCCCGTCGATCGGATCGGCCGTGTCCGGCCGGCCGGCTGCCCCGTCGCCGCTTCCCTGGCCGGTGGCCGCGGCCTCGTCGCCTGCTACGGCGCGCCGCGTCGAGCGGCCCCGGCCGCCGCGAGAGCCTCGGCGGCGACGGCGTGAGCGGGCGTCGGCGCCTGCTCCTGGGCCTGATTGGGTGCTCGAACGGCCGGAACCAGAGGTGGCCGACGCCGGCTCAGCCTGGTCGTCGGAAGGTCCCGGATCGGAAGCTGACTCCGAGCTCGTTCTGGGCGGGGGGGCCGAGCCTTCGGGGGCTGGCCCCTG
>JBPYEZ010000054.1:0-14114 GCA_051984395.1 Acidimicrobiales bacterium | reverse complement strand
CCAGCGGGACACCGGCCGGCTGGCCCGCTACGAGCAGCACACCATCGAGGTCGTCGTGGACCGCCTGGTGCGCAGGGACGGGATCGTCCGTCGCCTGACCGACTCCCTCGAGACGGCCCTGCGGCTGGCCGACGGAGTGGCCGAGGTGCAGCTGGTCCCGAGATCGGCCACCAACGGCGCCGGTGGTGCGGACGGCGGCCCCGACACCAGGCGATCGCCGAGGGGGAAGGCGGCCGGCAACGGCTCCCGGTCAGGCGCCAAGGCCCGAGGCAGGGCGACAGCGCGCGCCGCGCCCGGCGAGACGGACGGGACCGAGGAGCCCGGCGAGGAGATCCTGACCTTCAGCCAGCACCTGGCCTGCAACTACGACGGGCTCAGCTTCGACGAGCTGGCGCCCCGCAGCTTCTCGTTCAACTCGCCCTACGGTGCCTGCCCGCACTGCGCCGGCCTGGGCACCCGCTACGAGGTCGACCCCGAGCTCGTCGTACCGGATCCCGCCCTCAGCCTGGCCGAGGGTGCCATCGCGCCCTGGTCCGGCAACCGTACCGAGTACTTCTACCGTGTCGTGGCGGCGGTGGCGGACGCCTACGGGTTCTCGGTGAACACACCCTGGGCCAAGCTCAAGAAGTCCGAGCAGCGGGTCCTGCTGCACGGCTCGGGGACGCGCCAGATCCACGTCAAGTACCGCAACCGGTACGGGCGGGTGCGGTCGTACCACACGCACTACGAAGGCGTGCTGCCCTATCTCCAGCGCCGGCACAGCGAGGCGGAGTCGGACCACGGCCGGGAGGTGATCGAGGGCTACATGCGTGAGGTGGCCTGTCCCGAGTGCCACGGCGCCCGGCTCAAGCCGGAGTCCCTGGCCGTCACCGTGGGCGGCCGCAACATCGACGAGCTCTGCAGCCTGTCGATCGACCGGGCCGCCGATGCGATCGGCGCCCTCGAGCTGTCCGAGCGCGAGCGGATGATCGGTGAGCGGGTCCTGCGGGAGATCCAGGCCCGGGTGCAGTTCCTGCTCGACGTCGGGCTCGACTACCTGAGCCTCAACCGCTCTGCCGGCACCCTGGCCGGGGGAGAGGCCCAGCGGATCCGTCTCGCCAGTCAGATCGGCAGCGGCCTGGTCGGGGTGCTCTACGTGCTGGACGAGCCTTCGATCGGGTTGCACCAACGGGACAACCGCAAGCTCATCGACACCCTGCTCCGCCTGCGCGACCTCGGCAACACCGTGATCGTGGTCGAGCACGACGAGGAGACCATCCGGGTCGCCGACCACATCGTCGACATCGGTCCGGGAGCGGGCGAGCACGGCGGCGAGATCGTCTGCTCCGGGACGCTCGCCGAGCTCGAGTCCACGAAGCGATCGTTGACCGGCCGGTACCTCAGCGGAGAGCTCTCGATACCGGTGCCCCAGATGCGACGCGAGCCGGGCGACGAGTGGGTGGTCATCAGGGAAGCGCGGGAGCACAACCTGAAGAAGATCGACGCCGAGCTTCCCCTGGGCTGCTTCATCACCGTCACCGGCGTCTCCGGCTCGGGGAAGTCGACCCTCGTCGACGACATCCTCTACCGGGGCCTCATGAAGCGCATCTACTCCTCGAAGGTGGTGCCCGGCCGGCACCGGACGATCGAGGGTGCCGAGGCCATCGACAAGGTCATCGACGTGGACCAGTCGCCGATCGGGCGCACGCCCCGTTCCAACCCGGCCACCTACACCGGGGTGTTCGACGCCATCCGCAAGCTCTTCAGCCAGACCCAGGAGGCGAGGGTCAGGGGGTACCAGCCAGGGCGGTTCTCGTTCAACGTGGCCGGAGGACGGTGCGAGGCGTGCGCGGGAGACGGGACGATCAAGATCGAGATGCATTTCCTCCCCGACGTGTACGTCCCGTGCGAGGTCTGCAAAGGGGCCCGGTACAACCGCGACACCCTCGACATCACCTTCAAGGGCAAGAACATCGCCGACGTGCTCGACATGTCGTGCGAGGAAGCGCTCGACTTCTTCGCCAACCAGCCGGTGATCGCCCGTCACATGCGGACGCTCGTCGACGTGGGTCTGGGCTACGTGCGGCTCGGCCAGCCGGCGCCGACGCTCTCCGGTGGCGAGGCCCAGCGGGTGAAGCTGTCCACCGAGCTGTCCAAGAGGTCGACCGGCCACACCATGTACATTCTCGACGAGCCGACCACCGGCTTGCATTTCGACGACGTGCGCAAGCTCCTGGGCGTGCTGAGCAGACTGGTGGACCAAGGGAACACGGTGATCGTCATCGAGCACAACCTCGACGTGATCAAGACGGCAGACTGGATCCTCGACCTCGGCCCCGGAGGTGGCGAGGGCGGCGGAACCATCGTGGCCGAGGGCCCGCCCGAGAAGGTCGCCAAGTCACCCGAGAGCTACACCGGCCAGTTCCTGACGACGGTGCTGGGCCAGTAGGGTCCGACGATGCGAGTCGGTCCCTTCGTCGTCGCCGCCACCGTGGCCGGGTCGCTGGCCGCCGGGTGCGGTGGCGGGAGCAGCAGCGGCACCGGTCGGCTCAACAACCCCGACACCCTGGCGTCGACCGTGCAGGACTCGATCCAGCACAAGCTGGCGACGGGCACGGCGGGATTGCCGGCCGGCACGACGGTGACCCAGGTGACCTGCACCAACACCAGACGTCTCGACTACAGCTGTGACGTCCACTTCAACACCGGCCCCGATCGAACGATCCAGGTCTCCGTGCAGCCGGGCGGTCGCAGCTATGTCGTCACCGCCGGGGACCTCTAGGGACTCGAGCCGGACCAACGAAGGGGCCCGGGAGGACCGTCCAGGGCGCCGACTACACGATCTCGAGCATCCGCTCCAGTGCCACTCGTGCCCACCCGGCGGTCTCGGCGTCGACGGTGATGCGGTTGCGCACCTCGCCGTCCACCAGCCCCTCCAGCACCCAGGCCAGGTGGGCGTCGTCGATGCGGAACATGGTCGAGCACGGGCAGATCAGGGGGTCGAGAGACACGACCGACAGATCGGGGTGCTCGTGGGCCAGGCGCTGGACGAGATGGATCTCGGTGGCCACGGCAACCGCGGTGCCTGCCGGCACCTCGTCCACGGCCCGGATGATGAAGTCGGTCGAGCCCACGCGGTCGGCCAGCTCCACCACCTCGCGGGCGCATTCCGGATGGGCGATGACCACGCCGTCGGGATGCTCGGCCCGGAAGGCCTCCACGTGCTCGGACCGGAAGCGCTGGTGGACCGAGCAGTGGCCCTTCCACAGGAGGAACGCGGCCCCCTTCACCTCGGGGGCCTCCAACCCCCCGAGCGGCCGCCGCGGGTTCCACACGCACATGTCATCCTCGGTGTAGCCGAGCTGATGACCTGTGTTGCGCCCGAGGTGCTGGTCCGGGAAGAAGAGGACCTTGTCGCCTCTGGGCTCGGAACCGTCCAGCCCGAGCGCCCAGGTGAGCACGGCCCGGGCGTTCGAGGAGGTGCAGACCGCACCCCCCTGGCGACCCACGAAGGCCTTGAGGGCCGCCGAGGAGTTCATGTACGTGATCGGGACGATCCGCTCCACGTCGGTGACGGTGGCCAGCTCCTCCCACGCCTCCTCGACCGACTCGACGTCGGCCATGTCGGCCATCGAGCACCCGGCGTTGAGATCGGGAAGCAGGACCGCCTGATGGTCTCCGGTCAGGATGTCCGCCGACTCGGCCATGAAGTGGACGCCGCAGAAGACGACGAACTCGGCGTCGTGACGGTCGGCGGCCGTGCGGGACAGTCCGAACGAGTCACCTCGGGCGTCGGCCCACCGCATCACCTCGTCTCGCTGGTAGTGGTGGCCGAGGATGAGCAACCTGGGCCCGAGGGCAGCCTTGGCCGCCTGGATCCGCCCGGCCAGCTCTTCTCCTGACGCGCCGGTATAGCGCTCGGGGAGCGGTGTCTGAAGTCGCAGCATGTCGGGAACCCCTCTCTGGGGAGCGCTCCGATCTCGGCCGGCGGGGACAGCCTGGTCGCCCATCCGCGGGGTTGTCGGCCCCGGAGCGTGTATGTCGCCGGAGTACCAGGCCGGCGTAACCCGCAAGTGTAGATGGACGGCGGCCGATATGGGGTCCCGACCGGCCCACCGAGGGAGGCTCCCCGGCCAGGCGGATGCTCGGGCCGGCCTCACCGGTGGCGGGGCCCAGGTCCTGGCCACGTCGGCGGGTGACGGCAGCGCCGTCCTCCGAGCCGCTGCTCATAGACTTTGGAGACGTGCTGCAGCGGCCTCCCACGGCGACCATCCCCGACGCTCCGGGCTCCTATCAGTTCAAGGACGCGGACGGCAGGGTCATCTACGTAGGCAAGGCCCACTCCATCCGCCACCGGTTGGCGAGCTACTTCCAGGACCCGGCCAACCTGCCGCCGCGGACGGCGCAGATGGTCGTGAGCGCAGAGAGCGTCGAGTGGATCCAGGTCCGCAACGACGTCGAGGCCCTCATGCTGGAGTACAACCTCATCAAGGCCCACCGGCCGCGGTTCAACATCCGGCTCCGGGACGACAAGAGCTACCCGTTCCTCGCCGTGACGCTCGACGACGAGTGGCCACGGCCGATGGTCATGCGGGGCCGCAAACGACGGGGCGTCCGCTACTTCGGGCCCTACGCTCACGCCTACGCCATCCGGGAGACCCTCGACCTGCTTCTGCGCTCGTTCCCGGTCAGGACGTGCTCGGACAACAAGCTCGCTCATCACCAGCGCCTCGGCCGCCCCTGCCTCATGTACCACATCGAGAAGTGCACGGGTCCGTGCGTGGGCGAGATCGACAAGCCCGACTACGACCGCCTGGTGGGAGAGCTGGTCGACTTCCTGGCCGGCGACACCGACACCATCGTCCGTCGCCTCGAGGCCCAGATGCGCGACGCCGCCGAGGGGCTGGAGTTCGAGCGGGCCGCCCGCCTCCGGGACCGGCTGACCTCGGTGCGCAAGGCCATCGAGAAGCAGCAGATGGTGACCGAGCGACCCGAGGATCTCGACGTCATCGGCGTGGCCGAGGACGAGCTGGAGGCGGCCGTGCAGGTGTTCCACGTCCGGCGCGGCCGGGTGGTGGGTCGAAAGGGCTTCATCGTGGACAAGGTCGAGGACCTGGACCGCCCCCAGCTCGTGGCCCATGTCCTCGAGCAGATCTACGCCGAGGCCATCATGGACATCCCCCGTGAGGTGCTCGTACCCGACGAGCCCGAGGATCTCGCCGTGCACGAGGCGTGGCTGGCGTCGTTGCGACACTCGAGAGTCGTCGTGCGCGTTCCCCAGCGCGGCGACAAGCGCGCCCTGCACGACACGGTGACCCGAAACGCTGGCGAGGAGTTCGCGCGCCACCGGCTGCGGCGGGGCGCAGATCACAACAGCCGCGCCCGCGCCCTCAACGCGCTCCAGGAGGCGTTGGATCTGCCCGAGGCGCCGCTGCGGATCGAATGCTTCGACATGAGCCACATCCAGGGCAGCGACTACGTGGGCTCCATGGTCGTGATGGAGGACGGGATCCCGAAGACGAGCGACTATCGCCGATTCAAGGTTGGGTCGGTCGAGGGCAACGACGACTACGCGGCGATGGAGGAGGTGCTCACCCGTCGGTTCAGCGCCCTGCTGGCCGAGCGGGAGCAGCCGCTGGAGGCACGCGCCCGGCGAAGGCGCTTCGCCTATCCACCTCAGCTGCTGCTCCTCGACGGCGGCAAGGGCCAGCTCAACGTGGGCGCCAGGGTCCTCGAGCAGCTCGGGCTCGAGGACGAGATCCCCGTGGCGGCCCTGGCCAAGCAGTTCGAGGAGATCTTCGTGCCCGGACAGGCCGACCCCGTGCGCATTCCCAGGCAGTCCGAGGCCCTCTATCTCCTCCAGCGCATCCGCGACGAGGCCCACCGCTTCGCCGTGTCCTACCACCGCACGCTTCGGGGTCGGCGGATGACGAAGAGCGTGCTCGACGACATCCCCGGCCTGGGACCGACGCGCAAGCGCCGCCTCGTGCGGGAGATGGGCGGCGTCCGGGCGGTCCGGGTGGCACCCCTCGAGACCCTGCTCGCACTGCCCTGGCTGCCCGACAACGTGGCCCGCGCCGTCTACGAGAAGCTGCACGCACCGACGGGGTCCGCCCGTCGGGACGACGCGTCGGTCGCCGCTCCGTGAGCGCACGCGACAGCGACCTGTGGGCCCAGAGTGCCCGGTGGTGGCAGGCCACCTTCACCGCCGGCGCCGATCCCGAGTACGTCGAGCAGATCCTGCCCCTCGTCTCTCGGCACCTTCCGCCTTCGGGACGGGTGCTCGACGTGGGCGCCGGAGAGGGTCAGGTGGCCCGGCTGGCAGCCGGCCCCCGGACGGTGGTGGGTGTGGACCCGACGTGGCCCCAGGTCGAGGAGGCCAGACGGCGGGGCGGCGGCCCGCTGTACGCCAGGGCCAGCGCGGCCGACCTGCCCTTCGTCGCCGCCAGCTTCGGCGCAGCCGTCGCCTGCCTCGTCCTCGAGCACCTCGACGACCTCGAAAAGACCGTCGCCGAGGTGGGACGGGTCCTGCGCCCGGGCGGCCGCTTCCTCCTGCTCATGAACCATCCCCTGCTCCAGGCGCCGGGCAGCGGCTGGATCGACGACCACATCCTGGGCGAGCAGTACTGGCGCATCGGGCCCTACCTCGTCGAGGACAACTCCGTCGAGGAGGTGGACAAAGGGGTCTTCGTGCCCTTCGTGCACCGACCCCTCTCCCGGTACGTGAACCTCCTGGCCGACCACGGGATGCTGGTGACCCGCATGGAGGAGCCCGCCCCGCCCGCTGGGTTCCTGGCTCGGGCCGAGGAGTACGCCGATGCGGCGACGATCCCCCGGCTCCTCTTCCTCCGGGCCGAGAAGCTCACACACCGACGCGACGATGTGACAATGGGGGAGGCGCTATGAGCGACTTTCTCATCATCACCGGGCTGTCGGGCGCGGGCCGCTCGACGGCGGCGGCCACCTTCGAGGACCTCGGGTGGTTCGTCATCGACAACATGCCGCCCGCCCTCATCCCCAAGGTCGCCGAGCTGGTGAGCGTGCCGGGATCGGAGACCGAGAAGGTGGCGCTCGTGGTCGGCCGGGGGGGCAGCGAGTACCTCGACGACGTGGGACCCGCTGTCGACGCCCTTCGCGCCACCGGGGCCCGGGTCCGCATGGTGTTCCTCGACGCCTCCGACGAGGTCCTCGTGCGCCGCTTCGAAGGGACGAGGCGGCGTCATCCGCTGGCCGCCGAGGGGGTGATCGGGTCCATCACCCAGGAGCGGCGGGTCCTCGACCCGATCCTCGCCCAGGCCGACGTGGTCGTGGACACCAGCGACCTCAACGTCCACCAGCTCAGAGGTCGCCTCATCGACCTGTTCGAGCGGGATGAGCACCCCACCGGACTTCAGGTCACGGTGGTGTCGTTCGGGTTCAAGCACGGCGTGCCCCTCGACGTGGACCTGGTGTTCGACTGCCGGTTCCTGCCCAACCCCCACTGGGTCGAGGAGCTGCGTCCCCTGACGGGGCTCGATCCCCCCGTCGAGCGCTACGTGATGAGCCAGTGCGAGACCGCACCGTTCCTCGACAAGCTCGACGACCTCTTCGGCCTCCTGCTTCCCGCCTACGTGAAGGAAGGAAAGTCCTACCTCACCATCGCCGTCGGCTGCACCGGCGGCCAGCACCGGTCGGTTGTCCTGGCCGAGGAGCTGGCCAAGCGGATCGAGGTCCGGGGCTTCGAGCCCACGCTCCACCATCGGGACGTTCACCGGTGAGGACGCGGCCGCGCGTGGTCGCCCTCGGCGGGGGTCACGGGCTGGCCGCCACCTTACGGGCCGCGCGTCGGTACGGCGGCGAGGTCACGGCGATCGTGTCGGTGGCCGACGACGGCGGCTCGAGCGGCCGCCTGCGCGAGATCTTCGGGGTGCCGCCGCCGGGCGACCTCCGCAAGTGCCTGGTCGCCCTGGGCAGCCCGTCGGTGTGGTCGAGGGCCTTCGAGCACCGTTTCGACGCCGGGGAGCTGGAAGGTCATGCCCTGGGCAACCTGGTGATCGCCGGGCTGGTCGGTTCCACCGGTGACTTCCTGTTTGCCGTCCAGGAGGCCGGTCGCCTGGTCGAGGCGGCCGGCACCGTGCTGCCCGCCACCACGGTGCCCGTCGTGCTCAAGGCCGAGGCCGCCGGCGGGGCCGTCGAGGGCCAGGTGGCGGTGGCCCAGACGGGACGGATCACCCGGGTGTCCCTCGTCCCCGCCGACGCCGAGCCGCCCGCCGCTGCCCTGGAGGCAGTCGCCCGTGCCGATCAGATCGTCCTCGGGCCCGGCTCCTTGTACACGAGCGTGTTGGCGGCGCTCGCCGTCCCCGCCTTGCGGGAGGCCCTGGCCGAGGCGAAGGGCCGGAAGGTCTACGTCTCCAACCTCCGGCCCCAGGTCCCCGAGACGGAGGGCTACGACGTGGCGGCCCACCTGGCGGCGCTGGAGGTCCACGGAGTCGACGTCGACGTCGTGGTCTGCGATACGACCGGGATCCCGCTCGGGGCGGCGAATCGGCCCTGGGTCGATGCCCCGCTGGCCCGGCCCAACGGGCTGGCCCACGACTCGGACAAACTGGCAGCAGCCCTGGTCGATCTGGTCGGATAGGGGCCGGACAGCGAGGAGGAACGGGAAATGTCCGTACGGGTTGGCATCAACGGGTTCGGTCGCATCGGGCGCAACTTCCTACGGGCAGCGCGCGCGTCGGGCGCCGACGTGCGCGTGGTCGCCGTCAACGACCTGATCCCGCCTGAGACGAACGCCCACCTCCTCGCCTTCGACTCGACCCTGGGTCGACTGGAGGGAGTGAAGGCCACCGACGGTGCCATCAGGATCGGCTCCGACGAGGTGAAGGTGTTCGCCGAGCGCGACCCCAAGGCTCTCCCGTGGTCGGAGCTGGGCGTCGATGTGGTGATCGAGAGCACGGGCATCTTCACCGACGGCAACAAGGCCGCCGCCCACATCGAAGGGGGCGCGCGGCGGGTGATCATCTCGGCGCCGGCGACCAACGTCGACGCCACCTTCGTGATGGGCGTGAACGACCAGACCTTCGATCCCGCCCAGCACAGCGTGGTGTCCAACGCCTCCTGCACCACCAACTGCTTCGTGCCGATGGTGAAGGTGCTCGACGACGCCTTCGGCGTGCGCAGCGGCCTCATGACCACCGTCCACGCCTACACCAACGACCAGAACCTCCTCGACCTGGCCCACAAGGACCTGCGCCGGGCCCGGGCGGCCGCGGTCAACATCATCCCGGCGTCGACGGGCGCGGCCCGGGCGACGGGGCTCGTCCTCCAGGCCATGCAGGGCCGTCTGGACGGCACGTCGCTGCGCGTGCCGGTGCAGGACGGCTCGATCACCGACTTCACGGCGATCATCGAGGCCGAGGCCAGCGTCGACCAGATCAACGCCGCCTACCGCGAGGCCGCGTCCTCGGGGCCGCTGTCGAAGGTGCTCGAGTACACCGAAGACCCCATCGTGTCCTCCGACGTCGTCGGGTCCCCGGCATCGTGCATCTTCGACTCCGGGCTCACCATGGTGACCGCCGCCGGGGACGGCTCGACGCTGGTCAAGACGAACGGTTGGTACGACAACGAGTGGGGCTACTCGAACCGGCTGGTCGACCTGGCCATGGTGGTCGGGGGCTCCGGTCGCTGAGCCCTCGCTTCTCCAGCTGCCGCGGCTGGAGGACCTTCCCGATCCGGCCGGCAAGCGGGTGCTGCTCAGAGCCGACCTCAACGTCCCCCTCCGGTCGTCGTCGGACGGCACGACAGAGGTGGACGACGACTTTCGCCTGCGCGCCGCGCTGCCCACGATCGAATGGCTGCTGGACCGCGGGGCCAAGGTCACGGCCTGCAGCCACCTCGGGCGACCGCACGGCCAGCCCGACGCCCGGTTCGCCATGGAGCCGGTGCGCCAGCGCCTGGCGAAGCTGGCACCGGGCGTCGAGCTCATGGAGAACCTGCGCTTCGACCCGGGTGAGGAGGCCAACGACCCCGCCTTCGTGGCCCGCCTGGTGGAGGGCCAGGACCTCTACGTGGACGACGCCTTCGGCTCGGCCCACCGGGCACACGCCTCCATCGTGGGGCCCCCGGCCCGCCTGCCCAGCGCTGCTGGACGTCTGCTGGAGCGGGAGGTCGAGGCGCTCGGCGGCCTCCTGCACCATCCCGCCCGGCCGTTCGTGGCCGTGCTCGGTGGGGCCAAGGTGAGCGACAAGCTGGGCCTCCTCCGGTCCCTGCTCGAGCGGGCGGACGTTCTGCTGGTGGGCGGGGGGATGTGCTTCACGTTCCTCGCCGCCCTGGGCCACGACATCGGCGACTCGCTGGTCGAGCCCGACCAGGAAGATGCCTGCCGTCGGCTGCTCGACTCCGGACGACGGGTGGTCGTGCCGACCGACGTGGTGGCCCTGGCCCCCGACGGCGCCATCGGGGCGGGGAAGGGTGGGAGTGGCGCCGTCCGCACCGTCGGTCGGACCATCCCGTCGGGCTGGAAGGGCGTGGACATCGGTCCGGGGACGGCCGCCGAGTTCGCCGACGAGATCCGCCCCGCAGGCACCGTGCTGTGGAACGGCCCGATGGGGGTCGCCGAGGACGACCGCTTCGCCGCCGGCACGCGTGCCGTGGCCGAGGCGGTGGCCGAATGCAGGGGGTACACCGTCGTCGGCGGCGGCGACAGCGCCGGCGCCCTCGCCCACCTCGGTCTCGCCGACGAGATCGATCATCTGTCGACTGGTGGGGGAGCGGCCCTGGAGCTCCTCGAGCGCGGTGACCTGCCAGGCCTGGCAGCCCTGCGGACCGCCTCCAACGCGCCGGGGAGAGGGCGATGACCAAGCGCCGACCGCTCGTGAGCGGCAACTGGAAGATGAACCTCAACCATTTCGAGGCCATCCAGGTGGTGCAGAAGCTGGCCTACCGGCTGTCGGCGCAAGACCTCGCCACCCGGGACGTCTCCCTGCACCCGCCGTTCACTGATCTTCGGTCGGTCCAGACGGTGCTGGAGTCCGACGACATACCGATCGCCCTGGGGGCCCAGAGCTGCCACTGGGCCGAGGCCGGCGCCTTCACCGGTGAGGTCAGTCCCGCCATGCTGGCCAAGCTGAACGTGACCTATGTGATCGTGGGTCACTCGGAGCGGCGGCAGCTCTTCGGCGAGACCGATGCCATCGTGGCGGCGAAGTTGCGCGCCGTGTTGAGCCACGGGATGACGCCGATCCTCTGCGTCGGCGAGACGCTCGACCAGCGCGAGGCGGGGGAGGCCGAGAGCACGGTCACGTCCCAGCTGGCGGCGGCCGTCACCGGCTCGACGGGTGACGAGCCCGACCCCGGCCCGGTGCCCGGGGGGCGGCCCCTCGGTGCCCACCAGGTGGGCCAGCTGGTGATCGCCTACGAGCCGATCTGGGCCATCGGGACGGGCCACCACGCGACGCCCGAGGACGCCCAGGCGATGTGCCGCACCATACGGGCCGCCGTGGCCGAGCACGCCGGCAAGGAGGTCGCTGTCGCCGTCCGCGTCCAGTACGGGGGCTCGGTGACGGCGACGAACGCACCCGATCTGTTGACCCAGGACGACATCGACGGCGCCCTCGTCGGCGGGGCCAGCCTGGACCCGGACGCCTTTGCCCCAATCGTGCAGAGCGCTCCTGGAGCGTAGGGGCCGAGCCCGTCGGCCGGTGGCGGGCTGCTAGCGTCTCGGGAGCCAGCGACGGCGAAGGAAGGAGGCCCGCTGGGTGCTCACGCTCGTGCTGATAGCCATCCACGTCGCCGTCTCGCTCGGGCTGGTCCTGTTCATCCTGCTGCACAGCGGACGGGGAGGGGGCCTCTCCGACATGTTCGGTGGGAGTGTCGGAACGGCCGCGGCCGGCTCCACCGTCGTCGAGCGAAACCTCGACCGGATCACCGTGACCCTGGCTGTGGTCTTCACCTTCACGACGTTGGCATTGGCGATCCGGCTCCAGTGACCCGAACCGGGAGAGCTCCGGGTCGAGCGCGGCGGTAGGGGTGCCGGGCTCCCGGCGCCGGTCGACGGCAGCGGTCGTCGGCCTCGTGTCCGTCGCACTGCTGGCTGCCGCCTGCACGTCCTCCTCGAGCAACGGCCAGGGGCCGCCCAGCCCGCCCACCAGCGCCCGCGGGCCGCAACCGGTACGCGAGGGTGGGTCGCTGTCCTTCGCCCTCGAGCAGCAGCCGGCGAGCTTCAACCTGCACACGCACAAGGGGTACAGCCCCAGCAGCCAGCTGATCATGGACCGGGTGTGGCCCCAGGTGTTCCTCCTCGATCCCCAGGGCGTGCCGCAGCTCGACACCAACTTCGTCAAGAGCGCCGAGCTCGACCGGCTCAGCCCGCAGACCATCGTCTACCAGATCGACGACAGGGCGACATGGTCCGACGGGGTTCCGATCACGGCCGACGATTTCATCTACAACTGGCAGGCCCAGAGCGGGGACCCCACCTACACCGACGTCGGCGGCCAGCCGTACGACGTCCGCTCCACGGCGGGCTACTCGCAGATCCAGTCGATCACCGGCTCCAACAGAGGCAAGACGGTGACAGTGGTGTTCAAGACCCCCTACGGCGACTGGAAGTCGCTGTTCAACAATCTCATCCCCGGCCACGTCGCCCGCATGGTCGGGTGGAACACGGGCTTCGACACCTACGGGCCGGCCGTGATCTCGGGCGGCCCCTATCTGGTGCAGAGCGACACACCCGGCCAGCAGATCGTGCTGGCCCGCAACCCCCGCTACTGGGGACCGCCCGCCCACCTGGACACGATCATGTTGCGCTCGGTCCCCGACGAAGCCACTGTTCCCGACGCTGTTCAAGCCGGAACGGTCGATCTCGTCTACCCTCCGCCGGAGGTCGACGTCGTCCAACGGCTCAGACAGGTCCGAACCGTTACCAGAGCCACCGGCCTCGGATTCACCTTCGAGCATCTCGACTTCAACCAGCGAAACCCGTTGCTGAAGCTGGCGCCGGTCCGACAGGCCATCGCCAAGTCGATCGACCGTCCCGCGTTGATCGCCCCCACGGTGGGCCAGATCGACCAGGCCATCAAGCCCGACAACAACCACCTGTACGTCAACAGCCAGCAGGGATACCAGGACAACGGCGCCGGCTACGGGCAAGCCGACCTCGCCGGGGCCAGGAGGCTGCTCACGGCAACCGGGTTCACGGTTGGCCCGGACGGCTACTTCCAGCTCGACGGCAGACCGCTCGAGCTGCGCATCTCCACCACCTCCGACGACCCGATGCGGGTCGCCATCGAAGGATTGATCGTGGAACAGCTGAAGCGGGCCGGCATCAAGGCTGATCCCGCCAACGCGCCGGCGACGACGCTGATGAACCAGCAGCTGCCGGCCGGAGACTTCGACCTGGCGCTGCTGGACTCGGCCAGCAGCTCCTTCCTCTCCGACAACGCCGCTGCCTTCACGAGCCCCGGTACCGGCCAGGGGGCCAACAACTATGGCGGCTACTCGGCCCCGAATGTCGACAACCTGTCCGTCCAGGCCAACAGCGAGCTCAACGCGGGCAAGGCCGGCGTCATCTACAACCAGATCGACCAGCAGCTGTGGGCGGACATGGTCAGCCTCCCGCTGTTCCAAGACCCCACGTTCATCGCCTACCGGCCCACCTATGTGAACATCAGCGACAACCCGAGCGCTTCCGGTCCGTTCTGGAACGCCGAGCAGTGGGGTCTGGCCCCGCCGAGTAGTCCGCCAGGATCGTGAGCCCGCCCTTCTGGCCAACGGGTACAGTGCATGGCTGCGCCGTAACCGGTCGCCCACCCCGTCGGAGTGGCGGAATAGGCAGACGCGCTAGCTTGAGGGGCTAGTGCCCGCAAGGGCGTGGGGGTTCAAGTCCCCCCTCCGACACGTTCTTAAGTACACCGTGGGGGAGGGCCGTGACCTCGACCACGTCCCTGTCGGGGTGGTAGGTGAGCTCGATTCCCGTGGCGGCGTAGAACCGCGCCTTGTGAACCGGGGTGGCCTTGGCCATCTTCTTGAGGTTCTTCTTGTAGTCCTCGGGGACTATCTGTAGCCGGGTTGGGCATCGTTCACCAGCCCATCGGCATCACGGAGATCTCTGCCTTCGGCAACAACCTGATCCTGGGCGAGCAGCGGTTCGGCAGCGT
>JBPYEZ010000053.1:0-25670 GCA_051984395.1 Acidimicrobiales bacterium | reverse complement strand
GACGGGATTGCGCTCGGGCCAGTTCCGGGGCGGCGACGGGCGCCTGGTCGGGCAGGTCTACGCCTACAACGGCAATCCCTCGTGGGTCTTCATGAACGTCGACACCAGCGGGGCCAGCGGCACCTACACCTGCGAGCTGCAGCTCGCCAACGGCAGCGTCGTGCCCCTGGGCCAGTTCGACGTCCACGACGGCATCGGCGAGTGGGCCCACACCGTCGGGGTGGACGTCAACCAGATCAAGGCGGCGCGACTCGTCACCCCGTCGGGGCTCACGCTGGCGACGGCGACGGTCTCCTGAGCACGCCGACGATCTGTTTGCAATCCTGGAGCGTCACCAACCCGTAACACAGTGAGAAGCCGTCCCAACGCGACCCGATTGGGGGCGGAGGAGGGAGCCTGCGATGCGAGCCGAGACCACCGACCCGTCGAGGAGCACCAACCCGTCGGCCCGGCGCCGACCATGGATCCGATCCCCGAGGGCCGTCCTCCTCGGGCTGGTGCCTGCCGCGGCCATCGCGGCCGCCTGCGGGTCCTCCTCCACCAGCTCGTCGACCAACACGACCAAGGCGACCACGGCCACGTCGGCAGCGGCCGTGACGGTCAAGACTGCCAACAACGCCAGGTTCGGCACGATCCTGGTCGATGACCAGGGCAGGACGCTCTACACCCTCACCAACAACGGCGCCGCCGTCTCCTGCACCGGCGCCTGCCTCGGCGTCTGGCCGCCGGCTCTCCTGCCCTCCGGTCAGACGACCGTCACACCGGGACCGGGCGTGAGCAACGTGACCGCGGTCAGCGGCACCACCGGTCAGCAGGTGGCCTACAACAAGCTGCCGCTGTACCGCTTCTCAGGTGACGCGACGACGGGAGCCGCCAACGGCGACGGCATCAACAGCTTCGGTGGGATCTGGCACGTAGTGAAAATCGGCGGGGGGAGCACTGGCAGCGGCGCGACCGGCGGCGGTACGGCCACGACCGGCGGGTCTGGCGGCACGACGACGACCTCGGGCGGTGGATATAGCGGGGGCGGCTACTGATCGGCGCCCGGCCCGGGCGCCGATCGGCCACTCCTGATCGGCGCCCGGCCGGGACGGCCGTCGGGCTTGGGGCCAAGGCAGTTCATCCGTGCTGGAGATCCGGTCAGCTCGGGATCCTCCGCCGCCGGTGGCCCCCACGCGCTCGACAGACTGACCCCGCACGCGCTCGATGGACTGATCCCTCACGCGCTCGATCGACTGATCCCTCACGCGCTCGATGGACTGACGCCCCACGCGCTCGATGGGCTGACCCCCCATGCGCTCGATGGACTGACGGAGCCGGGACAGCCGGGACAACGCCGTCCGCCGCTCGTCCTCGAGGTCGTTCACATGCCGCCGAAGCTCGTCGATGTGAGGCTGTGCCTCGGCGGCGACGGCGCGCTCGAACTCGGCCGTCCGGGCGTCGACCTGGGCAACGAACCGATCCACCGTCCGACAGGCGTCCCCGATGGCGCGGTCGGCATGCTCCTGGACCTGGTGGGGCGCGCCGGTACCCTCGAGCTCCGACACCCGGGCTTCGAGCTGTCTGATGCGACCTCCGGCCTGTTCCGCCCAATGGGTGTGCTCGTTGAGGTACGCCTCGACCTGGGCGCGGTCGTAACCTCGCAACCCGATCGCGAACCGTGGTCGCGGTGGGCCGTTCTGGATCATGTGCTCGGTCGTCATCGTCGACCCCCGACGTCGCCCGGTGGCGAGTTCATGTATCGAAGACCACCACACCCGGACGGAGGTGAGACGGCAGTGGCCCCAGCGGGCACCACACTAGGGCCTTCGTCGGCAGGGCGCACACGACGGTGCCGAGCGCCTGTCCGAGTGGCTCAGCGCATCAGCTCTCCGGCGTTGACGAGCAGCGACTGACCGGTGATCATCCGCGCCCGGTCGGACGCGAAGAACACGATTACCTCGGCGATGTCGTCGTCGGCCGGGATCTCCCCCAGCGGCATGTCCTTGGCGATCCCCTCGATGACCTCGGTGGTCGGGACGTTCTGGGACTCGGCCAGGTAGTTCACATAGGCCTCGACGGGCGGGCCCCACATCCACGAGGGCACGATCGTGTTGACCCGGATCTTGTGCGGACCCAGCTCCTTGGCCAGGTAGTACGTCGCCGACAGGAGCCCTGCCTTCGAGGCGGCGTAGGCGGGCTGGACGAGCTGGGGCAGGTACATGGCCTGGGATCCGACGAACACGATGGCGCCGCCCCGCTCCTTCAACGCCGGGATGGCGGACTTGCACACCTGCAGGGATCCGATCAGGTTCGTCTCGAGCGCAGCCCGCCACTGATCGAAGTCGGCGTCCTCCAGGCCGCCGAAGACGGTGTCGAGCGCGGCGCAGTTGGCGACGGCGTCCAGTTGCCCGAACCGCTCGACGGCCGCGGCGACCAGTTGGTCACACTCGTCCGGCTTGGTGATATCGGCCTGGCGCCAGGCCACCCTGGCGCCGGAAGGATCGAGGTCTCGGGCGACGTCGCGCAGGTTGGCCTCCCGGCGCGCGCCCAGGACCACGTTGGCCCCCTCTCGGAGGGCGATGGCGGCGATCTCCCGCCCCAGGCCGGGCCCCACTCCGGAGACCACCATCGTCCTACCGTCGAGCAGCAGCGGGGTGCTCATCGTTGGAGTGTCGTCGACCCGACGCACCGAGGGCCAGCGCCCCCAGGGCCATCCTTGACGCCAAGGGTCGGTGCATCGAGAATCTGTCGAGTATCAGGACAGTGTTGCCACATAATCGGAGCAGCTATGTACATGCTCTGCGACATCTCTGTCAAGGATTGCTCGGGCGTGCGCCATCCCGGCGTGTCGGGTAGCCAGTGAGGCGGCGCTCGCCTCCCACCGACCGGGTGGTGGGCATCCTCGAGCTGCTGGCCGCCCGACCCGGACATCCCGTGACCTCGTCGGAGCTGGCCCGAGAGGTGGACATCACCAGGACCACCTGCCACTCGCTGCTCATGACGCTGGCCGACGCCGGCTACCTGGTCCGGGATCCCAATGCCAAGACCTACACCCTGGGGCCGGCCCTCATCGCCCTGGGGCAGGCGGCCCAGCGCAGCTTTCCGTCGATCCGGTCGTCGCGGGGCGAGCTCGAGCGGCTGCACCGCCGCACGGGGATGCCGTGCACGGCAACGGCCGTCGTGGGCGGCGACATCGTGGTCATCGACGGAGCCGGTGAGGACGACGACGCCGTCGCCGCCCGCCGGGGCCGGCGCACACCGCTGGCGGCGCCGTTCGGTGCCCTGCATGTCGCCTGGTCGAGCCGGGAGGACGTGGCGACCTGGATCGAGACCACGGTCGAGGAGCTGACCGAGCAGCGCCGGGAGGAGTACGGCACGCTGCTGGCCGCCCTTCGGCGCCAACGGTACGCCGTGTCCCCACTCGACGAGGCGGGCGTCCGTCTGCGCGGCGAGCTCGTCGAGCTGGCCGGCGACGTGCCGTCCGACGAGCTCAGGACGATGGCTCTGGCACTGGCCTCGGCTCTTCGGTCGCGCGACTACCTGCCCGACGAGTTGGCGCCCGGGCGTCAGCTCGGTGTCGACACCATCGCGGCGCCGGTCTTCCATGCCGGTGCCCGACCAGACTTCACGGTCGCCATCAATGTCCGCCGTCATCAGATGCCGACCGAGGACGTGGCCGCGCTGGCTTCGGACCTCCTCGACGCCACTCGCCGCATGACCCGTCTGGTCGGCGGCGGCGAGCCGGCCTCCCACGTGGTCGAGGGGCTGGTCCGATCTGGGCCGCGGCGCTGAGGTCGCCCTCCCGGCCGTTGAGACCTGACGGGCTGTCAGCTACGATCGCCGGTCGTCGGACGCTGTGACGCGCCCGCGCCGGCGTCAGGAGGGCGCCGGCGGCACGCCCTTCGGCTCGGAGGTTCCTGTGCTCGACTACAAGATCGAACGGGCGACGATCGTCGACGGCACGGGGGCGCCTTCCATCCGGGGCGACATCGGAGTCCGGGACGGGCGCATCGTCGCCGTGGGAACGGTGGACGAGCCCGCAGCCCGGACCCTCGACGCCGACGGGCTCGTCGTCGCGCCCGGTTTCGTCGACCCCCACACCCACTACGACGCGCAGCTCTTCTGGGATCCGTATGCCACGCCGTCCAACGTCCACGGCGTGACGACAGTCGTGGGGGGCAACTGCGGCTTCACCCTGGCTCCGCTGAGAGCCGAGGACGCCGACTACATCCGCAGGATGATGGCCAAGGTCGAGGGGATGCCTCTCGCTGCGCTCGAGAACGGTGTGGATTGGCGCTGGGAGACCTTCGCCGAGTACCTGGACGCCGTCGACCATGGCATCGCCGTCAACGCCGGCTTCATGGTCGGCCACTGCGCCCTCCGCCGCTACGTCATGGGGGCTGACGCCACCGGCAACGAGGCCACTCCCGAGCAGCTCGAGGCGATGGTGCAGGTGCTCCACGAGAGCCTCGAGGCCGGTGGCCTGGGGCTGTCGACGACGCTGTCGAACACCCACTCCGACGGCGACGGCCAGCCCGTCGCCTCGCGTCACGCCTCACACGACGAGCTGATCGCCTTGTGCCGAGCCGTCGGCCAGCACGGGGGCACCACTCTCGAGGGCATCGTGCAGGGCTGCCTCAACATGTTCAGCGACGAGGAGATCGACCTCCTCGTCGGGATGTCGGTGGCTGCCCGCAGGCCGATCAACTGGAACGTGCTGACGGTCGACTCCCGGGTACCCGAGCGCGTCACCCGCCAGCTGGAGGCGTCGAGCATCGCCCAGCAGGCCGGAGGGCGCATCGTGGCCCTCACCATGCCGGTGCTCGTCCCCATGAACATGAGCTTCCGCAACTACTGCGCCCTGAACATGATCCCGGGCTGGGGGCCGATCCTCGGCCTGCCGATCGCCGAACGCATCGAGAAGCTCCGCGATCCCGAGGTCAGGCGGGAGATGATGGCCCAGGCGAAGAGCCCCGAGGCGGGGGTGTTCCGGCGCCTGGCCGACTTCCGCCACTACGTGATCGGGGACACCTACTCGGCGGCCAACGAGGGGATGAAGGGCAGGGTGGTCGGCGAGCTGGCCACCGAGCGCGGCGCAGACCCGTTCAGCACGCTCACCGAGATCGTCATCAACGACGAGCTCAAGACGGTGCTGTGGCCGATGCCCCCCGACAACGACGTCGCCACCTGGGACCTCCGCAAGCAGGTGTGGTCGGACGAGCGAGCCATGCTCGGCGGGTCCGACGCCGGAGCCCACCTCGACCGGATGTGCGGCGCCCCGTACACCACGAGGTTCGTGGGCGACATGATCCGCGGGCGGCAGCTCGTCCCGCTGGAGCGGGCGATCCAGCTCATCACCGACGCTCCCGCCCAGCTGTTCGGCCTGCGACAGCGGGGGCGCATCGCCGAGGGGTACCACGCCGACCTGGTGGCCTTCGATCCGGAGACCATCGGCTCCGAGCCGGCGGCCCTCGTCGCGGACCTGCCGGGAGGCAGCGTCCGTCTCACGGCCGACTCGATCGGCGTCGTCCGGGTGCTCGTCAACGGCGTCGAGACCGTCGCCGACGGCCGCGCCACGGGCGAGACTCCTGGCCAGGTCCTGCGCTCCGGCAAGGACACGGCCACCGTCGCCACCTCCTAGCGCGAGGCTGCCGACCGGACGGCCAGCGAGGCGGCGCGGCCGTCCGCTTTGAACCGTTTAGTTCCCCTGGCGGCGGGTAAATGGGGACCTGCCGTGACTCCCTCCATGAAGCTCCCTCGCGCCCGTAGGTCCCAACGCACCCAGCTGCCAACCTGTTGGTATTGCGCCGTCGCCGCCTCGGTGGTGGGGGCGCTCACGTACCCGCTGGCAGCGGGGTCGAGACCGGCGGTGGCCGACACGACGACCCAGCAACAGGCCGACCCCGCACTCGCCCAGTACAACGCCATCGGCGTGCAGTTGGCCCACGACGAGGCGGCCCTCACCCAGACCCAGGGCCAGCTGGGCGCCCTCGCCGGCCACCTGCGCGCCCAGGCCGTGAGCTCCTTCGTCGACGGCGGCTCCTCCAACGCGCCCTTTCAGAGTGCCGGAGGCTACGAGAAGCTCGTGCGGGGGGAGTACCTCTCCACCGTGGCGGGCAACGAGCAGAGCGCGGTGCGCCGCCTGGAGCAAGACCGATCGGCCCTGCAGTCCGAGCAGGCCAAGCTCGAGGCCGACGAGCGGGGGTTCCAGCACGGTGGCACCGTCCAAGTGGCATCCGCCGCCTCGGCCACCCCGGACTCGTCAGCGGCCTCGCCCCTCAGCATCAGCGGGCCTACGGACTTCGCCATCGTGCTGCTGAAGACGCTCGGGGATCCGGTCACGTCTTCGAACATCGGGGCCATCGTGGCCTGGTGCAAAGCAGAGGGCGGAGGCTGGGGCAACGTCGCCCAGTACAACCCCCTCAACACCAGCATGAAGATGCCGGGCTCCCATGGCATCAACGGGGACTCGGTGCAGTCCTACACGAGCTGGAGCGAGGGCCTCACGGCGACGGTCGCCACCCTGAACAGCTCCTCGTACCGAGGGATCCTCGCTGCCCTCAGCGCCGGGAACAGTCTCTACGCGGTGGAGAACGCCGTGGCCTCCTCGCCCTGGGGAACCCACTTCTAGTCAGAAGCGCGACGTCAGCTCACGAGGCGGCGGGGACGGGAGTCGCACCCACCGGATTCGAGAAGACCATAGTGTCATCGAGGATGTCGCTCCTCTTCATGGCGCGGTAGTCGCGCAGATAGCTCTGGTGCACCTCCCACGGCGCCTTCGATCCCTGCTTGGGGAAGAGGTGGGCGGATCGCTGGACGTATCCCGATGACAGGCCCAGCAGGGGTCGGCGAGTGACGCTGGCGTCGTCGTCCACCGGCATGCACTGTCGCAGGCCGGTGGACCGCATGTGGTTGAGGATCCGGCACACGTAGTCACACGTGAGGTCGACCTTCAGCGTCCAGGACGCGTTCGTGTACCCGAACGCCACGGCCAGATTGGGAATCCCTTCGAGCATGATCCCCTTGTAGGTGAGCTTGTCGGCCACGTCGACCTCCTCACCGTCGACCGACAGCTCGATCCCGCCGAGGAACAACAGCTCGAGACCGGTAGCGGTGATGATGACGTCGGCCCCGAGCTCGGCGCCCGAGTCGAGCAACAGGCCCTCTTCGGTGAAGGTGTCGATGCGGTCGGTCACGATCGAGGCCCGGCCTCGGCGAATCGCCTGGAAGAGGTCTCCGTCGGGCGCGAGGCACAGGCGCTGGTCCCACGGGTCGTAGGTCGGGGTGAAGTGGGTGTCGACGTCGTAGCCGGTTGGCAGCTGCCGTTCGACGCCCTTGCGGAGGATCCGCTTCACCAGCTGCGGCCGGCGTCGACTCAGCTGGAAGAACCCCTGCGTGACCAGGGCGTTGAACCACCGGACGGCGGCGTCGGCCCGACGCCGGGGCAGCACGCGCCGAACGTAGTGGGGCAGCTTGGTGCGCGCCGGCAGCGACGCGATGTAGCTCGGGGAGCGCTGGAGCATGGTCACGTGTGCCGCCTGGGCGGCCAAGGACGGGACGAGTGTGACCGCCGTCGCCCCGCTGCCGATAACGACGACCCGCTTGCCGGCATAGTCGAGGTCGTCGGGCCACTCCTGGGGGTGCACGACCGGACCCCGGAAGCGCTCCGTGCCGGGGAAGTCAGGGAGGTACCCGTGGTCGTAGCGGTAGTAGCCGGTGCAGGAGAGCAGGAAGCCGCACGTCAGCTCGATGGTGTCTCCGGTGTCGCCCCGCACCGCCGTGACGTGCCAGACCGCATCGGCGGAGGACCAGTCCGCTCGCACGATGCGGTGGTTGAAATGGATGTGGCGGTCGATGCCCTCCTCGGCGGCCACATCCTCGATGTAGCGAAGGATGGAGCCGCCGTCGGCGATCGTCTGGTCGCTCGGCCACGGACGGAACCGGTAGCCGAGGGTGAACATGTCGGAGTCCGAGCGGATGCCCGGGTAGCGGAACAGGTCCCAGGTGCCACCGATGGCGTCGCGCGCCTCGAAGATGGCGTAGCTGGCCCAAGGGCACTCGGCCTGGATGTAGTGACCGGCGCCGATCCCCGACAGCCCTGCTCCCACGATGAGGACGTCGACGTGCGCGTTCGACATGGTCCGCGCCCTCAGCTGGCGCTCGTGACGAGCATGACGTTCAAGGTCCCCTCGTCGCCGAACAGCTCCGTCCGCCACCGCTCGACCAGCTCTGTCGTGTCGCGGTCGTCGGGGTGGAAGTCCGGTCGGTCGTAGTCGCACAACTGCTGCCAGAGGTGGCGGGACAGCAGCGGTGAGCGCCGGAACCGGCGCCAGCTGCTGAGCAGGTTGCCTCGCCGGTACGTGGCCCGGTCGCCGAGCAGCGATGCGATGATCTGGACCGACATGCCGACGACGAAGCCGAAACGCAGAAGCTTCATCGTCAGCACGCGGGTGCGCTCGCTGCCCCCGACCGCCTTGTAGACGTCGAAAGCGACCGCCTTGTGCTCGGACTCTTCGAGCGCGTGCCACAGGAACAGATCCTTGACTCCCTCGTGACCGAAGAGGTCACGGGTGTCGGCGCTGGTGAGCACGAGCTCGGCGAGGGTGGCGGTGAAGTGCTCGAGTGCAGCCGTGGCGGCCAGGTTCGACTTCGGCGTCATGACGCGCTCACGGAGCTCGAGCCCACGCTTGACGAGGCGCTCGACCGGCTTCGTCGGGTAGCCGAGGGCGTCGAGATGGTCGTTCAGGGCGCGGTGCTCGCGTCCGTGCATGGCCTCCTGGCCGATGAAGCCGGCGACCTGGCGCTTCAGGGTCGGATCGCTGACCTGGTCGCGGAAATGGCGGACAGACCGCACGAAGTAGTCCTCGCCATCGGGGAACACCGCTGACAGAGCTGCAGCGAGGTGGCTGAGGATGAGATCTCCGTCGTCGGCGAAGTGCCGGGGGAGATCCTGCAGCGAGTCCTCGAACGACATTCGCCGGGTCGGGACCGAGCGGCCGGCCGATCTGACCGAAGTATCCCTGCTTGTCTGGCTCATACCTGCACCCTAAACGATTCGAGCAAAGTCTTCAAATCCTCAATTCTGCTACCCTGACGGCGTGGTAGGTGGAGCTCGAGAGGCGACGCCAAGGAAGGGCGAGCGAACACGGCAGGCGGTTATCGACGCCGCCATAGCCCGGTTCGGACGTGACGGCTACCGGGCGACGTCGGTCGCCGACATCGCCCGCGATGCGTCGGTGGGCGGAACCGTGGCCTACGCCTACTTCCCCAACAAGGAGGCGCTGTTCCTCGCCGCCGTCGACGAGGATGCCGCCGGTGTCATCCGGGAAGGTGCGTCGACCTTCATCGAGGAGGTCGAGCCGAGGGACTGGCGCGAGGCCCTGATCCTCTCGCTGGTCGACGCCGTGCAGCGCCACCCGCTGGCGAAGCGCCTGCTCGCCGGGCTCGAGCCCGAGGTGACGGCCCGCGTGCTGGAGACGCCCGCACTCGCCGATCTCCGCAAGGCGTGCGCCCAGCGGCTGCGGGACGAGCAGCTCAACGGGACCGTGCGCCCCGAGATCGACCCCGTCAGGATCGCCAACGGGCTGGTCAGCATCGTCCTGTCTCTGCTCATGTCGGTCGTGCAGGTCGGCGGAGACACCGCCTACACCTATGGCGCCGACGTGGCCGCCGTGCTCGAGGCCGCCGTGGGCACGCCGAGCACGCTGGACGCCGCCCTCCGGGCATAGCGGCGCAGGTGATCCGCAACCCTCGGTTGCGGGCTCGGGCCCGGCTGGTGGGAGTGGCCGGGGGTAGGGTCGTCGACGGGCCGAACGAGGAAAGGACCCGCCATGGCTGAGAGCGTCTACAAGATCATCGAGCTGGTCGGCACCAGCGAGGAGTCCTGGGAGAAGGCCGCCAACGCAGCCGTGGCCAGGGCGGCGGGTTCGCTCCGGGACCTCCGGATCGCGGAGGTGGCCGAGCTCGACCTCCAGCTCGAGGGGGGCGAGGTGAAGGCCTACCGGGCCAAGGTCAAGGTTTCCTTCAAGTACGAGGGGGGCGCCTGAGCCCACCGAGCAGGCCCGCGCGGCGCGCTCGACCGGAGATCAGGCCGACTGCTCGGCCTCGGGTGCCTTGGGCCTCGCCTGGGCCCGTAGCCATTCGCGAACGCGCCCCACCTGCCTCACCGCAGCCTGGCGTTCCGACTCCAGCTCGTCGTACTGCTGGCGGAGATCGTCCACGTGCGGCCGGAGCCCGTCCATCACGGCGCGGGCGCCCTCGGCGGTGGCCTCCTGAACCTGGTTGCTCAGCCGGTCCACCTGCTGGCGGGCCTCCTCCATGCTCGAGGTGATCTCCTCGTGGTCGCGTCGTGAGGTCTCGACGATCTCGGCGGCTCGGGCCTCGGCCCCCTCGACCAGCTCGGCGGCATGGCGCTCGGCGGCAACCCGGTCGGCCTCGGCCCGCTCGACGAGGTTGATCGCCTCCTCACGGTCATGGGCGGACTTCGCCGACACCTCGGCGGCTCGGGCCTCGGCCGCCTCGACCAGCTCGGCGGCTCGGGCCTCGGCCTCCTCGACCAGCTCGGCGGCGCGGCGAGCCGCCTCGGCCAGGTCGGCGTCGGCCTGCTTCACCAGCTGGATCGCTTCCTCACGGTCCATGGCGGACTCGGCCGAGAGATCGGCGGCTCGGGCCTCGGCCGCCTCGGCCAGCTCCGTGGCGGCGCGCTCGGCTTCGGCCCGCACCGAGGCCGCCTGTCGGACCAGCTCGACGGCCGCCTGGCGCTGGCGCTCCGGCTCGGCGTACAGCTCGGCGACCCTGCCCTCGGCCTGGTCGACCAGCTCCTTCGCCCAGCGCTGGGCGTCGGCCTTGGCCTCCGCGGCCTGGCGCATGAGCTCGGCCGCCTCCTCGCCCTGGCCATCGAAGGCGGCCCGAACGTCGGAGGCCTTCGCCTCTGCCTTGTCGATCAGCTCGCTCGCCCGCTGCTCGGCCTCGGCCCTGGTCAGCTCGGCCTGGCGGACGAGCTCGGCTCCCTTCGCCTCGGCCTCCTCGACCAGCGCGGCCGCCCGCTGCTCGGCCTCGGACCTGGTCGTATCGGCCCGTCGGACGAGCTCGTCGGCCTCCTGGCGATCCTGGGTGGACGCTCTCGTGAGCTCGGCCGCTCTGGACTGGGCCTCAGCGACCAGCGCCGTCGCCCGCTCGTCCGCCTCCGCCCTGGCCGTGTCGGCCCGACGCATCAGCTCCTCGGCGTCCTCGCGATAGCGCCGCGAGGTCTCGGCCATCTCCTCGAGCTCGGACAACCTGGTCTCGAGCTCGGTGATCCGGGCCAGCGCCTCGCTTCCCCAGCGGGCGTACTCGGTGACGTAGGTGTCGACCTGTTGCCGGTCGTATCCCCGCAACGCCCGGGCAAAGTGTGGCTGCTCGGCGCGTCCCTCGATGATCTCTGATCCGTCCTCGTCCTCATCGGGGCCAGGCAAGTCGGCGGCGTCGTCGTACAGCGGCGGTCGCGAGCCGTCTGTCTCCTGAGCCTCCGGGTCCGGCCGAGCCTCGCTCGCGTCCTCGCGCTCGTCCATCACCCACTCCCACCTCGGCCGAACCACCATCGCGTCCTCGTCCTCGCCCCTACCCGGCCCTCAGCATGCCCGCTGCCAGGCCGTCGAGCTCCTCCCGCAGGCGGGAGAGGTCGCCGACGACAGACTGCCGCTGGTCCTCGAGGTCTTCGAGGTCCTGGCGAATCTCGTCGAGATGGACCTGGCTGCCGTTCATCACGGCCACCGCGCCCTCCTGCGCCCTCGCCTCGACCTCCTCGGTGAACCATTCGACCTGCTGGCGGGCCTCATCGACCAGCAGCTCGATCTTCTGACGGGCGTCGTCGACCTGTCCGCCGGCGAGCTCACCGTCGCGGCGCGACTTCTCGCCGAGGGCATCGGCTTCAGCGCGGGCCGCCTCCACGATCTCGGCCGCCCTCCATCCCGCCTCCGACTGCTCCGCCTCGGCCTGCTTGACCAGCTCGTCGGCCTCCCGCCGGTCGAGGCGCGAGGCTTCGTACAGCTCTGCGGCCCGAACGTGGGCCGCCTCCACGATCTCGGCCGCCTTGCGCTGGGCCTCGTCCCGGTCAGCCTGCGCGTCCTGGAGGAGCTCGTGGGCCCGCTGCCGATCGCGCCGAGAGGTGTCGGCGAGATCCTCGAACTCCGACACGGTCGCCTCGAGCTCGTCGATGCGATGCCGCGCCCTGGCCTCACGCGCGGCCTGCTCGGCAAGATGGGCATCGACCTGGGTTCGGTCGTAGCCGCGAACCACGGCGAACGCCGGTCGCTCGAGCCGATCCCCGATCATGGGCTCCTTCCCGTTCTCTCCCGGCATCGAGCGCCGCGCGACGCCCCCCGGCATCAGGAGCTCACCGAAACCCCAGCACTGTCATCACGCTTGCACGGCCGCCCTGCACGTCGCAAATCAGGACATTTCCCGCCGCGGACATCACCTGGTCCTCCGGGACGAGCCGATGGTGGAGGGCTACCCTCGGTGCCAGAGACCGGAGGGGGAGGATGGCTCCGATCGAGTGCGCGGCCGATCGGCTGACGGCCGAGGACGAACGGATCCTCAGACTCGAGCGGGGCAGCATCGCCGGCCACACCTGCACCATCATCGTCGTCGACCCGCCCGCCGACGGCGGGCCTCCGACCCTCGCCGCCCTCAGAGCTCACGTCGCCCGCCGCCTGGACCGGATCCCACGCTGCCGCCAGCGACTGGCTCCGACACCGCTCGGGCTGGCGCCACCGCTGTGGGTCGACGACGTCGACTTCGACCTGACGCGCCACGTGCGCCAGCTGGCCCAGCCCGACGAGCTCGACGAGCGGGCACTCCACCGTGCCGTGGCCCAGCTCATGGAGGGCCGGCTCGATCGCAGCCATCCCCTGTGGAGCCTGCATATGGCGCGGCTGACCGAGGGCCGCACGGCACTGCTCTGGCGAGAGCACCACTGCATGGCCGACGGCGCAAGTGGGCTCCGGGTCCTCGCTGCGCTGCTGTGGGACACCGAGCGCGACCCCGACGGGGCCGAGCCGTCGTCACACGTGCCGACGCCGCCCTACAGCGGGCTGGAGCTGCTTCGGTTCGGGCTCGCCGCCCGGCTTCGGGCATCGAACCGGCGGAGCGGCGGCCCCGACTGGCGCCAGGTGCCCCACCAGGCGGGGCGTCTCGTGTCGGCTCTGCGTCGCGAGCTGCTGCCGGGCTCGGATCTCTCGCCACTGGCCGCCGCCGTCGGGACCCGTCGAACCGTGGGCTGGCTCTCGGGTCCCGTCGCCGAGCTGCACGACGCGGGGAAGGCGGTCGGCTCGGCCGTCACCGTGAACGACGTCGTCCTCGCCGTCGTCGCCGGCGGGATCAGGAGCTGGCTGTCGGCCCGGAGGACCGGGAGCGAGCACGTCCGGGCGAAGGTGCCGGTCAGTCTCCACCGTCCTGACGAGCAGCAAGATCAGTTGGGAAACCGGGACTGCTTCATCTTCGTCGACCTCCCCGTCGACGAGGCCGACGTCCGCTCGCGGCTGATCGCCATCTCCCGGGAGACGTCGGAGCGAAAGGCCGCCGGCGACGCCGACGAGCTGGACGCTCTGATCCACGGCCTCGAGCACCTGCCCCTCGGAGACCGGGCCGTCGACCTGGCCATGAGCCCCCATGTGTTCGCCCTGAACGTCTCCAACGTCCGCGGCCCCAGCGGACCCCTGTATGTGATGGGCGGCCGCGTGGCCTCCGTCGACGGCGTGGTCGAGGTCGCCCAGGGCCACGCCCTACGGGTCGGGGCGCGGTCGAGCCTGGAGCGGCTGTCGTTCGGCCTGTGCGCCGACTCCACCGTCGTGCCGGACCTCGAGCTGATCATCCAGGGCATGCAGCGCTCGATCGACGACCTGCTGCATTTGTCGCATTCCTGAGGTTTAAAGGCTGCTGGACCAGGGCAAGATTTTCCCCCGAGATCAGCGATCCCCGCTCCGGCGTGGGCCCCACGATCGCTGAGGTTCCCGGAACGACAGCACGAGGACGAGATCCCGATGTTCGAGCAGTCTCTCCAGCAGGTCCATTTCGCCGTGGTACGGAACGGGTACGACCGGCGCCAGGTCGACTCGGACATGGCCGAGCGTGATCGGCAGGCGACCGAGGCCCGCCTCCGGATCGAGGAGGCGGAGGCCAGCCTGGCCGAGGTCACCGAGCGGGCCAGGGCGCTCGAGGCCAAGCTCTCGCGACTGCAAGCCAATCCACCTGAGAGCGCCTCCCCGTCGGCGGCTCCCGTCGTCGAGATCGCCGAACGGCTCCTCCGGACCGTGAGCGCGGCGGGCCGCGATCTGCCTGCCCAGGTCCTCTCCCAGGCCCGGTCGGAACGGGAGGCGATCGAGCGGGTGACGTCGGACGTGAGCCGGGTCGCGCGCTTCCGCGCCGCCAGGATCGTGGGCTCGGCCCGGCGCGATCAGGAGGAGGCGGACGAGCTCGCCCTCGAGTCCCGCAAACAGGTCGACGAGTATGTCGACGAGGCCAGGAGCATTGCCGATGAGCGGGCGGAGGCGGTCTGGGACAAGGCTCGTGAGACCCTCCGTGAACCCATGCTCGAGGTCGAGGAGATCAGGGAGCAGGGTCGGGCCACCCGGCGCGAGCTCAAGGAGCTCCAGGATCTCCGCGACGAGTGGTGGAGCCGCGTCGCCGGAGACCCGCGCCAGCTCGACGAGCCCGTCGAAGACGTCGGATAGCCGCAGCGTCCCCGGTCATCCCGCCGGCAGGTTGGGCCAGTACTCACGCGGGAGCCGCATGGCCATGGCGACGTCCGAGAAGACCCCGGCGGCGATGAAGTCCTTGACTGCCTGAGGATCGTTCCCGCAGACCGCCAGCAGCTTCTCGAATCCTTCGATGAACGATCGCCTGACCTCGTGGGCGATGTCGGCGTCGGACGCCGCCGCCGCGTTGGCCTGGAGCCGGAACAGGAAATGGGGTCGGTGCTCGACCCGCTCCACGTAGGCCCGGTGGATCTGCGCACGGGCCTGAAGGGGGTCGGCCGCGGTCGCCGCCGCCTCCATGATCGTCATCATCTGGCGGTGGTTCCACCGCTGACAATCGAGAAACAGGTCCTTCTTGCTGGGAAACAGGACGTAGATATACGACTGCGAGATGTCGGCCCGCTTGGCGATCGCTGCGGTGGTTGCCCCGTGATATCCCCACTCGGCGAACTCGGCCCGTGCGGCCTCGAGCACGGCGACGCGTCGATGATCAGCGCCGGATAGGCGACGATGATCCTCCTGCGGGAGCCCGCCGACCACGGGTTAGAGAGTTCTAGAGGGAGCGGGTCAATCCTTCGCCAGAATGACCTCGGTGGCCTTGATGATGGCGGTCACGCGGTCGCCGCGGTCCAGTGAGAGGGCCTCGGCCGAGTCCCGGGTGATCGCCGACACGATCTCCTGCTCGCCGGACAACCGGACCGTGACCACCGACATCACCGAGCCGTGCCTGACCTCCGAGACGGTGGCATCGAGCTGGTTGCGAGCACTGAGCGGCATGAGCCGACCATAGCTGGCCCGACCCTGCGCAGCTCGCCGAGCGGGATCCCTGGAAGCAGGCGTCCGGCCCTCCTTTTCCATCCCGCATATTCGGGCTGTTGACGCCGCTCAGCTCGCGATCGCCCCTTCACGCCTCTGAATCCCCGCAAATGCGAGCTAGTGTGCTGCCATGCAGCGGTATCGGGTGAGCGAGGCGGCCGACCTCCTCGGGGTGAGCTCTGACACCGTCCGCCGGTGGACCGACTCGGGTCGGCTGGCGGTGACCAAGGGTCCGGGCGGCCGCCGGCTGATCGACGGCGCCGACCTGGCCCGCTTCGCCCAGGACCTGGCCCATGTCCCCAGCCCTCCACCCATCCATTCGGAGTCGGCCCGCAATCGGTTCACCGGGATCGTCACGAAGGTGAAGAAGGACGGGGTCATGGCCCAGGTGGAGATCCAGGCCGGTCCTCACCGGATCGTCTCGCTCATGAGCAAGGAGGCGGCCGACGAGCTGGGCCTGGTCGCGGGGGTACTCGCCGTGGGCTCGGTGAAAGCCACCAACGTCGTCGTCGAGATCGCCACGGGATAGGAGCTCACGTGCGTGGTCGTTCTCTGAAGCTGCTCGGCGTCTCGGTTTCTCTCGCCGCCCTGTTGGCGGCCTGCGGGTCGTCCGCGTCGTCCTCGTCGTCGACTACCAAGCCGCCCAACCGCGGCCCCGTGGAAGTCCTCTACGCGGGCTCCCTGGTCAACCTCATGGAGCACGACCTCGGGCCCAAGTTCAGCGCGGCCACCGGCTATCAGTACAGCGGGTTCGGTGCCGGGTCCTCCCAGGTGGCCAACCAGATCAAGGGTGGGGTGCGCCAGGGGGACGTGTTCATCAGCGCCAGCCCAAACGTGAACACAACCCTCCAGGGCCCGGCTAACGGCAACTGGGTCAACTGGTACGCCAGCTTCGCCAAGGGAACCCTCGTCCTCGGGTACAACCCCAACAGCCGCTTCGCCAACGACCTGAAGACCAAGCCGTGGTACCAGGTCATCACCGAACCAGGGATTCTGGTGGGCAAGACCGACCCCGCACTCGACCCCAAGGGCCAACTCACGGTGCAGGCGCTGAACCAGGCCGCCACCACGTACAACGAGCCCGCCCTGGCCGCGATGGCTCACAGCACCGACGGCGTCTTCCCCGAGGAGACCCTCGTGGGGCGGCTCCAGGCCGGTCAGCTCGACGCCGGGTTCTTCTACTCGAACGAGGCCAAGGAGGCTGGAATCCCCACGGTGTCGCTCGGCGCCATCCAGCTGGCCGCCACCTACACGGTCACGGTTCTCAACAGGGCGCCCCATGAGGCTGGCGGCGTCTCGTTCGTCAACTACCTTCTCGGACCCAAGGGCAAGTCCATCCTCACCGCCCACGGCCTCATCCTCATAAGCCCGCCGCAGCGCGTCGGGACCGGCGTACCCGCCAGCTTGAGCTCGGTCGTCCCGAGCTCGTGATCATGCGGGCGGCGCGCAGCCCGCTGCCCTGGCTTGGGGGCGTGCTCGCCCTGTACCTGGTCGTGCCCCTTCTGGGCCTGGCCTTCCGCCTCGGGGGCACCAATGACCGAGGTTTCCACGTTCCCGGTCTCGGCTCGGCCCTTCTCACCTCGGTGGAGACGGCCACCATCTCGACCGCCCTCATCGGGTTCTTCGGGATCCCGCTCGCCTACGTCCTGGCCCGCCATCGGGGCCGGTTCGCAGCTCTGGTGGGAATCCTCGTGCAGCTCCCGCTCGCCATCCCACCCGTGATGAGCGGGATACTGCTCATCTACCTGGTGGGTCCGTACACCCTGTTGGGACGGGCGTTCGGCGGGCGCCTGACCGACAGCCTGGCGGGCGTCGTCCTGGCCCAGACCTTCGTGGCCGCGCCGTTCCTGATCGTGGCGGCCCGCTCGGCGTTCGCCAACGTGGAGCCCGCACTGGTCGACGTGGCCGCGACCCTCGGCCGCGGCGAGTGGTCACGGTTCTGCCGGGTGAGCCTTCCCCTGGCCGCCTCTGGGATCGGGGCGGGGCTGCTCCTGGCCTGGCTGCGGGCCTTCGGCGAGTTCGGCGCCACCGTCATCGTCGCCTACCACCCGTACACGCTCCCGGTGTTCACCTACGTCCAGTTCAGCGGGACCGGACTGCCCGACACGATCGCCCCGACCACGCTGGCGGTCGTCACCGCCTTCATCGTCCTCGGCCTGGCGCGCTGGCGGCCACGTCGGCGAGCCGAGACCGCTCCCCGCGTCCCGGCGTCCTGTCCCCCGCCGAGCCGCCGGCCGGCGCCGCTCGACCTGGACCTCGACCACCTCCTCGGCGACTTTCGGATCCGGCTCGCCCACACCGCATCGAGCCCCCGGCTGTCGATCCTCGGGCCGTCCGGCGCCGGCAAGAGCGCCACCCTGCGCTGCGTCGCCGGCCTGTACGGAGCGGGCGCGGGGACCGTTCGCCTGGGTCACCGGGATCTCACCGGGTTGGTCGCCGAGCAGCGCGGCGTCGGGTACGTGCCGCAGGAGCCAAGCCTGCTCCCCCACCTCAACGTCTGGGACCAGCTGCTGTTCGGGGTGGGGGCAGACGCCGGCGTCGCCGCCCACTGGCTCTCGCACCTGCGGCTGCTGGGGTTGGAGGCCCGACGACCCGGCCAGCTCTCGGGCGGCCAGCGCCAGCGGGTGGCGTTGGCTCGGGCGCTCAGCCGGTCACCCGATCTGCTGCTGCTCGACGAGCCCTTCTCCTCGCTCGACGCCCCGGTGAAGAACGAGCTCGCCCGCGAGCTGCGCCAGCTGCAGCGGGCGACGGGGGTGTCGAGCGTCGTCGTCACCCACGATCCCGAGGAGGCCGCCCTGCTCGCCGACGAGGTGATCGTGATCGCCGAGGGTCGTGTCCTCCAGGCCGGCCCCCGAGCGGAGGTCTTCGGTCGACCGGCGTCGCCCGAGGTGGCCCGGCTGGTAGGCATGCAGAACCTGCGCGCTGGTGTGCTGACGGCACCCGATCGACTGGTCAGCGACGGGATCGCGCTCGCAATCGGCCCAGTCGGGCTGCCCCCTGGCACGGCGGTGCTGTGGTCGATCCGTCCAGAGCGCGTCCGCCTCGTCGCCGACGGTCCGTACCAGGCCACGGTCATCGACGCCGTCGACCTCGGCGCCACGACCGAGCTGCTGTTGCACCTCGGCGACGACCTCGAGCTGAGGGCGCGTCCCGGGGCGGCAGTCGATGCCGAGCCCGGCCAGCGTCCCCACGTCGACCTCCCCGCCGAGGCCATCATCGTTTGGCGCGACACCGCAGGTCTCGAGCCCCCGGACCACGGGGTGCGCCCGGCGTCGACCGCCATGCCCGCGCCGGGCTGAGCGCACCGGTCGCCGGTCGGCCTGCCAGAGCTGCGCCGATTGGGGCAGGATAGGGTGGCGAGAAGGCCGGTCGGCGAGACCGGCCGGTTGCAGGAGGCGGGCATGGGTCCTGACTGGTTCAGCCAACCTGGTTGGCACCAAGCAGGGATGGGCGCCACGCTCGAGCTCTTGGCGGGCTACGGCGCCATCCTGCTCATCGCGGCGCTGATGGCGGTGGGACTGTGGCTGGCCCGTCGCCGGCACGCCCGGCTCGACGCACCACCCCACCGCTGGCCGACGGCGAGCCTGGCCAGCCCGCCGGTCCGATGGGGACGGCCGCAGTGGCACGCCGACGAGGGTCGGCTACGGGCCTCGCACGCCGACCGCGACCGGGCGGTCACGCTGCTTCGGGAAGCGACCGGCGCGGGCTACCTCACCCTCGACGAGTTCGAGGAGCGGCTGGGCGAGGTGTACTCGGCCCGCTACCTCCGGGACCTCGATCGGCTCGTCGACGACATCCCTGGGCACCCGCGGCCCGCCGCCCTGGAGCCCGCCAACCGGTGGCAGCCGCTCCCCGCCCGCAGGTACCCGGCGTTTCCCGGTGGCGGGATTCTCATCGCGGTGGCGGTGCTGGCCCTCGCCCTCCACATGTGGTTGGTGCCAGCCCTGCCCCTCGTGCTGCTCGTCCTGGTCGCCCTCCGGCTCGGCCGACATCATCGCCAACGCTTCGACGGCCACTGGGGATCGAGGTTCTAGTCCGCTTCAGCTGGACTTGGCCGCGCTGAAGCGGACCTTGTAGTCCAGAACCTCCATGTCGACCGCGCTGAAGCCGGCGGCCACGAGCCGCGCGCCCAGTGTGTCGGGGTCGACAGGGACGAAGACGTCGTCTGCGTGGAGCTCACGCAGCCACTCGGAGTCGACCGAGTCGCTGCCGATGAAGGATCCCAACGGACGAAGGACGCGGTGCACCTCGGCGAACAACCGATCCTGGATCTCGACGGAGGGGACGTGATGGAGCATGGTGAAGCAGGTCGCGGCCGAGAACCGGTTCGCCGGGAGGCCGGAGTCGCTGGCGTCGGCGTGGACGACCTCCACGTTGGTGCCCTTCAGTCTCGCCGCCAGCGCCGTCGCCAGGTCCGCATCGACCTCCACCGCGGTCACCCTCGACGTCCGCCGTCGCAGGAGATCGGTCGTCAGTCCCGGCCCCGGCCCGACCTCGAGCACGTCGTCACCGAGGTTCGCCACCCCGAGCGCCCACGGCAGGAGCTCGGTCTCCAGCATCTGCGCCCATTCGGGACTGGCCAGGAACTGAAGGTGCGCCTCGTTCATGGCGACGACTGTATGGCTGGCGAGTGCGACCGTACCGGGATTATCGGAGCCAGCTCTCCGGCACCGTGAACCCCGCGCCCAGGACCAGGTAGGTGTGCAGCGCCGTCGCGTCCCGCAGGCGACCAGCTGACACCATCCGTGGCGAGGTCCACTCCGTGAACGCGATCGTCCTGCCCACCTCGGGCATGGTGCGGGTCCGATAGACCAGAGGAGGCGGACGGCCGTCCCACCAGTCGTACACGGCGTCCACCAGTCGGCCACACGTGTCGAGCAGGGGGTCGGCACGACGCCGCCTGTCGACGTCGAGGCGCCCGGTGCTCACCCGGTCGTCGAGGCCCAGCGCGTCCAGGGTGGACTGGTGGGTGAGGCGCAGCCCGGCAGGCATGGCATCCAGGCGCACGAGCCACAGCTCGCCGTCGGCGTCGGTCAGCGTCCGGGCGGGGAAGCGCTCCCGTGCGGCAGCGGCGGCGCGGTTGGCGGCGTAGCGGACCCGGAACCGACCCGACACCGGATCGAAGCGGCCCCTCGGCGAGGGGAAGGCAAGCCAGGACCAGTCCTCGGGGCGAGCTGCGTCGATCCGCCACCACGTGCCCCTGTTCGGCGTGAGGCGCAGTCCCGGTGGTCGCCGTTCCGGGAAGTCGGTCAGGACTGGTCCTGCGCCGCCCGGACGAGGCGGAGCACGGTCTCGATCCTGCCGGCGGCGAGGAGATCGGCCAGTGTCCGCCCGTCGAGATCCTCTCGCGGCGCCCGCATGAGCGCATCGGCCGCCTGGGGATCGGGGGCGACCTCGGACAGCGCCTCGAGCACCGTCGAGAGGCCCGGACGGGTGTCGCCGCGCCGGGGATCGAACTGCCAGGCGGGGTGCAGCGTCCGTCCCCCAGCCCTCCACCCGAGCAGCTGCCCCCGCCGGCGTCGGCGGTCGACGCCCTTGCGATCGCCGACCGAGCCGAGGAGCTCCACCACCGCAGCGGTCGGGAGCGCTCCGCTGACCGCCTCCTCCCGCCGCTCACGCTGACGACGGGCGTTGACCCGTGCCGCCGCCTCGAGGACGCTGGCGGCGGGCCGATCGAAGGGTCCCTCCGGGCCCTCCGCCTCGGCGGCCAGGAACACGACCGTCTCGGCCAGGGCCGCGTCCTGGCCGGAACGCTCCTCCAGCACCTTGATGGCGTGGGCAACCGTGGCCGGCATTCGCACCTCCCAAGGAGAGTCTACAGCGTCTACAGCCGGGGTGCTCTTCAGTCGGGTCGTCTCCCACCTTCTCGGCCCACCTCCGGGGTCAGCGGAGCGGTCGGCTGGGTGACGGGGCGGGCGGCCACCGGACCTGCCGTCCTGGTGACGAGCACGATGCCGATCGCCATGACCACGAAGGCGACGCTTCCCACCGCGATCTCGGCGGGGTCGTCGGTGAACCGCTCTCTGAACAGCCACACGCTGAGGACGATGCTGACGAAGGGATCGACGGCGACGATGAGGGGTTGGGACGCGCTCAACGGCCCGACGTGGAGCGCGGCCTGCACGAGGATCGTCCCGCAGATGCCCCCGACCACCAGGGCATAGGGCTCCCATCGGGCCAGGGTGGCGACGACCCCGCTGGCGGCGAGGCTGTCGGTGGTGGCCTTGATGAAGGTGGCCTCGAGGGCCCACACGACCGATGAGGACGCCCCGTAGAGCGCGGCGCGGCGCGCCGGCGACCCGGTGCGAGCGAGCGCCGCCAGCGCCGCGGCCAACGCCGACATGGTGAGGACCGCCGAGAGCCAGGCCAGCGAGGTCGGGTTCGGCCCGCCCCCTCGCGGCTCGGCCATCACGATGAACACGGCAAGACCGAGACACATGAGCGCGGCGGAACCCCAGGCCGACGGGGAGACGTCCTGGCCGATCCATACCCGGCGCAGGAGGAGGGCGAAGATGAGCTCGCTCACGAGGAGGGGTTGGACGACGGAGAGCTCTCCGAGATGGAGCGCCACCGCCTGGAAGACGAACGCGCCGAGCAGGGCGACGGCTCCGAGGACCCACAGGGGATTGCTGATGAGATACCGCGCCAGTTGCCACGGCCGTCGGCCGGGGGGCGCCGAGATGCTGGCGACGTGCTGCGACACGAGGTTGAAGGCGTTCGAGAACGCCGCCAGAAGGGCGAAGAGAAAGCTCAGCTCACACTCCCCGTCGGCTCATGACGAGGCCGCCCGTCGCCATCGGACAGCCCGATCTTGTCAGCGTCGTCGCAGCGTCAACGCTACCGGGGCCGCGTGGCGGTGAGCGGCCTCCTCGGCGGCTCGGGTTGACGGAGAACGTTCTCCCCAATGGCAGCCTTGTGTGTGATCCACGCCAGCAGACCAAAGCTCACGCCGGCGATCACGGCGAAGCCCGCCAGGTTCGTGAGGCCATCCCACAGAGCGTGGAGCGACGCCACGATCACGAAGATGGCGATGAAGCGGCGCAGGCCTGGCCACGACCAGCCGGTGGAGGCAGCGGACCACAGGGCGGCAGCCGCCACGCCCGTCCACGCCATGTGACTGGCAGGGCTGAGCAGCCCGCGGAGCACCAGCAGATGCGCGACCGCCGACACGTTCCCGTGCGTACGCCCGAGCGCGACGAACGCATAACCCATCGTCTCGAGAGCCGCAAAGCCGGCACCCGAGGCCACTCCCACGATGATCCCGTCGGCAGGCCGCCGGTACCGGAACAGGAGAAGCACCGCCAGGGGCACGATGAGCTTGGCGGCCTCCTCGATGACGCCGACCCCAAACAGCGGGAGGACCCCGAGGTGCCGCAGTGTGCTGAACTCCACCACGCCGGCGACGATCGTGCCGATCACACCTCCGAGCAGGGCCGTGCCCAGGACGATACCGACGGGTATGTCATACGGCAGACGCCTGCCGTACACGAAGGCCACGAACGCCGCGGGCACGACGATGGCCCCGAGCAGGATGACGGACGGAACGAAGTTCGGATCCCGGGTGGCGATCAGGGTCTGCTGGTCGGCGACGAACAGGATCACGCCGACCGTGAGGACCGGAGCCCAGACGTGGCGGTCCAGCCGAGTCTCAGCCATGGACCGTCATTACCCCAGCACAGGTCATACGAAGCCCCACATTGGCCGCCGGGCGGAGGGCCGCGCTCGGTGCCGACGTCACCCCTCGAGCAGCACCCCGAGCAGCAGTGCAGCCATGGCGGTCAGCCCGCTGATCGCCCCCCACGCCGCCAGGCCCCGCCGCGAGCGCGCCCGGCCGTGGAGCCAGGCGGACACGCCCGACAGGGCCACGACCGCGAGCTTGATCCACAGCGTCACCCGCCACGAGCCCGACTGGTGAGAGGGTTGCACCGCGATCACGTTCCAGATGCCGGTCCCGACCAGGAGGGCGAACGCCGGCCAGGCGATACGACCGAAGCGACGGGCCACGGTCGACGGGACGTCGGCACCGAGGGCGCGCAGCCCAGGGACCAGTCCGGCGAGCGTGAGCTGCCCGCCCACCCACACGGTGGCAGCGAGGACGTGGAGGAAGAGCCGGACGCTGTCGACGGCCGGGGTCAGCACGTCAGCCGAGCTCGGGCCGCACCGGCGGACGTGATCTCCGTAGTCACCACACTCGTCACTCCTCTGCGCTCACCAGACAGGCTCTCCCCGTGAGTAGTCTGTCGCGTCGGTGATGGGACGCCTCCCACTGGTCGACCCCGACGACCCGGACGCCGACCCGAGAGCGGTCGAGCTCCTACGGGCGATGCGTGCCGTCGCCGGCCGTGACTTCGCAGTCATTCAGGCCGTCGCCAACCACCCGGAGGCAATGCAGGGTCTCCTCGGGTTCCTCAGCGTGGCCTACGCCAACAACAGCTTGACCCCGGCCCAGCGCGAGCTTGCCTACCTCGGCGCCTCGGTCGTCAACGACTGCCATTACTGAGTGCCCACCCATGTGGTGCTCGGTCGGAGCGCCGGACTGGACGAAGCCCAGCTGGCTCACATCGCCGACGACCCCTTGCCACCTGACCTGTACTCCGAGGAAGAGCAGGCGATCGTTCGCTACGCCCGACGCTCGAGCCGCCTCGAGCCGATCGACGACGCCCTGTACGCCGAGCTGTCCGCGTTCCTCTCCCGCCAGAAGCTGATGGAGCTGTGCTTCACCGTGGGTGTGGCCAATCTGATCAACAGGTTCCACGCCACGTTCCTCACCGACGTGGATCCGGCCACGACGGACGCGCTGGGCGGTGCCTGCCCCCTGCCGCTTCCCGACCCGCCATCAACCGGCTAGGCCGTCCGTCCCCCGCCTCAGCCCGAGTCGAGCCTCAGAGCAGATCGAGGAGCCTCTCCGGCGGCCGGGCCACGACGCCGCGCTCCCCGCGGATGACGATGGGACGTTCGATCAGGATCGGGTGGTCGACCATGGCGTCGATCAGGGTGTCCCGGTCGGCCTCGTCGAGGCCGAGCTCCTGGTAGAGCTGCTCGCCGGTGCGCATCATGGCCCTGGGCTCGTCGATGCCGGTCACTTGCATCACCCGCTCGATGTCGGCGCGAGTGGGAGGCCGGTCGAGGTAGCGGAAGTAGTCGGCTTCGACGCCACGTTCCTCCAGGAGGTCGCGGGCGCTCCGGCACTTGGAGCAACCCGGATTGAACCAGACGCAGACGTCATCCACGACGCGAATCTAACCGGCGAGGTACCGGCGCCCTGACCAGGTCGTGTCACGGAAGGAACTCGAGGTCGGAGTGACGGGCCCGGTCGGTGATGCAGAGGCACCGAGCCGGCCTGCGCCCGGTCGCAGTCAGAAGGTGCGAGGCCCCGACCGGCAGGCAGAGTGTCGAACCCGCACCGACCCGTACCCGGTCGGCTCCCACCTCGGCTTCCACCTCGCCCTCCAGGACGTAATAGCTCTCGGCGAAGTCGTAGTGGGCGTGCACGAGCGTGGTCGGCACTCCCGGCATCAAGGCGACCTCGAGCACGGAATAGCCCGCTCCTGCGTGCGCATCCTGGACCTTCACCGTGCAGTCCTCTCCACCGAGTTGCAGCCGCCTCCCCTCGCCCGGTCCGATGAGCCAGGAGGGCAGGCTCGAGGATCGGCGGTCCGGTCGACGGCGCCCGTCGTTCACCGGTCCTCCGTGGCCGTTCGTCACCTCTCCGGCGGGCGGCAGCGCCCGCAAACCGCGAGGGACGGCGAGGGGTGCTGTCGACCGGCGGTCGGACCCAGCTCCCGACCAGAAGGGCAGACGCAGGCCCACCAGGCGGTCGATGAGGACACCTTCGGCCGCCAGGCCGACGACGCCGGCCATGAGCAGCCCGAGGGAGCCGAGGGTGGTCATGAAGCCGAGGCTGACGATCAGGGTGGTGGCCCCGGCCGGGCCGTGCTCGGCCCTGAGGGCGATCATCGCCCCGGAGGTCAACGCGATCGACAGGGCGGCAGCTCCGATCCGGGAGACGGTGAGGCCGCCGGCCAGCACCGAGGGGGAGTGTCCCAGCCCGAAGGCGAGCAGGGACACGTAGCCGGCGATGGCGCCGAGGAGGTGACCGAACACGATGTTGCGCGGCCGGGCCACGGCCGATTGCGA
>JBPYEZ010000052.1:0-19816 GCA_051984395.1 Acidimicrobiales bacterium | reverse complement strand
ACCCGGAGTGGCCGGACCAGCCGGGGCCGTTGGAGCGGGACGGGTCGGCCGTCGGCCGCCTCGCGCCGGCCGGACGCGGCCGACGAGGTCCTGTAAGCGCTGATTCACCAGCTCAGGCAGGTTGTTCGTGCCGGCAGCGGTCTGTGCTGCACGGTCACCTGGGCAGCGTTGTCAACAGGGCAGCGCTGTCAACAGGGCAGCGCCGTCACCTGAACACGCCGAGCGGCGAGTCGCAGTTGGGGCAGATGACGACCTCCTGTCCGTCGCGGGTGGCGACGAACCGCAATTGCTCGCGGCAGTGCTGGCAGATGTTTCGCTTGAGGAACGGCCACGGGTTGCGGCCGATCGGAACGCTCACGAGGCCCTCCCGTCACCCCGAGAGCGGGCGCCGGGATTGTCCCAGCGTCGACCTGACGCCCACGCTCTCCCTCCGGCACACCGAGCGCCGGACATGATCGGAATGCCCACGGCGCCCCCCTTCCGCCTAGGACACAAAGGGCGATCGGGAGGCCCCCCCCAAGACTGGTCTCACGCCCGTCCCATATCCCGGTTCCTGAAGGGTACCTGTTCCCGTCCTTTAGCGCTCTTGGCCAGGGGCCCGCAGGAGCCTGATCCCCAAGCAGAGGGAGAATACGTCGGCCGTATTCCCCATGGTCCGGCGGTGAGGCGGGCCCCACAGGAAGCGGCCTGCGCACTCGGGGGCCCGACCCTCGCTGGCAGCGCGATCCCAGGACCGCCACTGCCGGCCCAGCCGGAGCGGCCCGCTGGCAGGCGACCCGCCCATCGGGCGACCGCGGCGAGGGGCTACGGGGCGCGCGAGGCGGGGTCACTGCCGTCGCGTCGGAGCGTCGGGGGCAGCTGGCGCAGGTCGCTGAGGACGTGGCCGCCGTTCACGTACAGGATCCCCAAGCCGATCGGCTTGATGCGCCGCCGCAGTCGGGTCAACTGGACTCGCAGGGTGTCGCGTCGCCCGCCCCCGTCCGGCCAGCCGCAGGCCAGCAGATCGGCGTCCTCGACGACCTGTCCGAACGCTTCCACCAATGCGGTCGCCAGTCGCGCCGTCACGCCAGACAGCGCAACCCAGCGTCCACCATGGAACAACCGGCCGTTGTCGTCGACCTGGGGGACGGTCGCGACGCGGTGTCGGTCTGCCACGCGACGGGCCAACGTCTCCAGACGAGCCTGGGCCTCGCCGAGGTGCACCGGCACGCGCATCCAATCCTGAAGAGGGTCGTCGACCCACGGAACGGGCTCGTCGCCGCGGGCGAGCACGAGCCGTGCCGTCCCCGACTCTGCGAACCAACGGAGAAGGTCCTCGTCCTCCGGCCAGTGCACGACGGCGACGATCAGCGGCTCAGCCGCGGCGTGGGCCGTCGGGATCTCATTGGCGCGTCCCTGCGAAGGCTCGTACGAGTGCGTCGATCGGGTCGTTTCCTGCACGTGGACACCTCCTCCGTCGCGTGCGGATCGTAGGACTCGGCTGTTTCGTGCTGCTTCAGTGCTTGTAAACGGCGTGTTAATCCAAGCGGCTCGTTGTTTCAGTCCGATGCGTCAGGCTGTTAACGCGCTGTTAATCAGCCTGTCGAACGCCTGTGACGTACGAGCCGTACCGTCACGCCAACTCCTGTCGGGAAAGGTTGGCTGACGTGGCTACGAAGCAATCACGTGCAGTTCTCGAGCGACCGCGGTCCAGCGGGCGCGAGCGTGCAGGCGCTCGTGAACGTCCCGGACCTCTGACCATCCGCCTGGCCGAACGGCACCGCTGGATCAGCCTGCTGGCAGCGGCCACCGCTGCCGGAGCGTTCTGCGCGCTGTGGGTGCCGAACCTCGGCAGCAGGGTTGCGTCGGGTGCCACTGGAACGAGCTACCTGCTCATCGGCCTCGTGCTCTCCGTGCTGTTCGCCGGCGCGACCGTGACTCGGCGGGGCGTGCTCATGGCGGCAGGCGCCTTGCTGGTCGCCGTCGGGCCGTGGGGGCCCGAGTTCTTCATGCAGATCCTGTTCTTCGCCTACGCGGTCTTCCTCATGGTGCTGGTGGCCCGTCAGACACGGGACACCAGTGGCGGAGACAACCGCGTCTTCTCCTGGCTCTCGGGCCTCCGCAGGCTCGTCCCTTCGCCCGCACCGGCTGCAGGGGCCGTGCGAGCTCGGCCTGCGAGCTCGGCGCGCTACACCGCACCTCGGGGCAAGAGGAGGTGAGCACTGACGCAGGGTCGCCACATCGTTCGGAAGTTCGTCTAGTCGAAGACGCCGGCGTGGCCGGTTGAGATTGAGCGTTCGCGCCGTCGCACTGAGCGAGCGATGCGATCGACAGCCCTAGGAGGTGGCTAATTTGCTCCACCCGTACCCAACGTATTTGAACGCAGGCGACAACAGCTGGCAGTTGGTGTCGGCGACGCTGGTCGGCCTGATGAGCATCCCCGGACTCGCCGTGCTCTACGGGGGTCTGGTCCAGAAACGCTGGGCGGTCAACACGTTGTTGATGACCTTCACCGGCTTCTCGGTGGTCCTCGTCGCCTGGGTCCTGTGGACCTACGACATGGGATTTGGGACCCCGTGGCACGTCGGGCCCGGCATCCTCAACAACATGGTCGGCATCCCGGGGCAGGTGGTGGGCCACGGGATGGAGCAGAACCAGGCCAACATTCCGCTGCTCAGCGGGGCCGGGTTGATGCCGCGGTTCCGATTCCCGCTGTCCACCCTCGTCTACTTCCAGTTCGTGTTCGCCGCCATCACCCCGCTGCTGTTCATGGGAAGCGTGCTGGGCAGGATGAACCTCAAGGCGTGGGTGCCGTTCGTGCTGCTCTGGAGCACCTTCGTGTACTCGGTGAACGCCTTCCTCATCTGGGGTGGCGGGTACTGGGCGCAGAAGGGGGCTGTCGACTGGAGCGGTGGCTACGTCATCCACCTAGCCGCAGGCACTTCAGGATTCGTCGCCGCCGCCGTGATCGGACCCAGGTTGAAGCGCGACCGAGACATCGCCGCGCCCAACAACCTGATGTTCGTCGCCGTCGGCGCCGGCCTCCTGTGGCTGGGCTGGAACGGCTTCAACGGGGGTGACCCGTACTTCGCCGGCGCCGCCGCCTCCACCGCGGTCATCAACACCAACCTGTGCGCGGCAGCGGCCCTGCTCACGTGGGTCCTCTGGGACATGTTCGCCGGCCCCCAGCGAAAGCCGACCTTCCTGGGCGGTGTCAACGGCATGATCGTCGGCCTGGTGGCGATCACTCCGGCTGCCGGCTTCGTCGACGGTACCGGCGCCCTCCTGATGGGGCTCATCGCTTCGAGCATCGTCTGGCTGGCGTGGAACAAGCTCTCCAAGGTGCGGCCGTTCAGCAAGGTCGACGACGCCATGGGGGTCGTCTACACCCACGGGATCGCCGGGCTCACCGGTGGGCTACTGGTCGGCTTCTTCGCCAACCCCGATGTCATCGAGTACATCGGGTCTGGTGGCACGTCCAGCGTGTCCATCCGGGGCCTGATCTACGGGCACCCCTGGCTCGTGATGCTCCAGTTCATGACCGCCCTCACGATCATCGGGTGGGACGCCATCGTCACCTTCATCCTCCTGAAGATCGTCGGGTTGTTCGTACCGTTGCGGTACACCGACGAGGAGCTCGAGCTTGGCGACGTCGCCGTGCACGACGAGGAGGTCTATCCCGATGAACGGGTGCTCGAACGCGTCGGCCGCTCTGGCGCGCTGGCCAGTGCCGGCCAAGGAGCGAGCATGCGCTCCGGGGGCGGCGCTGGCGGAGGAGGAGGTCCCGACGTCGCCCTCCCACCAACCGGCATGACCGCGTCGACCGATGAGAGGAACTGGGAAGGAGACGCCCGATGAAGCTCGTCACTGGGATCGTCAAGCCCTTCAAGCTCGACGACGTACGCGAGGCCCTCAAGAAGATCGGCGTGCAAGGCATGACGATTGGTGAGGTGCAGGGGTTCGGGCGCCAACGTGGGCACACCGAGGTCTACCGGGGCGCCGAGTACCAGGTGGAGTTCGTGCCCAAGGTTCGCTTCGAGGTTCTGGTCGACGACAGCCAGACCGACGAGGTGGTCGACGCCATGACCACCGCAGCACGAACCGGCAAGATCGGTGACGGCAAGATCTGGGTCGCCCCGTTGTCGGACGTCGTGCGGGTGCGCACCGGAGAGCGGGGCAGCGAGGCCCTGTAGCGGCGAGGAACCCCCCCCGGGTGGCGGGGACGGGAGTCGGGTCGACGATCCAGCTTCCGTCCCCGCCACCGCGTCGCGCCGGGGATCGGGGAGAAGAAGAAGACTCAAACGAGAGACGGTGCCGTGCCCGCCAGCGGGCGGCGCCATCAGCTCGGCCGCCAGCGGGCGGCGCCATCGGCTCGGCAGCTCAGCCGGGCTGGTGGAGCTCGATGAGGTTGCCGTCGGGGTCGTTGACGAAGGCCTGCCGGGACGATCCGATGGGGATCGGATCGGATACCGCCACGCCGCGGCAGCGCAGATCGTCGATGGCGAGGTCCAGGTCGCCGACGAGGAGGGCGAAGTGCTGACCCGCATCCTGGGGAAGCTCACCCTCCACGAGGTGGACCTGCTGGCCTCCGGCGTCGAGCCAGGCGCCACCGACGCCGAGCTCGGGTCGGTCGGACCGCACCGAGAGCCCGAGCACGTCGCAGTAGAACCGCACCGCCTCCGTCGTGTCTCCGACCTTGATCGAGACGTGATGGACGCCGAGCGCTCTCACGGCCCCAGTCTCTCGCGATCGGGCTGCTCCTGCTTGAGATAGGGCGCGAAGCGGGCGCGACGGTCGGGGGTGATACGAGCGGGCTTGCCCGTGTCCAGCCTGACGAAGATCCCGAGCTGGCGGGCCGTCGCCGCCAGCTGGCCGTTCGAGGTGATGCGGAAGTCGATGGCCGCCGAGGCGGCCCGCAGCTCGGCCAGGTCCGCCGACAGGTGCACGGGATCCCCGAGCTTCAGCGGGAGCCGGTAGTCGATCTCGGTGCGGACCAGCAACGGCGCCAGCCCCTCGGCCAGGAGCTCGGGGGTCGGCATGCCGGCGTCGACGAGCAGCTGGAGGCGCCCGATCTCCAACCAGCGGATGTAGGTGATGTTGCTGACATGGCCGGCGAAGTCGATGTCGAACGTGTAGATGTCCAGATCGAGCTCGACCGTGCGATGGAGGGTGGGACCGCCGCGACCGGCGTCGCCGCCGTAGCTGCTCGGGCGCCGGCGCATGACGAGAGGGTAGACGCAGGTGGTCTCACGATCCGCCCCATGCCCGGACACGAAACCCCACCGTTGGGTGCCATTCCGGCGCCGGGGCCCTCAGCGGCGGTAGCGGGCGGCCCTTCTCGAGATCTGCTCGGCCAGGGCCTGATCGTGGGCGGCCGCCTTGCGCAGCGCCTCCTCGAGCTCTGCCCGGTCGCTCAGGATACGGATGGTCTTTGGCAGGGGGTGGTTGCCGAACGGCGCCCTCTGCTCCGACGCCTCATGGCCATTCGCGGAAACCGCCATGGTCTTCACCCCTCCCTCGCCGAGCGGAGCGGGACTCTGATCGTCGCGATCCGCTTCACCTGCACCCAACACCAACGACCGAGAATGCCCGAGTCTTCCCCATGACACCGCCTCGATGCTATTGAGGACCGGTGTCGATGAGCGAATGCTCCATCCGGGGGTGCACGAGCGTCGGGTGAACTTCAGCTGAACGCTTCGACCCGCCGCTCTCACCACCTCCTCCGGCGGGCACGTCCTCGGGCTGTGCTTGCACCGACCCGGCCGACGGGGGGTGCCCGCCGGCGAAGATAGCTTGGCGAGATGGCCGAGCGGCTCGTCTACGTCTCGCGGCTCGTCCGGTTGTCGTTGCTCGGCGTCGACGGGGCCGCAGTCGGCCGGATCGCCGACGTGGTGCTCAGCGCGTGGGGTGGCCAGGAGGCGCCCGACGTCCGTGGGTTCCTCGTGGCGCTCGAGCGCCGGCGGGTGTTCGTCGCCGCCGGCCGCATCGCCGAGCTCGGCCACGAGGGTGCACGCCTGCGCGGGCCGATCAACCTCCGCCAGTTCGAGCTGCGACCGGGCGAGCTCCTGGTCGCCGGACAGCTGCTGGGACGATCGCTGCGGGGCCAGCGGGTCGTCGACGTGGGCATCCGTCCCGACCCCGATGTGGCGTTCGCCTGGAACGTGGCAACCGTCGCTCTCGGCTCCAGTCGCCGCCTCGCCCGCCGGCGGCCCCAGGAGATCGTCGACTGGCTCGAAGCCACCGAGCTCTTCAGTGTCCGCAGCCCGGTCGGGCGCCAGGCCGCGGCCATGGCGACGCTGCATCCAGCGGAGATGGCGGCGGCGATCCGGGCCCTCCCGCTGCCACGCCGGCGGGTGCTGGCGGCGGCGCTCGACGACGACCGGCTCGCCGATCTGCTGGAGGAGCTCTCGGAGGAGGAGCAGCTGCGCATCGTGGAGACACTCGACCGTGAGCGACTTGCCCACGTGCTCGACGAGATGGAAGCTGACGATGCCGCCGACCTCCTCGGCGAGCTCCCCTCGGATCGTCAGGACGCCCTGCTGGAAGCGATGGCCCCGGAGGAGGCGGCCCCCGTGCGCCGTCTGCTCGACTACGGCCCCGACACCGCCGGCGGGTTGATGAACCCCGAGCCCATCATCCTTCGCCCGTCGGTGACCGTGGCCGAGGCACTGGCCCGGATGCGGGACCCCGACCTGCCGGCGACGCTTGCCGCGCAGGTGTTCGTCGCCCAGCCGCCGACCGACACCCCGACCGGCCGGTATCTCGGCGTCGTCGGCTACCAGCGCCTGCTCCGCGAGCCGCCCCCGAGGCCGATCGGCCGCTGCCTGGACGAACGGCCCGAGCCGGTCCCGGTCGATGCCGACTCCGCCGCCGTCGCCGCTCGCGTCGCGGCCTACGACGCCCTGGCCGTGGCCGTCACCGACCCCGCCGGACGCCTCGTCGGCGCCGTCACCGTCGACGACGTGCTCGACCGGGTGCTGCCCCCCGACTGGCGAGACCACAGGAGGACGACGACTCATGGCCACTGAAGACACCCTGGCGATGCCCCGCGGCGTCAGCGGCGGGATCCACTACGACCCCGAGGCCTTCGGACGGTTCTCGGAGGCGCTGGCCCGGTTCTTCGGGACAGCCCGGTTCCTCGCCATACAGAGCGTCCTCGTGGCGCTGTGGATCATCTTCAACGCGGTGGCCGCCAGCCTGAGCTTCGATCCCTATCCGTTCATCCTGCTCAACCTGGCCTTCTCCACCCAGGCGGCCTACGCCGCGCCGCTCATCCTCCTGGCCCAGAACCGCCAGGCCGAGCGGGACCGGGCCGAAGTCGAGCGGGATCGGGACGCCCAGTCCCGCCAGCTGGCCGACACGGACTTCCTGGCTCGCGAGCTCGCCGCCATGCGCATCGCCCTCGAGTCGAAGGCGAGCCGTGAGGACATCTCCGAGCTCGTCTCCGAGCTGGCCGCCACCGTCGACGGGGCGGCGACGGCTTCGGCTCGGAGGGGGTGACGCCGAGCCCATCTGACTCCTGGCTGCAATCCCCTCGCGGACTCCAGCCGTAGCACATGGCAGCGAGCCGTTTCGGAGTCGGAGCCAGCCCATGCACAGTAGCGTCGTCGTTCGGATGCCGACCTATGCCACGGCGGGACCGAGCGGGCCCACGATCCTGCGGCTCGCCACGACCCTCACGCTGCTCGCTGGCGCCGCGCTGGCGGCCACCTCCGGTGCCATCCACCTCCACCTGTGGGCCGACGAACAGTACCGGTCGATCCCGACCATCGGACCCCTGTTCCTCTTCCAGGGCATCGCCGGCGTGGTGCTGGCCCTCGTGCTGGCTGTGTCCCGACGGCTGCTCGCCGCCCTGGCGACGGCCGGGTTCATGGTCGCCACCATCGGCGGATTCCTGCTCAGCGTCTACGTCGGCCTGTTCGGATTCAGCGACACCCTGGCCGCTCCGTTCGCCGGAGTCTCACTGGTGGTCGAGAGCGTCGGGGCGGTCGTGCTCCTCGGCGGCAGCGCACTGCTGCTGTGGGGGGCAGCGCGCCGAGATCAGAGGGCGACGCCCGGGTAGAGGGGGAACCGGCCGAGCAGCTCCTGCACGCGCGCTCGGGCCTTCTGGAGCGTCGAGTCGTCGAGGGCGTACTTGACCCGAGAGGGCTTGCCGGCGTTCGGGCCCGAGGCGATGGCGGCCGGGCTCGTCGCCCCGAGGATGTCGCCGATGACCTCGGCGATCTGTCCCATCTCGTCGGCACCCATGCCGAGGGTCGTGGCCGCGGGGGTGCCCAGGCGCAGTCCGCTGGTGTACCAGGCGCCCTCCGGATCGGCGGGTATCGGGTTGCGGTTGCAGGTCACGCCCGCGTCCCGCAGCGCGGCCTCGGCGATGCGGCCGGTCAGGCCGAACCGGCGCAGGTCGACCATGACCAGGTGGTTGTCGGTGCCGCCGGTGAGGACGCCGACCCCGGCGGCCTGCAGGCGATCGGCAAGGGCGCGGGCGTTGTCGACCACGGCCTGGGCGTAGGTCGAGAAGTCGGGCCGAGACGCCTCCTGCAGCGCCACTGCCTTGGCCGCCATCACGTGGGGGAGCGGGCCACCGAGGACGAGGGGGCAGCCGCGGTCGACGGCCGCCGCCAGCTCGGCGGTGCACAGGACCAGCCCGCCCCGAGGGCCGCGCAGGGTCTTGTGGGTCGTGGTCGTGACGACCTGGGCATGCGGTACGGGATCGTGGTCGCCCCCGAACACGCCGCCTGCCACCAGCCCGGCGAAATGGGCCATGTCCACCATGAGCGTCGCGCCCACCTCGTCGGCGATCTCCCGCAGGCGGGCGAAATCGATGAGCCGCGGGTAGGAGCTGTAGCCCGCCACCAGCACGAGGGGGCGGACCTCATGGGCGATCCGGCGGATGTCGTCGTAGTCGAGCAGACCGGTCGCCGGGTCGACCCCGTAGCAGGCCTGGCGGAACAGCTTGCCCGAGATGTTGGGGCGGAAGCCGTGGGTGAGATGTCCGCCAGCGTCGAGGGCCATCCCGAGCAGGGTCTGGTCGCCGAGCGCGTGCCGCAGCTCCTCCCACTGCGCGGGCGACAACCGGTTGAGGTCGGCGGCGCCGAGGCGCTCGAGGGCGGGGGCCTCGACCCGGTGGGTGAGGATGGCCCAGTAAGCGACCAGGTTGGCGTCGATGCCCGAGTGGGGCTGGACGTAGGCGTGGTCGGCGCGGAACAGGGACCGGGCGAGCTCCGCGGCCCGGGACTCGATGGCGTCCACGTTGTCGCAACCGGCGTAGTGACGATGGCCGGGCACGCCCTCGGCGTACTTGTCGGACAGCCAGTTGCCCATGGCGAGCAGCACGGCGGGAGACGCGAAGTTCTCGCTGGCGATGAGCTTGAGATGGCTGCGCTGGTCGGCCAGCTCGGACGCGATGGAGCCGGCCACCTCGGGAGCCACACCCGCCACGACGTCGAGCGAGGCGGCTACGGCGATCGCCTCGGGCGAGGCGCCCAGCGCCCCGGGATCGACGCCGAGTCCGGAGAGATATCGATCGAGCAGCGAGCCGACGGTCACAGGGCACCTCCAAGCAGGGCCGCTCGTGGGCGGCCGCTGATCTTCACGGCCCAGGCGTTCGGCGCAGTGTCTCGAGGCCGCTCCCCGGTGGTCAGTTCCACCTCGCAACGCCAGTCACGACCGGCTCGGACGCTAGGCGGCGGCCACGGAGCCGTCAACGGTGCGGGGGACCGGACGGCGACGGCCCCGCTCAACCGAGGAGGTCGCGAGCGACCTCCTCGAAGAACTCCACGCACAGCCCGAGGGACTCCTGGTCGATGCGCTCGTCGTCGCCGTGGAACATCGAGGCGTAGTCGGCGAAGGAGATGCGGTTGCTGAACAGGCCGGCGCCGTAGGCGACCGACCCCGCCCGCCGGAAGAACCGGGCGTCGGTGGCGCCCACGACCAAGAACGGGATGTTGGTCGAGCCGGGACAGAGCCGGGTGGTGACCCGTTGCATCGAGTCCCACAGCGGCGTGTCGACGGGCGAGCTCGTCGCCTCGTCGGTGTTCTGGGCCTCGACCTCGACCTGATCGGCGAGGTCGCCGAGGGCGTGCCGGAGCATCCGGTCGATGTCCTCGGCCTTCTGGCCCGGCAGGGTGCGGATGTCCAGCGTGAGCTCGACGCTGTCGGGGATGACGTTCGTCTTGGTGCCGCCGTGGGCGATGGTCGGGGCGAAGGTGGTGTGCGTCGCCGCGTGCGCCATGCGGGCCACTCCGATGTCCTCGCTCTGGTGGACGAACGAGTGGAGGGCGCCGGGATCGGTCAGGATGCGGGCGAGCTCCTCGGGCAGGTCGGCGCGGCTCACGAAGGCGCGCCACACCTCACCGATGTCGGTGCCCGGCTGGTACTCCGCGATCCGGCGAACCACCTCGGCCGCCTTCACGAGGGCGTTGTCGCTGCGAAACGGCATCGATCCGTGCCCCGCCGTGCCCCGCACCCGGAGCTTCATCCAATGGGTGCCCTTCTCGCCCACCATCATCGGGCGTTTCGGCCCGGACCTCGACGGCAGGGGCATCTCGAAGCCGCCCGACTCAGTGAGCACGTAGTCGGCCCGCACCGCGTCGGCGTGGTGGCGCAGCATCCAGTCGGCTCCGAAGGTCCCGAGCGCCTCCTCGTCGGCCACCGCCAGGTACGTGAGCGTGCCGCGCGGCCGCCAGCCCTCGGCGGCGAGGGCCTTGAACGCCACCGCCATGGCGGTGGTCTCGTTGAGCATGTCGATGGCGCCCCGTCCCCACACCTCGCCGTCGACGAGCTCGCCACCGAAGGGGTCGCGCCGCCATCGGGCCGCGTTGACCGGCACCACGTCGGTGTGTCCCATGAGTAGCAACGAGGGAGCGCTCGGGTCCCTGCCCTCGATCCGTGCCACCAGGTTGCCGCGGCCCGGCAGCGCCTCGTACCGCTCGAGGTCCAGCCCGGGCTGCCCGAGGTAGGACGCCAGGAGGTCGGTGCTCCTCGCCTCCTGGCCGGACTCGGCGGTCCCGTCGTTCACGCAGGCGTTGCGGATGAGGTGCTGGAGGAGGTCGGTCACCTCGTCGACGACGGTCACGGCGGCTCCCTTCGGTCCCGGTCCGCTCCGAGATCCCGGTGTCTGCCCGGGTCTCCCAGCATCGCACGGCCTCCTGCCATCGCCCGCCCGGAGGACGAGCGCGGTCGTGGCCTACCTGGCGGCCCAGAAGAGAATGCGCTTGAACGGATAGAAGTAGGGCTCCTGCTTGCCGAGCGTCTGGACGAGTCGCCGGCGGTAACGGTCGAGGTACTCGCCGAACAGCTCGTCGGGAAGACGTGAGGAGTACCGGGTCAGGCTGGATCCCCTCACCCACTCGGCCACCTCTGCCGTCGACGCCAGGCGATGGCCGTAGACCTGGAGACGCACGTGCTGCTCGGCGAAGCCCAGCTCGTCGAGGACCGTGGCGTACTCCTCGGGCCTGAGCACCCGTCGCACCGGGTCCGGGGGTGGCGCGCCCCCGAGGGCGGAACAGAACGGCTCCTCCTCGGCGAGCTCGCCGGCCAGGAGGTGCGCAGGGTGGTCGGCGTTGGCCGGCACCTGGACCGCCAGCTGGCCAGCCTCCCCGAGAGCGGCCGCCCACCGCGCCAGCACGACGGTGTGGTCGGGCACCCAGTGGAGCGCGGCGTTGGAGATCACCACATCGAGCGGTTCGGCGCTCTCGAAGTCGGCGATGTCGCCTTCGGCGAACACGACGCCCGCAGCCCCGAGCTCGCCGGCCCTCGCCAGCATGGCCGGGGAGGAGTCGACCCCCAGGGTGCGGCGGGCGCCGAGGCGCTCGTGGGCGGCGACCGTGAGCTCGCCCGTCCCGCACCCGAGGTCGGCCACCAACCCGCCCGGCACGGGACGGGCCAGGCCGAGCAGGTCGAAGAAGGGCGCCGCCCGCTCCACCCTGAACCTCGAGTACTGCTCGGGATCCCAGCCGTCGCTCACGGCTGGGTCCTCGTCACCAGCTGACGGCCGCTCACCAGCCCATGGCTGCCAGCCACCCGTCGGCCACGGACTGGTCGCCGAGGACCTCGGGGCCCGACCCCGACTGCCGCCCCCAGCAGGTCAGGAAGAGCCCGGATGCGTCGCCGCGGAGAGCCGCGTCGGCCTTGGCGTGGCCGGTCGAGACGTCGAGTCGTCCCTCCCGCATCGACAGCAACCACTCGCCGGCGGTGTCCGTGCAGTGAAGGTGGAGGCTGCCGACGGCCGGGCCCTTCGACAGCGCCGGCACCGAGAGGGGGAGCAGGATGTCGACCACCTCGGCGATGCCGTCGGCCGCCAGCGAGGCGCTGACCGGCTCCGGCCGACCCAGCGCCGCCTGCGCATCCCAGCGGTGCACGGCGGTCTCGTGTGCCATCCGTCGTCGCCAGAACGACGCGGTGGCTGGTCCCTCGCGCCACCGACCGGCAGGATCGTCGTCGCCGGCGCCCTCGAGCGCCTCGACCAGGGACGTGGTCGCGCCTCGTAGCCAGGCCAGGCGCCGCGGGCCGTCCGGAGCCCGAGGCAGCGTGGCGCGGTCGACGCCTTCCGGCGATCGTCGGCGTACGGACTCCCCGGCCCACCCGTGCACCAGGCCCACGTGGAGCACGAGCTTGGCCATGTCCCAGCCCGGGCACGAGGGCACGGGACGCTCCAGGCCCGTCGCCGCCGTGTCGGCCAGTGCTGCACCGTCGGTGGCGATGGCGGCGATGTGGTCGGCGGGCTCCACGGCCCCGACTCTCCCACACGAGGGCACCCTGGTCGGGGCCGGTTTCGACGGGCCGGACCCACCCTGACCCGGTACGAGGGATGGCGTGTACCCTTTGCCGACGACTAGTCGCCCGACGAGCTGGTCTCTCGGTCAGTGGCCGACTGACTAGTCCATCGGGCCGTCGAAAATGGACAACTCTGACCATTGCGGTCTCCCGCCGTCGAGGTGATCATGGCCACCAAGAGGCATCGGACCACGAAGGACTACGACGTCCGGTGCCCGGGGGCGAATCCAGGTGGGGGGGCTCCGGCAGCAAGGAGGCCGTCAGTGCAGGTCATGCGAGGCGACGGGCCGACACGGCTCGCTGGCGTCCCCTCGTCGGTCGGCGATGAGAAGGTGGCCCGCCAGACGCAGGAAGGTGTCGGCGCCTTCGAGTTCTTGTGCCAGCGGCACATCGCTCCCGCGTGGGATCTCGCCTACGCGGTGACCGGGGAGACGAGGGAAGCCGCCGCCGCCGTCACCGAGGCTTTCGTGCGGGTGCTCAAGCCGGGCCGGCCGGCCCGGTTCGACAGCCCCGACCAGCTCGAGACGGCGCTCTTCACGGCGACGCGCGCCGCTGCCATCGAGGCGGCCAGGCGCCCCGAACGCGAGGGCGGTGGCGAGCCCGCCTCTGGACCGGGTGCCGACACGGGCAGCGCGACCGGGTTCAGGAGCGCAGGGGGTTCCGGGCTGCCGGTCGTGGCGGCGGCGTACCGCAGCCTGCCCGAGCGCTGGCGCTCGGTGCTGTGGCTCACCGAGGTGCGTCGCACCGGCGTCGGGGAGGCGGCCGCGGTCCTGGGGGTATCGGGGAACGGCCTGACCCAGCTCAGCCACCGGGCCCGGTCGGGGCTGCGGGAACGTTTCCTGCAGGCCCAGCTGCGGGGGCCCGTGGCCACCGACTGCCGACCGGTCGTCGAGCGCCTCGCCACCTTCAGCGGCGGTGGCCTGGCGCCGACCGAGCTGGCGTCTCTCGAGCAGCACCTGCGCCGCTGCCACGACTGCCAGGACCGCGAGGCCGAGCTGGACGATCTCGGCGCCATGCTCGCCTCGATCGCCGTCCCGGTGCCACCCACGCTGGTGGCCATGGCCACCAGCCGGTGGAAGGCCTCGGCGAACGCGGCCACGGTCGTGTCGAGGACCCGGCTCGGCCTCCTGTCCTTTCCCAGCTCCGGGCGCAAGCCGGTGGCTGGTGCCGCCCTGGCGGTCCTGGGTCTCGGCATCATCGGCGCCGCCGTGGTAAGCGGGCCCCTGCTCGCCCACGGACCTGGCTCTGGTGGGCTGGCGCCGGCGGCGGCAGCGCCGACCGAGGTCGACCAGTCCGGATCGACCGGTGGCCTCAACCCCTACCTCCTCTCGGGCAACCAGGTCCCGGTGCCGTCGACGGCCCCGCCGACCACTTCGACCTCCACCGCGGCCGCCACTGGCGCGGGGGGCGGCGCTCCTGGCGCGACGACCGCAGCCAGTGGCGGTGGGAAGGCTCCCGCCGGCGGCGGTGGAGCCTCCACGGCCGGGCTGGTGCCGGGGGCGCCGAGCACGCCGCCGACGACGTCGATCGTGCCCAGGCCGCCACCGCTTCCGCCTGTCACGCTGCCACCGGTGACGGTGCCCACGACGCTGCTGCCCAAGATCACGCTGCCGGCGCTGCCACTGCCCTGACCGGCGCGCCGAGGGGCCGCCTCGGGGTGTGAGTCGGTAGGGTGCAGCCACGACACGTGGCCGAGGAGGTCAGCGGTGGCAGCGGAGCGGTTCCCGATCGAGGCCGGCCACATCATGATGTTCGCTCGGAGCGTTGGCGACCCCAACCCCGTCTACCACGACGAACGTCGAGCCCGGTCGACGGATGTCGGGCGCATCATCGCGCCGCCGACGTTCGTACAGGCCAGCGCCCAGTTCGATCCGGACTACCCGCTGCGCCCCAAGATCGGCCGCCCCTGGTTCGGGTCGGGCAGGGAGCCGTCGGGCACCGCCGGGAGCTCCGGCGGGCAGCGCGACAGCGCGTCGGCTCCACCGGGGGGCGGGGTCGGCCGGGGGCTCCACGCCGAGCAGCATTTCGAGTACCACCGGCCGCTCGGCGTCGGCGACGTGCTGACGGCGACGACCCGCCCCGGAGCGACGTGGGAGAAAGAGGGCCGCCGGGGCGGAAAGCTCATGTTCGCCGAGACGATCACCGAGTACCGCGATCAGCAGGGTGACCTTGTCGTGACGGCGCGCAGCGTCGGGGTTCGCACCGAGCGGGCGGCGAGCTGAGGTGGCGCTGCGGGCGAGTGAGCTCGACGTCGGTGCGGTCTTCGAGGAGCCGGTCGTCGAGGACCTGAAGCGCACCCAGATCGTCCAGTACGCCGGCGCGTCGGGGGACTACAACCCCCTGCACACCGACGAGGTGTTCGCCACCAAGGTCGCGGGGTACCCGTCGGTGTTCGCCCACGGGATGTTGACGATGGCGATGACCGGGCGGATGTTGACCGACTTCGTGGGCGATGGTCGCCTGCTCGCCTTCGGGGGGCGGTTCAGGTCCCAGGTCTGGCCGGGCGACACCCTCGTGGCCAGCGCCACGGTCGCCGACGTCAGGCACGAGGACGGCCACCACCTCGCCGAGCTCACCGTGCGCACGGTGAACCAGGACGGGGTCGAGGTCTTCTCGGGCACGGCCAGCGCCCGACTCGATCCCTGAAGGTCAGGAGGCCAGCGGCCGTGTCTCCTCGAGGGCGATCCGCCGGCGCGTGGAGGGCGTGACGGCGGCGGCGACTCCCGGCGCCGACCGTGTCGCGGCGGAGGTGGCGGCGTGGCTGGCGGGGCGGTGGGACCCCGAGCTGAGCCTGGTCGCCTGGCGCGATCTGCTGGCCGAGTCGGGCTGGGGCGCCCCGACGTGGCCCCCCGAGTGGTGCGGGCGCGGGCTGCCGGTGGCGATGGCCGACGTCGTCGAGCGGGAGTTCGACCGCGTGGGCGCGGTCGGACCACCCCAGGGCTCGGGCATGGCGCTGGCCGCGCCGACGATCCTCCAGCACGGCTCGGACGACCTGAAGGCCAGGCTCCTGCGCCCCATCGTCACCGGAGCCCACACCTGGTGCCAGCTGTTCAGCGAGCCGGGCAGCGGGTCGGATCTCGCCGGCCTCACTACGCGTGCCGATCGCGACGGGGACGAGTGGGTGGTCAACGGGCAGAAGGTCTGGACCACCAGCGCCCATCACGCCCGTTTCGGGATGCTCCTCGCCCGCACCGACTGGGACGCGCCGAAGCACCGCGGGATCACGTACTTCGCCCTTCCGATGCACCAGCCCGGCGTCGAGGTCCGCCCCTTGCGCCAGATGAACGGGTACGCGTCCTTCAACGAGGTGTTCCTGACCGACGCCAGGGTCGCGGCGGCCAACGTCATCGGCGGCGTGGGCGACGGCTGGAGCGTGGCGCACACCACGCTGGCTCACGAGCGGCGGCTGTTCTCCGGGATGCGGGGTCGGCCGGCCTCGTGGGGGAGCGGGCGGGCCGTGCGCGAGGCCGAGCTCGAGATCGTCGCCAGCCTCGAGCCCTACCAGTGGTACCCCCAGCGGGCGGGGCGGGCCGATCTCGTCGCCGATCGGGCCAAGGCGACCGGTCGGAACCGCGATCCGGTGGTGCGCCAGGAGGTGGCCCGGCTCCTGGCCATGACGCGCGCCGCACAGTGGACCGCGGCGCGGGCCAGGGCGGCCCGCGCCCTGGGCAGGCCCCCGGGGCCCGAGGGCTCGATCGGCAAGCTGAGCGCCAGCGTCATCGCCAGGGGGGCGGCCCGGACCCACGGCCTGATCGCGGGAGCGCGGGGCATGCTCACGGGGGCGGACGGGCCGCTGGACGGACTCATCGCCGAGATCCTCGTCTCGGTCCCCGCCGTGTCCATCGCCGGCGGCACCGACGAGATCCAGCGCGACATCATCGGCGAGCGCGTGCTCGGCCTTCCACGAGAAGCCCGCCTGGACGCCGACGTGCCCTTCCGGGACGTCAGGAGTAACGCGGCCGTGCCTCGCCGGGCCTAGCGGCCCGGCCCACACTCTCGGCCCCCACGATCGGGGGAAAGCGCCGCCCGAGAGAGGTGCGTAACGGCCGGGTCGAGAACACACATGCGTGGCCGTGCAGGACGATCGTCGTCTGGGCGACGATGAGGGCTCCCGCACCGGCGCCCTCATCAGCGTGGAGCTCGGCGTCGACGAGGCCCGTACCGTCGTCCAGCCCGAGGTGCGATCACCCATCGGGGCGTCAGCCCCAGCGGTGGGTGTGGCATCTCCGCCCCCCGGTCGAGTCGACGATCCACTCCAGGGCCGGCCGGCCCAGGAGCGTCTGCACGCCGCCTTCCGTGCCGTGACCGACATGCTCCGGAGGTGGTACCGGCCGGCCGAGCGAGGTCACGCCCGGGCCGTCTACACGCTCGGGAAGATCCTCGAGGAGCGCGACGCCGCCAAGGCGGAGGAGTGCTTTCGGTGGGCGGCTCTCACCGGTGACATCGACGCCATCGCGGACCTCGGGGTGCTGAAGGCCGCCCGTGGTGATCTGGTGGAGGCCACGGACCTGTTCGTACGGGCGGCCCGCTGCGGCCACGCCCGGGCCATGTACAACCTCGGCGTCATCTCCGAAGGAGTCAGCGCCGAGCGCACCGAGGAGTGGTACCGCCGGGCGGCGGTGGCGGGGTTCGCCGACGCCATGTACAACCTCGGTGTCCACCTCGAGGCGCACGACAAGCCCGAGGAGGCCGAGGAGTGGTATCGCAAGGCGGCCTCCGTTGGCCACGTCCACGCCATGAACAACCTCGGTGCACGGCTCCAGCGACGTCGGGATCTTCGGGAGGCCGAGCGCTGGTACCGGCGGGCGGCTCAGGGGGGCCACAAAGACGGCATGAACAACCTGGGGGCCATGCTCGAACGCCGGGATCAGGTGCACGAGGCCGAGCGGTGGTACCGCCGTGCGGCCGAGGCCGGCGACGTCAGGGGCATGGCCAACCTGGCGGCTGCCCTCGACCGGTCGGGCGAGACGGACGAGGCCGAGCACTGGCACCAGCTCGCCGACCCCGACTGGAGACCACGACGTAGGTCACCCGGAAGGCGGTAACCTCCAGCCCACTCGTGGGCGGGCCCTTCACGGAGGTATCGAGATGCCGAGCGCGGCTGATAGGTGGCGGAACCTCATGGGGGCCGTCGTTGTCGTCGTCGGCCTCGTCGTGGTCGCCGGCGTCTTCGCCGGCACGGTGTGGAAGTTCCGCAACGCCAACGAGATCGTGGCCATTGTCGGCTCGGTGACCGGCGTGGTCGGCACCATGGTCACCGCCTTCTTCGGCATCCACGCCACGGCCGCGGCCGGGTCCGACGCCGCCACCGCAGCGGCCTACGCCGATCCCGAGAAGGCGGGTGAGCTGGCCGACAAGCTGCGTGGCATCGCCCCGGCGCCGGCCAGGTCCGAAGGGGCTCCGGGCGCAACAGCCGAGGCGGGAGCAGCGCCGTCGGCGCCGCCGGCTGCGCCGGTCGCCGAGGGCCGGCGGGGCTAGGACAGGGACCGGGTCCTCGGCGCCGAATATCTGTTCGGCGGCGTTGGCAGCAGCCGTCGCCGGGCCGCCCGTGCGGCCGGCTCGGGTGAGCGGAACAGGAAGGTCGAGGCTGGGGCGTGGCTGTTCGGGGATCACTGAAGGTGGCCGCCGCCGTCCTCGTGGCGACTGCGCTGAGCGGGAGCATGGCTGCGACGGGTGCGGGCGCCGCCACCGGCGTCACCGCGGCGGCCGGATCTGACCTGGCTCCGACCTACCGGGCCAACGACTTCGCCGACGGCAACGCCCTGTCGATCCTTCCTCCCGGAGCGAACGGGCTCGTCGACCCGGCCCAGGCGCTCGGGTTCGAAGCCACGGGCCAACGGCCACCGGCGAGCCAGGACCAGCTCGGCAAGTACGCGGGGCTGCTCTACGCCCCTCCGGGGCTCACCAATGCCGGGCTCTCCAACTACTACGACGACGCCTCCTTCGGGGTCCGCCCTCAGGACGTGACGAGGGTCGAGCACCCGTCGGCGGCCCAACCGGTGGCCATCTACCGCGACGGCCACGACGTGCCCCACATCTACGGCAGCACCAACGCCGCCGCCGCCTTCGGCATCGGCTACGCCCAGGCCGAGGACCGGCTCTTCCTGATGGATGTCCTGCGTCACTACGGGCAGGCGACGCTGTCGGAGTTCCTCGGGCCATCGTGCGCGTTCGAGCAGATGGACCACGACGAGCTTCTTCTGGCTCCGTACACCCAGCAGCAGGCTCAGGCCCAGCTCGACGCCCTGCCCCACGAGTACGGGGCTGGCGGGGTCGAGCTGGCCACCACGGTGAGCTCGTTCGTGGCCGGCGTCAACGCCTACATCGCCCGGACGAGGACCGATCCCTCGCTGCTGCCGGCCGACTACGCCGCCGCCGCGGGGCCGCCCCAGGACTGGCAGCCCACCGACGTGATCTACGTCGCCGCCCTGATCGGCGGGATCTTCGGACGGGGCGGTGGCTCCGAGGTTCGCAACGCCGCCCTCCTCGACTCTCTCCAGCACCAGCTGGGGGCGACGGGCGGAGCGGCGGCCTTCGGCGACCTGAAGGAGCAGAACGACCCCGGAGCACCGACGACGATCACCGACCAACGCTTCCCCTACGAGATCCCCGGAAAGGTCGACCCGGCGACGACGGCCATCCCCGACCAGCCCGGCGCGCCCCTCCAGGGCGGCCCCCCGAGCACGACGGCCAACTGCAACCTGACCAAGCCGAACCCGACGGCTCTGCAGGACGCCGTCGGGCTCCTCGGCCTGCCCCGGCAGATGAGCAACGCCCTCCTCGTCGATGCCCACCACTCGGCCAGCGGGCACCCGGTCGCCGTGATGGGTCCGCAGGTCGGCTACTACGCGCCGCAGATCCTGATGGAGGAGGACGTCCACGCCCCCGGTTACCAGGCGGCGGGCGCGAGCTTCCCGGGCACGGGACTGGTCGAGCTGGGCCGGGGCGAGGACTTCGCCTGGTCCGCCACGTCCGCCGGCACCGACAACACCGATCAGCGCCTGGAGCAGATCTGCGACCCCGCCGGTGGGACGCCTGCCGCCCAGGGCCACTACTACCTGTT
>JBPYEZ010000051.1:0-5161 GCA_051984395.1 Acidimicrobiales bacterium | reverse complement strand
GGTACATACAGGATGAACCGGGCAGTACCATGCCGAGGTCGACGGGAGGAGCCGCACTGATGACCAACGGAACGGAAACGGTCATCCGTGTGAGGGGCATGGTGCAGGGACGTCTCGCGACGCTGACAGCCCTCGTGCTGGCAATGCTGATCGTGTGGAGCGCGGGGGTGCCGGTCGCGATGGCGGACACCGCGGTTCCGACGAAGTTGCCGCCGCCGACGTACCCCGGCACGGTCACCAGGGAGCAGTTCATCACGATGGACGATGGCGTCCAGCTCGGCGCCACGATCACGTTCCCCTCCTACAACGGAAAGGGTGTTGCGCCCGGGAAGTTCCCCGTCGTGCTGGCGATGACCCCGTACGGGCGCGACGGCTTGTGCGGCTGCGGCAGCGCGAGCGACATCGCCACGCGGGGGTTCGTGTTCGCTGTGGTGGACGTGCGAGGGACGGGCGGGAGCCAGGGCAACCTCGACGGCAACTATTTCTCGCCCCGCGAGGCGAAGGACGGCTACGACCTCGTCGAGTATCTGGGCACCCAGCCGTGGTCGACCGGCAAGGTGGGGATGTTGGGGGGCTCGTACCTCGGGATCACGCAGTTCAAGACGGCCGAGCTGGCGCCGCCGCACCTCGCTGCCATCGCGCCCGACGAGGCCCTCGCCGACATCTACAACGACGCCTTTGCCCCCGGCGGGATCGTGTCGCTGTCCTTCGACGCTCAGTACCTGGCGGTGCAGGGCGGGCCGGGACTGCTGACGCCCAACACCGATCCGAGCATGCTGCCGGGGACCCTGACCGCCAAGAGGGACCAGCTGACTGGCCGACCGATCGCCCTCGACTACCTGGAGCACCCGTACGACGATGGCTTCTACCAGGCCCGCAACCCGATCACCCTCGTCGACGGGATCAAGGTGCCGGTGTTCATCACAGACGGCTGGCGCGACGCGTTCTTCGTCTCCGGTGACATCCGCATGTACGAGGCGCTCGCCAAGCGGGACGTGCCGACCTACCTGAACGTCGGTCCCTGCACGCACAAGGGCTGTGGCGGCGGGTTCGCACCCACAACCAACCCGCCGAACCAGGACGACACCGAAGCCCAGATGATCCAGTTCCTCCAGAAGTACCTGATGGGTGAGAACGTGCCGGACCTGCCGCGCGTCCGGCTCTACGACCAACAGGCCGGCCGTTACATCGAGTCCTCCTCTTGGCCGCTCCCGCAGGCGAAGTCAACACGGCAGTACCTGGGCGCGGCGTCTCTCGCCGGAGCGGGGGCCATCTCCACAACCCCGCCGCGGACGGCCTCAGTCGCCAGTTACCCGGCAAACCCTGCCGCCGGCTTCTCGATGGCACTCGACAGTCAGGGCACGCCCGCAGCCTCACCTTATGTGCCCACTGACCAGCGGCTCGAGACCGGACAGGGACTCACGTGGCGCAGCCCGGTCCTCACCAGACCGCTGGTCGTTGCCGGCCCGGTCGCTCTGCACCTTGTCGCCGCGTCGAGCGCCAACAACACTGACTGGTTCGCGAAGCTCGTCGACGTCGGCCCGGACGGCACCGAGAACGTCGTCGCCGAGGGCCAGCTCCGCGCCTCACTGCGGGCGCTCGCCCCGGGCAGTACCGCACAGGAGCCGCTCGAGAGCCTGACGACGCCTACTCCGATCAAGCCCGGCCAGTTCTACGACTACGAGATCGCGCTGCAACCGACTGGATACACGTTCGCCGGCGCTCACCGGCTCCAGATCCGGATCACTTCAGGCAACGTGCCCAACTCACTGCCAGGCACCCTCTTCCTCGACCAGAGCCATCCGACGACCCCCGTGTTCACGCCGCTCCCCCCGGCCGTGAACACGATCCGGATCGGGGGTGGCGACGCTACGAGCTTGCTGCTCCCGGTCCTGACCGGCTAATTACTGCTCGCCTCGGTCAAGGGGGAGAATGGGACATGACCGATGGCGACGCCGTACGTGACTGGGATGGCTCCTACGCAGGCCAGGCGCCGCCCTGGGACATTGGCCGCCCGCAGCCTGCCTTCGTCCGCCTCGCGGAGGCTGGCGCGTTCACCGGCGCGCTCCTCGACGCCGGGTGCGGCACAGGGGAGCACACGATGCTGGCAATGCGCTACAGCGACCGCACCCTCGGCATCGACGTCTCCGCGCGGGCCATCGAGATCGCCCGGCAGAAGGCCGCCGAGCGCGGGGTCGACGCCAACTTCCAGGTACTCGACGCGCTCGGCCTAGTCACGCTGGGCGAGACCTTCGACACGGTCCTGGACAGCGGGCTGTTCCACGTCTTCGACGACGTCGCTCGCGCCCGGTACGTGAGCGCCCTGCACGCCGTCCTCCGTCCGGGTGGCCACCTTCACCTCATGTGCTTCAGCGACGCTCAGCCCGGCGACTGGGGTCCCCGCCGCGTCACCGAGAGCGAGCTGCGCGCCGCGTTCAGCTCCGGCTGGCACATCGACTCGCTTGCCCCCGATCACTTCGACATCAACCCTGGCCTCGGCATCCTCACAGCCGAAGCCTGGCTCGCCGACATCGTCCGGCTGGCACCCCGGTAGATCGGCGATCCAGCCGGACGAAAAATCATCGCCCGCCGGCGAGGCCAGTGGCTCCGGTTCGTCGCGCCGATGCCTGCCTGCCGCTGCCCACGGTCGCACGGGGGCGCGGGTATCCGGGGATTCGCAGGCGAAGAACCCGGTCGCGGAGCCGCTCCTCCTCCAGCTGGCGGCGCCGGGCATCCAGGAGCTCGAAGCTGGTGACGACCCCGAGCACTCCGGCAGGTGCGGACCGCTCGACCACAGGCAGTGCTCCCAGGCGGTGCTCGGCCATCCGGTCCGCCACGGCGCGAAGCGTCTCGTCCGGGTAGGCAGTGACGACGCTGGTGTGCATCCGGAAGCCGACCTCGTCGTCGTCGCCCTCGGGGGCCCGCCCGTTGAGCTCCGACGATGGGACGACCCCCATCATGGCGCCGGCGCCGTCGACGACCGGGTACAGCTGCTGGCGGCGGGCATCGACGTTCGTGTCGCGGATCAGGCGCAGCTCAGTGAGCGTCGTGTCGGCTGTGACCGTGCACACCTCCGACGGCATCACCTCGCGCACGAAGAGGGCTTCCAGAGGGTCGACGGCGTACTCCCGCATGACGTGGAAGCCGCGGCGGGCCACCTTCTCGGTCAGGATTGAGCGACGAAGCACCAGGACGCTCACCAGATAGGCGAGAGCACAGCTGACCAGCAGCGGCAGCAGCGATCCCGTGTCGTGGGTCAGCTCGAAGGCGAAGACCACAGCGGTGAACGGAGAGCGGGTGACCCCGGCCAGAGTGCCGGCCATGCCGATGAGCGCCCAGGTGGCGGTGCCGCCCCCGAATGCGTGGCCCATGATCCCGCCCAGCGCCGCTCCCATGATGAGAAGCGGGGCGAGGATGCCGCCACTGGTGCCCGAGCCGAGGGCGACCGACCAGATGACGAGCTTGACCAGGAGCAGGGTAAGCAGGCCTCCGATGGCGATCTGGCCCGCCAACTCGGCGCCGATCGAGGCATAGCCGACCCCGAGGGCTCTCGGGTCGATGAGCCCGCCGACCCCCACCACGACCCCTCCGATGGCCGGCCACCAGGCCCAGTGGATCGGCAGGCGCTTGAACGCGTCCTCGGCTCCGTACACGGCGCCGGTCAGGGCCCACGCCAGCCCGCCGGTGGCGAGGCCGATGGCCGACGCCTCGAGCACCCCGACGCCGGAGAAGGCACCGTGGGGCGGCACCGGGAACAAGGGCGCGGCTCCGATCCAGCCATGATGCGAGAAGACGTTCCGGATGACCTCGGCCACCGTCACGGAGACGGCGATGGGCACCATCGAGCGCGGCTTCCATTCGAAGACCATGAGCTCGATGCCGAACAGGGCGGCGGCCACCGGCGTGCCGAAGACCGCGGCCATGCCCCCGCAGGCCCCGGCGACGAGCAGGACTCGCCGTTCGAGGGCGGCGAGGTGGAAGAACTGGGCCAGCACCGAGCCCACCGCCCCACCGGTCAGGATGATCGGGCCCTCGGCTCCGAAGGGGCCGCCCGAGCCGATCGAGATGGCGGAGGACAGCGGCTTGAGGACGGCCAACCGGGGCTCGACCCGGGAGCCGCCGATGAGGATCGTCTCCATGGCCTCGGGAATGCCGTGCCCCCGGATGCGCTCCGATCCGTACCGTGCCATGAGTCCCACGAGGAGCCCGCCGACGACCGGGATGACGACCGTCACCGCCCCCAGGCGACCCAGCGTGGGAGCCACCAGCCCGACCCGGAGGCTGCCGTAGTAGGCGAGGTGGGTGAACAGGCCGATCAGGTCCAGGAGCCCGAGCGCCAGACCCGCGGCGAGGGCGCCGACCACGACCGCGAACGGGAGGATCCGGAAGATCTCGGTGCCGAGGGTGAAGTCCCCGAGGGCCCGCTCCGATGTCCTGGCGGGGCGCTCGTCGGCGCCACGCAGGGCGTCTGCGGGAAGGCGCTCGCCGTGCTCGTCTCCGGGGGTGGCGGCCGGGCGGCACTGAGCATCTTCAATTGGGCGCGCGCCATTGGGCGAAGTGTGGTCGTCAGGCATAGGGGGAAAGCATCGAGGAGCGATACTGTTATGCCAACTTGTCGTCTCGTCCAAACCGGGCCCGCCCGGCTGGTCGACATGCCCACCGGTACCGGGTCGAGACGACGTGCGCCCCTCTCGCTGCGAGTCATGATACAACCCAGCTCCCAAGGGTAGGATTTCATCGTGACTCGATAGATTGCCTGCACTGCCAGAGCAGGCCAGTGCCGCGCGCCGACCCTGCATCACCGGGTCGGTGGTCGGTAGGGAGGTGGCAGGTATGGGCCAGGTCCTCCAGCCGTCGGGGCTGATACAGCTGCCTGCCCTGGCCGCGCACCACAGCCGGCGGGCGGTCTACGCGACCTTCGTGTTCGTGGCCAGCGGGACGTCGATCGGGATCATCACCGCTGTCGCCTACTGGTCAGGTCACCCGCTCGTCGTCCCTTCCCTGGGTCCCACCGCCTTCCTGGTGTTCAACCGCTCGCAATCGGCCGTGGCCCGGCCGCGCAACATCGTGTTCGGTCACCTCCTCGGCGCCATCGCCGGCTACGTGTCCCTGCTCGCCTTCGGGCTGGGACACTCCCCCTCGGTGCTGGCCGGCGGCCTCA
>JBPYEZ010000050.1:0-4648 GCA_051984395.1 Acidimicrobiales bacterium | reverse complement strand
GCTCCTCGGCGTGGTGCCTCCCGGTGGCGCTCCCGGGGAGCCCCGACAGCATGCGGGACAGCTCGACCACCCGGGCGGCGCCGTCGAGCGGGGCGACCTCGGCCACCGTGCGCCCGCCCCGCTCCTGCTTGCGCACGGCGAGCTGGTGGTCGGCAAAGGCCGCCACCTGGGGGAGGTGGGTGACGACGAGCACCTGGTGGTGACCGGCGAGAGCGGCCAGCGCCCGCCCCACAGCCAGGGCCGCCTCACCTCCCACCCCGGCATCGACCTCGTCGAAGACCAGCGTCGGCGGTGCCTCCGACAGCACCAGGCGCGTCGCCAGCATGGCCCGGGACAGCTCGCCGCCGGAGGCCACCTTGGCCAGCGGCAGCGCCGGCTCCCCCGGGTTGGCCCCCAGCAGGAAGGTGACGTCGTCGCCCGGATCGACGCTGCCGACCGCCACCTCGACGTGGGCACGGGGCATGGCGAGGTCGCGCATGTTGGCCTGCACGGCGCGAGCCAGACGAGGTGCCGCGGCACGGCGGCTGGCGCCGAGGGCCGACTCGGCCTCGGCCAGCGCCGCCGTGGCCAGCTCACGCTCTGCCTCGAGTCCGGCCACCCGCTCCTCGTGGGACACGAGCTCCTCTCGCCGGGTGCGCGCCGCGTCGGCGAAGGCGATGACCTCGCCGAGGGTGTCGCCGTACTTTCGTCGCAGCACGGCGAGCAGCTGACGCCGATCGCGCACGAAGGCCAGGCGCGCCGGGTCGTCTTCCAGCTGCTCGTGCGCGTGGCGCAGCTCGGTGGCGGCGTCGGCCAGCTCGGCCTCGAGTGATCGCAGGCGGTGCTCCACCTCGGCGAGCGGTGCCCGGCCGGCGACGGCCCCGACGGCCATACCGAGCGCCTCGACGGCCCCCGCGGCAGATCCACTGCCTCCGCTCGACGCTGCGCCGGTGCCCTCGCCCCGGAGCGCGGCCAGCGCCGCCGCCGCTGCCTCGCGGTTCTGCGTGGCGCCGGCCAGGGCCTCCTCCTCACGGGCCAGGATCGCGTCCTCGTCCGGATCGCCGAGCGAGGCGCCGTCCAGCTCCTCCAGCTGGAACGCCAACAGATCGAGCTCGCGCGCCCGCGAGCGAGCGTCGCCGCCCAGCCCGGCCAGGCTCTCGTCGATCGACGCCAAACGCGCCTGCGCCTCGTGCACCGGCGCGTGGTCCACACCCCCGAAAGCGTCGAGTGCGGCCCGCTGCGCCGCCTGGGCCAGCAGTGACTGGTGGGCGTGCTGACCGTGCAGATCGACGAGCGCGGCCCCGGTCTCGGCCAGGACCGACGCGGGGACCATTCGGTTGTCGAGCCAGCCCCGCGACCGACCGCTCACCGGGATCGATCGGGACAGCACCAGCTCCTCACCGCCGTGCTCGAACCGGCCCTCGACGACGGCCTCGCGGGCACCGGGGCGCACGAGGAGCGGGTCGGCCCGCCCACCGACGAGCAGCTCCAGCGCCTCGACGAGCAGGGTCTTGCCGGCCCCGGTCTCGCCCGTGAGGGCGGTCATGCCCGGACCGAGGACGACGCTGAGCCGCTCGATGACTCCCAGGTCGCGCACGCCCAGCTCGAGAAGCATCAGCGGTCGGTGAGGTTGAACTTGGCCTTCAGGATCGAATGGAAGTCACGCCGCCCGAAGGTGACCAGCCGTGCCGGGTGATGGCCGGCCCGGCAGACGACGGCGTCGCCGGGCTCGAGGTGCTCGAGGCACGAGCCGTCGACCGCGATCACGGCCGGCCCACCGGACAGCAGCTCGAGGCGGATGGACTCGCTCGGCCCCAGCACCAGCGGGCGATCGAACAGCATGTGCGGCGACACCGGCGTCACGATGAGCGCGCGCAGGTGCGGCGACACGATCGGCCCGCGCGCCGAGAGGTTGTACGCGGTCGAGCCGGTCGGTGTGGCCACGAGGATGCCGTCGGCGGCGTAGGTGATGAAAGGCCGATCGGCGATGCTGGCCGCCAGGCGGACCGCGTGGCCGGGGGGCACCGACTTCTCCACCACCATGTCGTTGAGCGCCACCAGCGACTGCGTGGCCGCGGCCCGCCGGGTCGCGGTGCCGGCGCCCGACGCCGTCCCGTGCACGGTCACCTGGAGCGTCATTCGCTCCTCGACGCCGTAGTCGCCGGCCAGAAAGCGCTCGAGGGCTGCCTGCAGGCCCGCCGGCTCCACCTCGGTGAGGTAGCCGAGGTGCCCGAGGTTGACGCCGAGGACGGGCACACCCGCGGGCGACGCCAGCTCGACGGCCCGCAGCATGGTGCCGTCGCCGCCGAAGCTGACGGCGAGGTCGATGTCGTCCTCGGCGCCGGAGTCCGGCGCCAACGGCTGTGCGTGCCCTTCCGCCACGCGCACCCGATGCCCGCGCTCCCGCAGCCAGGTGCCCACCTGCCCGGCCAACGCAACCGCCTCCGGACGCTCGGGATGGGTAACGAAGGCGACGTTGGCCATCAACCGCCTCCGGCGACTTTGGTCGCCAGGCCCACGACCGACGCCAGATCGAGCCAGGGCTCGGCCTCGTCCGGACTTCCGGGCGACCCGCCGGGACGGGCGTGGGCGCGAGCGTGGACGAGGAACTCGACGTTGCCGTGAGCGCCGGTGAGCGGGGACACCATGGCCCCCATCATGGCGGCTCGGGCGCGGCGAAATGAGGAGCAGACCTCCTCGAGCGCCCTCGCCCACACCCGGGGGTCTTTGATCACGCCCTTGGCCCGGCTGGCCTCGGCCCGACCGGCCTCGAACTGGGGCTTGACCAGCGCCACGACATCGGCCTGGGCCGCGGCCAGCTCGCCGAGCAGCACCGGCGCCACGGTGCGCAGCGAGATGAACGACAGGTCGGCGACCACGAGGGGGAAGGGCACCCCGCCCACCTGCTGCAAACGGAGACTACGGATGTTGGTGCGCTCCAGGAGCACCACTCGGGGGTCGCGTCGCAGCCGCTCGTCCAGCTGTCCCCGGCCGACGTCCACCGCCACCACCCCCGCGGCGCCCCGACTGAGCAGGCAGTCGACGAACCCCCCGGTCGACGACCCCGCGTCGAGAGCCCTGACGCCACTCACCTCGACGTCGAACGACCGGAGCGCGGCGTCGAGCTTCTCGCCGCCACGGCTCACGAACGGCGCGGGGGGCCCGAGGATCTCGATCGGTTCACCGGCTGACACCAATCTCGCCGGCTTGTCCGCCATGGCGCCGCCGACGATCACCTGACCGCCGCCGATGGCGTCTCGGGCCCGGTCCCTGGTGGGCAACAGACCCCGACGGACCAGCTCGGTGTCGAGCCGACGGCGGACCGGGTGGCTCAGGAACCTGCCTTCTTGGTCGTCTTCTTCGCCGTGGCCGCTCGCTTGGCCGTCGACTTCCTCGCCGTCGCCTTCTTGGTCGTCGATCTCTTGGCAGGCGTCTTCTTGGCCGGCGCCTTCTTCGCCCTGCTGGCAGGAGCCTTCTTGGCCGCCGACTTCTTCGTCGCCTTCTTGGTCGACTTCTTCGCCGCTCCCTTGCGGGCCGCCGCCGGCGCCCGCGTCAATCGGGTGACCAGACGCGAAACGTCGTCCCGCGTGACCAGGCTCATGGACGACAGCTGGCGAGAGACCTCGTCCCGAATGAGATCGAGGAGCGCCTCGGTGTTCTTGCGGCTGCGGTCGAGCACGTCGTCGACCCACCCCTGCGCCTGCTCGCGCTGGAGATCACCCAGGCGGACGAGCTCTCTCATCAGCTCCTCGGCCCGTTCCCTCGTGACGTGCGTGAAGGATGTGCCCAGGTCGAGATAGCGACGGAACACTTCGCTTTGCTCCATGACACACACGCTATATGGCCAACGGGCGCCTGCATATAGTCAAAATCGGCGCGCCGGACGGTGCGCGACGACTCAGTCGCCACCCATGGAAGGAAACTGTTGTCCGGTGCGCTCCCGCGCCGCCAGAGACCCAGGCTCGGCGCCTGCCACCGCCCCCGCGAGCTCATCGGTCACGAGGCCGGCCAGATCGGCCGCCTCGGTGTCGGGAGCGGGGTCGAGGCGGCCGTGGTTCGGATCCGTGACCCCGCTCAGCACCAGCGCGAAGCGAGCTCCCAGTCGGCGGGCGAGCCTGCCGTCGGTAGAGGGGCGATCACCGACGACCACATCGATGGCCCCGAACCGCTGTCGCAGCAGCGACACGATCGGATCGTTGGGCTTGCCGGCCACGGTCGGGGTGGCGCCCGAGGCGTAGGCGACAGCCGCCAGTATGGCTCCCGCACCCGGCAACGGGCCGTGCGGCGTCGGATAGGTGGCGTCGTCGTTGGTGGCGATGAGCCGCGCCCCACCGAGCACGGCAGACACCGCCGCAGAGAGGCCGGAGAAGTCGAACTCCCGGTGGAAGCCCACGACGACCGCGTCGCACCGTCCTGAGCGCACGGCCCGCACACCCCGGCGGGCCAGCGCCTCCTCTACTCCCGCGCCGGCGAACACCAGCGCCGTCGACCCCGGCTCGAGGAGCGAGGTCGCCGCCTCGGCCGAGGTGAGGATGTCGGCTCGATTCACCGTGATGCCCATCCTCGTCAGCCTGGTCACGTAGTCGGTGACACTGTGAGCGGAGTTGTTGGTCAGGAACACGACACGGTTCCCGTCCGCCCGCAGCCGCGAGACGGCGCCGGCGGCGCC
>JBPYEZ010000049.1:0-4508 GCA_051984395.1 Acidimicrobiales bacterium | reverse complement strand
TCCGGTATCGGGACGAGGACGAGGAGTTTCGTCGCCAGCTGAGGAAGTGGCTCGACGCCAACGCCCCGCCTGAGCAGCAGTTCCGGCAGGCGAAGCTGTCGAGCGCGCACCTCCCGGACTGGGCCCGGACCTGGCAGCGCCGGCTCTTCGACGCCGGCTGGCTGGTGCCGGGGTGGCCGCCAGAGCTGGGAGGCCGCAACGCGACCGCCGTACAGCAGATGATCTACTTCGAGGAGATGGCCGCGGGCGAGATCCCGCGGTCGCTCAATCCGCAGGGCCTGTCGATCGTGACGCCGTCGATCGTCGACCACGGCACCGACGAGCAGCGCCGAAGGTGGGCGCTGCCGACCCTCCGAGGCGAGATCACGTGGTGCCTGGGCATGAGCGAGCCGGGAGCGGGGAGCGACCTGGCGTCGCTGTCGACACGGGCCGTCCTCGACGGCGACCGGTTCGTGGTCAACGGCCAGAAGGTGTGGACGTCGGGGGCCCATCACGCCGACTGGTGCCTGTGCTTCGTCCGGAGCGACCCGGCGGCGCCGAAGCATCGCGGCATCAGTGCCCTGATCATCGACATGCGCTCGCCTGGGATCACCTGTCGACCGCTGCCCGAGCTGACCGAGCCGCACCACGCCGACTTCAACGAGGTCTTCTTCACCGACGTGAGCGTGCCGGCCGGCAACCTCCTGGGTGAGCTCAACGACGGCTGGCGGATCACCCAGGGGTCGTTGTCGCACGAGCGGGGGATGCTGTGGATCGGCAACGCCCACAGCGTCCAGCGGGGAGTGGAGGACCTGATCGAGTTGGGGCGGGCGGGCGACGACGGGCGACCTCGGCCTGCGGACGACGATGTCTTCCGCGACCGGGTGGCGTCGCTGGTGATCGACGCCCACGCCATCATGCTCCTGGGCTACCGGGGGTTCGGAAAGTTCTCCCGCGGGCAGACGTCGCCCGAGCATCTGATGCTCAAGCTGTACAGCAGCGAGGTGGAGCGCGGGCTCTACCTCGCCGGAGTCGAGGCCCTGGGTGCCGAGGCGATCGACACGTCGATCTCGGGTCCCGGGGGCTGGCGGGAGGGCTCCTGGGCGGCCCAGTACCTCCGCTCCTTCTCGGGTACCATCGCCGGAGGGACGAGCGAGATCCAGCGCAACATCCTCGCCGAGCGGGTGCTGGGCCTGCCCCGGGGCTGAGGGCCGGCCGGGGCGAAATCACCCACTTGGCCGTCCCGAGCCCGTACGGTCGTAGTACAACGCCCCGGCGGTGGCTGCCGGGGACGAGGAGGTGTCATGAACAAGGCTGAGCTGGTCGACAAGGTGGCGGCCGAAGCAGGTGTGGAGAAGCGAGAGGCAGAGGCGGTCCTGGCGGCCGCCTTCCGGGCGGTCGTGGACGGCGTGAAGGCCGGCGACAAGGTGGCCTGGCCCGGCTTCGGGACCTTCTCGGTGTCCCAGCGTGCGGCTCGGATGGGGCGAAACCCCCAGACAGGAGCGGCCATCTCGATTCCCGCCAGCCGGGCGCTGCGCTTCAGTCAGGCGTCGGCGGTGAAGGAGGCGCTGAGCAACTAGCGCCCGGCAGGCGTCCCGGCCTCCCCGATCACAGGGGCGACCTCGCTGGCGAAGAGCGCCAGCGTCTCGGGGGCCCCGAAATCGGAGAACTGCAGGACGCACAGCTCCACCCCCTGGACCGCCTCGGCGGCGAGGGACGCGGCGATGTCCTCCGCGGTCCCCGCCAGCAAGCCGCCCCACGATCCGAAGCGTCGTCGCGCCGTGGCGACGATGTCGTCGCGCTCGTGGCGGCTGCGGGCCAGCGCCACGGGGTGTTGCGTCGACACCCGGGCGCGGCCGATCTGGCTGCGCAGGTCGCCGAGCCGGTCCACCGCGTAGGAGGGGCAGTTCCACCAGTCGGCGTGCCGGGCCACCAGGGGTAGGGTGAGCCGGGGGCCTGCGCCACCGACGTGGATGGGAAGTCGCTGCTGGTCGGGGACCGGTCGGCCGATGGCGCCCGCCAGGCGGTAGTAACGGCCGTCGTAGTCGAACGGCTCGCCCCCGAACATCAGCCTGAGGATGTCGAGCGTCTCCGACAACCGAGCAGCGCGCCCGGCCGGGCCGTCGGCACCGAAGCCGTAAGCGCGCAGCTCCTGCGCAACCGATCCCCAGCCGATGCCGAGCTCCAGGCGGCCGCCGCTCACCACGTCGAGGGTCGCGGCCATCTTCGCCAGGAGCGCCGGGTGGCGAAAGGCGTCGCACAGCACAAGGTGCCCGATGCGGATCCTGGACGTGCGTGCCGCCAGTGCGGTGGCGACCGTCCACGCCTCCAGGGTGTCGGCCTCCGGCATCGCCGGTGCGGCGAGATGGTCCATGAGCCAGACCGAATGGAAGCCGAACGCCTCGGCCGCCGCCACCCGTTCCTCGATGGCCGCGAACGACAGGCGCAGCTGGGGAAGATACAGGCCGTACTCCACCACGGGACTCTATCCTCCGAGGATGACCGAGCACGGCGTGGCGGGACGGGTCGTGATCATCACCGGCTCGGGGCAGGGGATCGGCCGGGGGATGGCCCACCACCTGGGCAAGCACGGCGCCAGCATCGTCGTCGCCGAGTGGAAGGCCCATCGCGCCGAGCGGACGGTGTCAGAGCTGGACAGCCTGGGTGTGCCAGCGCTGGGTGCGGTGTGCGACATCAGTCGGCGCGACCAGATCGACGACATGGTGGCGCGAACCCTGGAGCGGTTCGGACGAGTCGACGCGCTGATCAACAACGCCCAGACGTTTCGGCCGACGGCGTCGGTCGCCGACGTCGTCGAGGAAGACATGGACGTGTTCTACGGCTCTGGTCCCAAGGGGACGCTGGCGGCCATGCAAGCGGTCTATCCGCACATGAGGGCGGCCGGCTGGGGCCGTATCGTCAATTTCGCATCGGCTGCGGGCATCACGGGCATGCCCGGCTATGCCGCCTACAACGCGTCCAAGGAGGCGATCCGCGCCTTGACGCGCACCGCCGCCCGCGAGTGGGGCCGTGACGGGATCGTCGTGAACTGCATCTGCCCAGGGGCCGCCTCCAAGCGCGGCATGGACGCGGCCGCCCGGGAACCCGGTGTCCACCAGGGGTTCATGCGGGACCACCCGATCGGGCGACTCGGCGATCCCGAGGACGACATCGCGCCCGTGGCCCTGTTCCTCTGCTCGGATGCCAGCCGGTACCTCACGGGTCAGACCCTGATGGTGGACGGGGGCGGCTTCCTCTTCGCCTGAGAGTCTCGGTCTCGCCATCCCTGACTACGATGTCAGGGTCCTTGTGAGCCCCACTGGAGGTCTCCGGCTGCATGCCGATCCACTACGAGGAGCGCGACGGCCACGTGGTCGTGATCACCATCGACCGGCCCGAGACCCGCAACGCGCTGGACATGTACCACTTCCGGGACCTGACCCGGTGCTGGGAGCGCTTCAAGGACGATCCCGACGCATGGGTGGCGGTCATCACCGGTGTGGAGGACGCCTACTGCGTCGGCGCCGACCTCAAGACCTACATTCCGCAGGTGACGGCGCTGGCGGAGAAGATCGGCTCGGGTGAGGTGACCGAGATCGACGGCTGCCGGCTGACCGACGGGACCTACGCCGTGCTGCGCAACGTCGAGCTGTACAAGCCGATCGTGGCCGCGGTCAACGGGCCCTGCGTGGCAGGGGGGATGGAGATGCTGGGGGGCATCGACATCCGCGTCGCCAGCCCCAACGCCTCCTTCGGGGTGATGGAGCCCAAGCGGGGTCTCTTCGCCGGGGGAGGGACCACGGTTCGCCTTCCCCGCCAGGTGGCGTTCCCGGCGGCCATGGAGTTCCTCCTCACCGCCGAGGCCTTTCCCGCCCAGCGGGCCCTCGAGCTCGGGCTCATCAACGAGATCGTTCCCCGCGAGCAGCTCCTCGACCGGGCGCTCGAATGGGCGGCGCGGATCACCGCCAACGGTCCCCTCGCCGTGCGGGCGACGAAGGAGAGCGTGCTGCGGGGCATGGCCGTCGACCTCCAGGAGGCCTACAAGATCGAGCAGAAGCTGTCGAGCATGGTCTTCAAGAGCGAGGACGCCAAGGAGGGTCCGCGGGCCTTCGCCGAGAAGCGGGCCCCCGAGTGGAAGGGTCGGTAGTGGCGGGCGTCGATCCTCGCACCCCCTGTCTCATCGGGGTGGGTCAGCGGGTCTGGCGGCCGGCGGAGTTCCCCAACGGGGCGCCGGAGCCGCTGCACATGTGGGACGAGGTGTGCCGCGCCGCCGCGGCCGACAGCGGTCGGGCCGGCGCCCTCGAGCAGCTGGACAGCTTGCAGATCGTGTACTGCCAGAGCTGGCAGTACGACGATCCGCCGGGGCGGTTGGCGCAGCGGCTGGGCGCCTCCCCGCGTCACCGCCTCTACTCGGGCATCGGAGGGACCACGCCTCAGCAGCTGCTGCAGGCCACGGCGGAGTCCGTCCTCAGGGGAGAGTCCGACCTCGCACTGATCACCGGGGCTGAATGCCTCGAGACGCGGCGCCA
>JBPYEZ010000048.1:0-3847 GCA_051984395.1 Acidimicrobiales bacterium | reverse complement strand
GGATGGCCGATCGACAGCTCGAGGGCGGCGCCGCTCAGGCGCGTCACCACCTCGTCGAAGACGGGCTCCAGCACGATCAGGCGCGAGGCGGCCGAGCACTTCTGGCCGGCGTAGGAGAACGCCGAGTGCACCACGGCGGGAACGGCCTGGTCCAGGTCGGCGTCGCCGTCGACGACGATGGCGTTCTTTCCGCCCATCTCGGCGACGACCCGCTTGAGCTGGCGCTGGCCAGCATGGTGTTGGGCGGCGGCGGCGTTGACGCCCAGTCCGACCGCCTTGGAGCCCGTGAAGACGACGAAGCTCACACCGGGATGGGCCACCAGGTGCGCCCCGACGACCTCCCCGATCCCCGGCAGGAAGCCCACCACCCCCGGCGGCAGGCCGGCCGCAGCCAGACCCTCGATGAGCATCGACGCCACCGCCGGGGTCTGCTCGGCCGGCTTGAGGATCACCGAGTTGCCCGTCACCAGGGCAGCAGTCACCATGCCGGTCGGGATGGCGAGGGGGAAGTTCCACGGCGCGATCACCACGCCCACGCCCCGGGCCTGATAGGTGAGCCGGTTGGTCTCCCCCGGGGGCGATTCGACAACACCGCCCCCGTCCAGGCGGAGCATCTGCCTGCCGTAGTACTCGCAGAAGTCGATGGCCTCGCACACGTCGGCGTCGGCCTCGGCCCACGGCTTCCCCGCCTCGAAGATCTCGAGGGTGGTCAAGTCTGTCCGGCGGGCCCGCATCCACTCCGCCAAACGGAAGAGGACCGCCGCCCGGTCACGAGCCGGCGTCCGCATCCACTTCTCGCTGGCCCCGGTCGCGACCTCGACGGCCTTGTCGGCCTCGCCGGGCCCGCAGGACGCGGAGATCGCCACCACCGTGTCGGGCGCCGCCGGATCGACCGAGACGATGGTCGATGCAGTGTGGATTCGCTCCCCGTCGATCACGGCCGGCACGTCGAGGCCGTGACTTCCCCGTTCCACGAAGCTCGCCGTGCGTTCCACGGCTGCCGCGAACTCCGAGCGAACACCGGCGCGCCGCCACTCGGCCACTGGCTCGTGAACGTGCGGACCCGGTCGGGTCGGGTCGCTGGCGGGTCGAGTGGCCGGAAGGCTCGGACCGGGAAGCTCGTCCACCCGCGGTGGGACCAGGAGATCGTCGAGACTCCGGGCGGCCTCCCGGGCTGGCTTTCCGGACGGGCCCTGGGCGAACTGGCGACGCACGAAGCTCTCGTTCGACGTGTTCTCCAGGAGGCGCCGGACGAGGTACGACATCCCCGGCACCAGCTCGCCCATCGGGGCGTACACCCGGAGACGCAGCCCGAGCCGGCGGATGGCGGCGTGGACCGGCTCCGCCATCCCGTAGAGCATCTGGACCTCGTAGCCCGTGTCGGGGATGCCGAGCCGGCGGGCGTAGGCGATGGAGTAGGCGAGCGACCGCAGGTTGTGGGAGCCGAAGGCGGCCCGCACCTCGCCGTGGTGGTCGTGCAGCAGCCGGGCGCAGCGCTCGTAGTTGGCGTCGGTCTGAGCCTTGTCCTCGAAGACCGGGACCGGCCAGCCCTCGGCTCGGGCCTCTACGGTCTCGGCGTCCCAGTACGCCCCCTTCACCAGCCGCACCCCGATGGGCCGCGCACCCGCCACCGTCGCCGTGCGCCGTGCCGACCAGGCGACCAGGTCGGCGAGATCGGCGGCGGCGTCCTTGAGGTAGGCCTGGACGACCACGCCGGCCTCGAGGCGAGCCAGATCCGGCTCCTCCAACAGGCTGCGGAACAGCTCGAAGGTCAGCCCCTTGGCGTCGTAGTCCTCGGTGTCGAGCCAGACGAAGGCGCCCCGGTCGACAGCCAGCTTGAGCAGGGGGCGCAGGCGGTCGGCGGCCTGGGCGACGGCCTCCACTCCGGTGAGCGGTGCGAACCGGGGCGCCAACGCGGTGGGCTTGACGCTGACGCTGACGCGGGGCAGAGGCCCCAGATCGTCCCGCTCGAGATGGTCGTCGGGTGCCCAGCTGGCGCTGGCGTCGAGCAGCACCCGCAGGATCTCGTCCACCCGCGCCGCGTAGCGGTCGGCCTCGGCTCCGCTGAGGGTCTTCTCACCCAGCAGATCGACGGTGAAGGCGGTCCCCGTGCGCCACAGGCGCTCCAGTCGCTGCGCCACCTCGTCCGGGGTGGTTCCCACGATGAACTGCTGAGCCATGCGGGCGATGTTGCGGCGGGCCACCGCCGCGGACAGCCGTTCACCGCGTGGGAGGTGCTCGGCCACACCCACACCCAGATCGAGCAGCCGCGGGGCGTCGGCGCCGACGAAGTACTCGTGGAGGTGGCGGAGCGCGTCGGCGTCACCCGTGGTGGCGGGGAAGACGTCCACCAGTCGGAACAGCTGGGTCTTGAACGAGGGGTTGGCCATGGCCCGGGCGAGCATGCGCTCGCTCCACCAGGAGAGCCGATAGACCCGGGCCCGCTCACCCGAGCCGAGCTCGGCGATGCGCCGAGCCAGGTCGGTGACTTCCGCCTCGAGCGGTAGGGCCACAACGGCCAAGGTACCCGGCCACCGCGCCGTTTCCCGGCCGGCCTCCCGGGCCGGCCCCCGACGGCAATCAGCCGTCAGCTGCACTGTTTCCCGACCGGCCTCCCGGGCCGGTCGGCGAGGGCAGTCAGGCGTCGGGCGCGGCCTGGCGCCAACCGGGGTCGAGCTGGCGGAGGAACTGGCGACAGCGCTCGGCTTCGTCGGCTTCGCCGATCGTGGCCGACACGCGGGCGAGACCGTCCAGGCACCGCAGGAACCCCAGGTTCGACGCGTGCGTCGACCGCACGTACCCCGACCCCCGCCAACCGGCGGCCCGCAGGGCGTCGAGCCCACGGTGGTACCCGACGCGGAAGTAGGCGTAGGCCTCGATCTCGTCCCGGGCCAGCTCGCCGAGGTAGGCCCAGACCTCGAGGTCGCGAGGAAAGGCGGCGGCAACCCGGGCGACGGCGCGGCGACGATCCTCCGACGGTGCCTCGAGCGCAGCCTGCAGCTGCTCGCGCGCGGCAGGCGGAGGCGGAGGGAGCTCGGTCTCGGGCGGGCTGCCGGACAGGGATATGCGGGAGTCGTCGGCCACGTCGAATCGTCGCACATAGGCTCGCCCGCCGATGACCCCGTCGCCTGGAGAGCGGCGCCCGGGCTGCAAGTTCTGCGACATCGTGGCTCACGAGGTGCCCACCGACCTGGTTCTCGACGAACGCCAGGTGTCGGCGTTCCTCGACCAGCGTCCCGTGTTCCCGGGCCACGTCCTCGTCGTTCCTCGAGCCCATTTCGAGACGCTCGTCGACCTACCGCTCCCGTTGATCGAGCCGCTCTTCGCCGCGACCCGGCGAGTGGCCGCCTCGGTGGCCCGGGCGATGCGCGCCGACGGCACCCTCGTGCTCTTGAACAACCGCGTGAGCCAGAGCGTCCCCCACCTTCACGTGCACGTCGTGCCCCGGCGTTTCAAGGACGGGCTCCGGGGCTTCCTCTGGCCTCGCCAGCGCTATGCCGACGAGGCCGCCGAAGCCGAGGTGGCAGCGGCCATCCGCGCCGCACTTGCGGACGAGCCGGTCGGCGACGATTGAGGCCAGGAGGCCGGCACGAAGGAAGGACCGGCCCGACGAGAAGGGCCGGCCCGGGAGCCCGCTACCCGAAACGGACGAGGTGCTGGTCCCGTCTCCCCCGGCGCAGCAGCAGGTAACGGTCCCGCAGGAGGTCTTCGGGGCCGAGCTGTCGGGCGCGGTCGTGCTCGCGGCGGTTGTTCACATAGGCGCCACCCTGCTGGATGGTCGTGCGGGCGGCCGATCGGGACGGGGCCAGACCGGTCTCGACCATCGCCTCGACGAGCGAGAGCCCGC
>JBPYEZ010000047.1:0-2077 GCA_051984395.1 Acidimicrobiales bacterium | reverse complement strand
GGCGTGAAGACTCGTGAGCCTCTCACCCGCCGGGGGCGGCGTCGCGCTGCCGACCGGGCTGCTGGTTGCACCTTCCACGACCCTGCTGTAGCCGAGATGGCTGCCGTGGCCGCTGCTGTCCGTGCCGTCATGCAGGCTCGCCCCCGCCGGCGGCGGACCAAGTACGGCAGGCGCCCCGACGGTCGGGCTCGGGACCCGTACAAGAACAGTGACGACGCCCGCGCGCTCGGTTACCGCTCGGCCGCCGACTTCCGGGCCCAGCGCGGTGAGCGGTACGGGGTGTCGCGGGGGGTGTCAGTCGGGCACGGCGCCCGCACGGGTGAGACCGGGCTCGGCGAGCTGGCCGACTTCGAGCTGACCTTCATCGCCACGGGGCCCACGGGCGCCTATCTGCACCACGACCTCGGCACATTGGCCGATGTCCGCAAGGCCGGGAAGACCGCTTCCCTGGCGCGCTCGTTGAGGGAAGGGCGGATCAGCCCCGAGGACTTCAGTGGGCGCATCCGTCGCATTGGGCCCATCGCCGGGATCGAGCCCGAGAGCGATCCGGCACCGGTGCTCGCTGTCCTTCGTCGCACCACTACGGAGGACTGGGTCTTCTACACGAGGCCCCTCGGTGGCAGTGAGGAGGAGGAGACGTGAGCCTCTGCTCCTTCTGCCGAACCAACCCGATGCGGGACAGGCACCACCCCACGGCGCGGGGAACTGACGGGGCCTACCTCGACCCCGGCTTCATCATCGGGGTCTGTCACGGGTGCAACTGCGCCGAGGATCACGCCCAGCGCATCGCCGGTCTCGACCGCATCGTCGACCCGTCTCTGGCCCGTCTCCGTCGATCGGCCTTCACCTTGGCCAAGCTCGGCAACGTCGGCTCGGCCCTGTCCCCCGAGTCGTGTACCGGCCTGGCCTGGTCGCTGCGTGCCGTCATCGACGACCTCACCGCGAGGGGGCGCACGTGAGAGCGGTGGTCAACGTGAAGGGCTGGCCCGGCCGGGAGGCGTGGACCGCGCCTCAGCCTCACCGCACGACCAAGCCGCTCGGCGCCGGCGTAGTGATCTACGCCGCCGCCTTTGCCGAGGAGGGAGCGGTGCCCGAGCGGCTCGGGCTCGGGATCGCTGTGGTCGTCAACGCCGGCCTCGTCCTGCGGGCGGTGCTGGTCCACGCCGACGATGCCGACCGAGCGTGCCGGCGCCGGTTGCGACGGTGGGCTGCCGCCCACCCCTACCCCGGCCCCGATGGTGAGGTGCCGATCGAGGTCGTCTCCGCATCGCTCTTCGGGGAGGAGGTGCTGCTGCGGCTGTGGTACCGGGGCCGTGCCACCCTGGTCGTCGCTGACCTGGGCCGGTTCCTCGGGTTGTTGACCGAGCATCACTGGCGGTCCCGGCAACGCCCCGACATGTGGTGCCTCGGTCTCTGCGGCTGGGGCCGCAAGATCCACGGTCCGCGTGGCGGACAGTGGAAGGCCCGCCCCGGTTGCCCTTACGCCGTCGAGGTCGGCGCAGCCGGTCAGCACAGCGTCCGGGTGTGGTGCAGGACTGCACGCGATCACGGCCAGCAGTGGGAGCTGCTCTTCGGCGACGACGAGCGTCACATCTTCAGGGGTCGGGCCTTCGAGCTGCTGGCCCGCTCCGTCGCCCTGGGCGGGCCCGAGTCTCGGGACATCGACGATCACCTGACCGCCTGGGGGATCGACCCTGTCGGTCGCCGATATGCCGTCACGGCTGACGCCGCGGGCGCCAGGGCGGTCATGGCCCAGGTCGAGGCGACACGACACCTGGCGGCTGCGGTGGACGACGAGCGCATCGCCATGGGCGACCTTGATCCCGTGCGCCTGCACTCCTCGGGCCCGCTGGCCGACGGCCTGCTCGACCTGGTCCACCTGCCGCCGCCGCTCAGCTTCGCCCGGCTCACCGATGACGAGCTGGAGGCGTGGACGGCAGCGGTGCGAGGTGGCGCCAGTTGGGCGGACGAAGTCGGCATCGAGCACGAGGGCGCCGACTTCGACAAGTCGAACGCCTACGGGTCTGCAGCGCTCGAGCTGGGGGCGTGGAACCACTACACGGCCACCGAGATGCAC
>JBPYEZ010000046.1:0-3649 GCA_051984395.1 Acidimicrobiales bacterium | reverse complement strand
GGTGAGATCGTCGAGGGCGACCGTCCCGTCGTAGTCCTTGCCCAGGCTCTCGGCGACGAGGACGCGAGTCACGCCCGGTCCCGCTGGACACCGGAGACCGCGACCACCTGACCCCTCGTGTGGATCCAGGCGCCGACGGCCACCGGGATGATGAGCAGCACCACAGCGACGTTGGCCGCAGCGGCGGTCCCCGAGTGGTGATGGGCGGCCACGGCGCGGGCCGCGAGCACGGGCAGGAGCCCAGCCGTGGCGAGCACCGGCGGCACCAGCTCCCGGAACAGCGCCCGCAGACCCGTGAGCTCGGGCATGAGGTTGTTGCCCACGTCCGCCAGTGGAGGGGCGCGGACCACGCTGACCGCGGCCCCGGCGACGGCGCAGGTGACCGCAGGCAAGGCCGTCGAGCCGCCGATGCCGAGGACCAGCCCGACCTGACCCAGCGGAAGGGCAGCGCCGATGCCGACGGCGGCCACCGCCGCCATCACCACGCAGGGCACGGCCAGATGGCGAAGCTCGACCCACCCCTCGGCGCGCGGGTAGGAATCCCGCAGGTCGGCGGCGTCGACCTCCTGGGCCAACGGCTCCACCGCCTCGAGCGCGGCCAGCCACAGCGCCAGGCCGGCGACGACGACGAGCGGCGCCGTGCCCGCCCAGACACCCCGCAGGCTCGCTCCTGCCGCGGCCCCGAGGAGCACCATCCGAGCCACGCGGCGCGCCGGCCACCGGAGTATCCCGCGCCAACCTCTCGTCCACACCGCCAGGCGGGTTCCCGACCCGGGCCGGGTCGCCAGCCGCAGCCAGGGACGGCGCCGGGGTCGCTCCTGAGCCAGCTGGCGGCGCAGGAGCATGACCGCGCGCAGGTCGCGAACCGTGGCGGCGAAGCGGAGCTGACCGACCAGCCGGCTCCGCCGTTCCGCCGCCTCCAGCGACAGCCCTCCCACCAGGACCAGGCCCAGGGCGGCCAGGAGCACGGCGACCACCGCTCCGCCCAGTGCGGTCCAGTCGAACCCCAGCGCCCACAGGGACAGCCGGCCGAGCAGCGTGAAGGGCGACGAGGTCACCCCGAGGGCCAGGTCGGCGGCCGACCAGGCCAGGACGATCACCCCCAGCCCGTTGGCGGCGAGACGGGACAGGCGCCGGCCCGACGCCGCCATCGCAGCTCCGAGGGCCGCCACGGCGGCCAGGCCCCCCACGAGGGCGGGCCAGAGCACCCACGCCGCCGGTGTGCCGGGCAGCCGGCGGTAGGCGATCAACCCGACCACCGCCCCCGCCGACCCGCCGGCGAAGGCAGCGAAGCGGAGCTGCTGTGTGGCCGGTCCGGCGAGGGCGGCGCGCCGGTCCACCGGGGCCAGGAGGACGTGGGTCACGTCCGGGGTCTCGAGGGCGAGGGGCCCGCCCCGGCCACCCGATCTGAGGGCGACGGCGACGCCGAGGGCGACGGCCAGTCCCACCGCCGCCGGGCCGTGGGTCCGGACCTGGGCCAGCGCCGACGGGCCCAGCCGGGCGTCGCCCGTCACGCCGCTTCCGAGGGCGACGACGATGCCCACCGCCAAGGCAGCCAGGTACGCCTGGTAGAGCGCTTCGAAGACGTCGACGTCGGCCAGACGGCGCCGGCGGCGGGCCCGTCGCAGCCCGCCGACGACCGCAGCGTCGACGGGCTGGGCGACAGTCATCGGGCGCCGACCGTACCGTCCCGGCTCGGCCCCGGCGGGCGGCGATCCTCCCGGGCCGGCCTCCCGGGCCGGCGGTGCTGTTGGGCCGGCCTCCCGGGCCGGCGGTGCTCTTGGGCCGGCCTCCCGGGCCGGCGGTGCTCTTGGGCCGGCCTCCCGGGCCGGCCGTGGCGGTCAGCCGCCGGAGACGTCCTGAGGTCGGGCCCGGCCGGCCCCCACGAACGGCATCATGGCCCGCAGCTCGGCGCCCACCTTCTCGATGGGATGCGCCGCTCCCTCGGCCCGGAGCTGGTTGAAGCGCGGGCGCCCGGCTCGGTTCTCGGCCACCCACTCGGCGGCGAAGCGCCCGTCGCGGATCTCCTCGAGGATGCGGCCCATCTCGGCCCGTACCGACTCGTCGATGATCCGCGGGCCGCGCGTCATGTCCCCGTACTCGGCCGTGTCGGAGATGGAGAACCGCATCCCCGAGATTCCCTGCTCGTACATGAGGTCGACGATCAGCTTCAGCTCGTGCAGACACTCGAAGTAGGCGGACTCGGGCTGGTAGCCGGCGGCCACCAGCGTCTCGAACCCGGCGGTGACCAGCGCCGTGAGCCCGCCGCAGAGCACGACCTGCTCGCCGAACAGGTCGGTCTCGGTCTCCTCCTCGAAGGTCGTCTCGAGCACCCCGGCCCTCGTCGCCCCCAGGGCGTGGGCGTACGAGAGCGCGAGCTGACGCGCCTTGCCCGACGCGTCCTGTGACACGGCCACGAGCGAGGGCACACCCCCACCTTCGGTGAACGTGCGGCGGAGAAGGTGCCCCGGACCCTTCGGCGCGACCATGCCGACGTCGACGCCGGGGGGCGGCGTGATCTGGTCGAAGTGGATGTTGAACCCGTGAGCGAAGAAGAGGGCGTCGCCGTCGTCGAGGTGCGGTCCGATGGCTTCCTCGTACACCGCAGCCTGCTCGGTGTCCGGCAGAAGGATCATCACCAGGTCGGCTTCCGTCGCCGCCTGGTCGACGGTCACCACACGCAAGCCGGCCTCCTCCGCCTTGGCCCACGACGACGAGCCCGGGCGCAGCCCCACCCGTACGTCCACACCGGAGTCCTTCAGGTTCAGGGCGTGGGCGTGACCCTGGGATCCGTAGCCGATCACGGCGACCCTCCGGCCGGCGATCAGCCCGGGGTCGGCGTCCTTTTCGTAGTAGAGCGTGGCCATGTCCCCATTCTTCCTCTCAGCTGACCGCCCCGCTCACGCTGCGCAGACGAGGCGCCTGGCGCTCGAGCTTGGGAAGGGCGACCCGACCGGTCCGCTGGAGCTCGACGATGCCGTACGACCGCATGAGATCCTCGAAGTCGTCGAGCTTCGAGGGTGTGCCGGCCAGCATCACCGTCAGCTGGTCGTAGCCGACGTCGACGATCCGGCCCTCGAAGACCTGCACGAGCTCGATGACCTCGCCGCGGGTCGCGGGCTCGGCTCTGACTGTGGCCAGCGCGAGCTCCCGCTCGGTCGCCTCGGCCGGATCCAGCTCCGAGATCTTCACCACGTTGATGAGCTTGAACAGCTGCTTGGTGATCTGCTCCAGCGGGGTGGACTCGACGTCCACGACGACGGTGATGCGGCTGAAGCGCTCGTCATCCGTCGGTGCCACGGCGAGCGAGTAGATGTTGTAGCCCCGCCGGGAGAACAGGCCGGCGACTCGAGCAAGGACACCGGCCCGGTTCTCGACCAGCACCGACAGGATGTGGTGCCTCGGCCGGTTGCCTCTGGTCGGCGTCATCATCGCCCTCCTTCTCCGTGCTCGGGGTCGACCACGATGTCGTCGTTGGAGCCGCCCGCCGGCACCATCGGAAACACCTTCTCAGACGAGTCGGTGCGAAAGTCGATCACCACCGGGCGGTCGTCGATCTCGTTGGCTTTGTCGATGACCGGACCCACCTCCTCGGGGGACTCCACCCTGAGGCCGACACAGCCCATGGCGTCGGCCCACTTCACGTAGT
>JBPYEZ010000045.1:0-9790 GCA_051984395.1 Acidimicrobiales bacterium | reverse complement strand
TCATCGGCATCGGCATGGGCGGGCCCACGATCATGCACTGGGGCACCGAGGAGCAGCGCCAGCGCTACCTCGCCCCGATGGCCCAGCACCGCGAGATCTGGTGCCAGCTCTTCAGCGAGCCCGGCGCCGGCTCCGACGTGGCCGGGTTGTCCACCCGGGCGGTGCGCGACGGTGACGAGTGGGTGGTCACCGGCCAGAAGGTGTGGACGACCCTGGCCCACATCGCCTCGTTCGGCATGCTGGTCGCCCGCAGTGACCCCGATCAGCCCAAGCACAAGGGCCTCACCTACTTCATCGTCGACATGAAGGCGCCCGGGGTGGAGGTTCGCCCCCTGCGCCAGATGACCGGCGACGCCGAGTTCAACGAGGTGTTCTTCTCCGAGGTCCGTATACCTGACACGTCACGCGTCGGGCCCCCCGGTGAGGGATGGGCCGTGGCCACCACGACGCTCATGAACGAGCGGGTCGCCCTCTCCGGCGCGGGCAGCGCCAGCGGGGAAAGCGTCGGAGGCGGCCCAGTCGACGGGCTCGTGGGTGTGGCCCGCAGCCTGGGCCGCTGGGAGGACCCGGTCCTGCGGCAGCGCCTGATGCAAGCGGTCATCGAGAGCCGGGTGGTGAAGATCACCAACTTCCGGGCGGCGGCGGCCCGCCGCGCCGGCCGCCAACCCGGACCCGAGGGCTCGATCACGAAGCTCTTCGCGGCCGAGCACAACCAGCGGGTACAGGAGCTCGCCGTCGAGATCCTGAGCGCCAGGGGGATGGCCTGGACGCCGTCGGACGATCAGGCAGCGTCGACGGTGCGGGGCTTCCTCCGGTCGCGCGCCAACACCATCGAGGGCGGGACGTCGGAGATCATGCGCAACATCCTCGGCGAGCGGGTGCTCGGCCTGCCCAAGGAGCCGGCGGTCGACCGGGACGTGCCCTGGAAGGACATCCCCCGGTCGAGCTAGGGGCCCGGCTGCCTGCGGGCTCGTCGGAGCGAGCCGATCGGCTCGTCGAGGCAGGGCAGCGGCGGGCGGCCCCCCCACCGTCCGCCCTTGGCTGCTGATTGCGGGCCCGATCCCGAGCCACTCAGGTGAAGATGCCGGCCCTCAGGGCCAGGGCCACGGCGCTGGCCCGGTCTGCCACCTTGAGCTTGCGATAAAGCGACGAGAGATGGGTCTTCACGGTCTCTCGGCCGACGACGAGGCGCTGCGCGATCTCCTGGTTGGACAGACCGTCGGCTGCCAGCTCGAGGACCTCGCTCTCGCGCCGCGTCAGCCCCAGATCGGCGCCAGGCCATCCGCCTGCCTCTCTTCCGTTGCCGGCTGCAAGCGCCAGGCTGGAAGCCATGCTGGGATCGACGACCACCTGCCCATCCCGAGCTCGCTCCAGGAGGCCGACAAGCTCCGTCGCCCTCAGCGACTTGAGCAGGTAGCCAGCGGCACCCGCCCGGAGGGCCTCGAACAGCCGGCGTTCGTCGTTGCAACTGCTCAGCAGCACGACTCGAACCCCTGAGTCCTGCTGCAGCACAGGCGCGACCAGCTCGAGGTCCACTGTTCCCCGCCGGTCAGCGTCCATGACGACCACGTCCGCTCGGCGGGCGGTCGCGGCGGCGACGACGTCCTGGTCTCGTGAGACAGCACCCAGCAGCTCGATCCGATCCCGACTGGTTTCGAGCAGCTGCCGAAGACCAGTGACGACGATCTCGGCATCGGCCACGAGGAGCACCCGCACCTGGTCCAGAGGGGTGCCGCCCCTGGCGGGCAATGCTTCTTGTTTCGGAGAAACTAGAACGAGTCTGCGATTCGTCGAATCGGCTCGAAGGCTCATGACGGCCCTCCTTGGTTGATACTCCTTCCCGTTGAGAGGAGACACCAGCAAAGGGGCCGACAGTCCACCCAAGCGTCTCCCCACGGCGGCGACCGGACGTCGCCGACCGGTTGAGATACTACCCAACTGTCAAGCACCGTACAGAGCAGCGCAGCGACGGCACTCGCCTGACGTACGAGGGATAGTCGCTACCAATGGCCTGAATTGCGCCGTGTCGAGGTTCTGGTTCGGAGAAGCCCGAGCGCGCGTTCGATGTCCGTGTCACACTGCAGTCGGGTCGGTCTTCGCCTTGCCCTGACCACGGGGCAAACCGACCCGGCAGGGATACACAAGGGGGCGCCCGGTGCTGGCACAATTCGGCGACGGCCAGGTCTTCTGGTCATTCCTGGTCTTCTTCTTCTGGATCATCTGGATCTGGTTGGCCATCACGGTGTTCATCGACATCTTTCGCAGTCACGACCTCTCCGGCGTGGGCAAGGCGGTCTGGGTGTTGTTGGTGGTGCTCGTTCCCTACCTCGGTGTCCTCGCGTATCTGCTGCTGCGGGGCGGGAAAATGCACGAGCGCGCCGTCGAGGCCGCCCAGGCTCAGGACAAGGCGTTCCGCGAGTACGTGCAGGAGGCCGCTGGCAGCGGCAACGGACATTCGACCGCCGACGAGCTGAGCCGCCTCGCCGACCTCAAGGATCGTGGCGTGATCTCAGACGCCGAGTTCGAGCGCCTGAAGGCCAAGGCGGTCAGCTGACCAACACCACCCACCGCGTCGGGAGCGACGCCCGGCGCGACGAGGCCTCACGCGGGACGACGGAGGCGCCGGCGTCCACGAGCCGCTGACCTCCAGCGATCGAGGCGAGCCACCACCGCTCGTCGTCGAGAGGTCCGCGCTCGCCGACGCTTGGCGGCTCGTCTGGCCACGAGGCTGCACGCGTCGACCAGGGCGTGAGCGAACTGGTCGGGCTCGGTGCCGGCGGCCAGGTGGGTGCCGTCGACCACGTGCATGACCGCCGTTGGTATCGAAGACGCCAGCTTCACCTGTCGTCTCGGCGGGACCAGTCGGTCCTGGGCGGTGACGACGACCGATACCGGCACGTCGATGTCACCGATCCAGTCCCTGGAGCTGAAGCGGCCCAGCGTCTCGGCCGCTTCCAGGACGCTGCGGACGTCGTGGCTGCGCAGCTCGCCGATGGCCCAGCGCCGGCTGGCCCCGTCGGCCAGCTCCTCGGGGAGCTGCTCTGCGAGGTGGTCCATGGCGGGCAGGGGAGCGAGTCGGAGGCCGGTCACGACCAGGCCCAGGCCCGCGAACTGGACCCGCTCGTGCCAGCGGCCCCGGAAGTCCCGGCTCGTGGCGCACAGCACGAGGCCATCCACCCGCTCGGGGTGTCGGCGCCACACGAGTTGGGCGATGGGCCCGCCCATCGAGTACCCGACCGGGATGAACGTGCCGATGCCGAGCTGGTCGGCGACGGCCACGACGTCGTCGGCGCAGTCGTCCAGGCTGAAGGGCGCCGAGGATCGCAGGCCGCGCCCATGTCCCCGGTGGTCGAGCGCGACCACGCGGAACTGCTTGCTGAGCGGACCGAAGGCGGCGAACCAGTTGACGCCACTGGTCGCGGCCAGTCCGTGCAGGAGGATGACGGTCGGTGCTCGTCGAGGCCCCGCGACCTCACGGACGAAGGTCGTTCCCCGCCCCGGTAGCGGCAAGGCTCGACCCGCGGGCACCATCCAGCTTCCGTCGGGGTCCCCCAGCCGCCTCGCCACCGACACCTGTTCTACCCCGTTTCGAGCTTCGGAGACGTGACGCTCGCCACCGCGGCGGGCGCCCGAGCGGGGTCAGTGTGCCGGCGCCGAGGTCGGGGTGCCCATGCCCTGGGAGTTCGAGAGGAACGGGAGGAGCGGGTTGGGGACCGGAACGGTCGTCGTCGTGGGCAGCGGCGGCAGGGGAGCGGGGGCCGGCGCTGGAGCCGGAGGCGCTGCGGGTGGCGCCGGAGCCGGCGGCGGTGGTGGCGGTGGCGGGGGCTGGACCGGTGGAGGGAACGGCGTGAGCAGGACGGCCTTCGTCGCCTCGTCCACCACGCCCGTCACCGCCAGATGGGCGGCCCGTTGGTAGTTGGAGACCGCGGTCACACTCGACTGGTCCCACACCCCGGTGGGCCAGGCCGGAAAGCCCAGGCCGTTGAGCATCACCTGCCAGGTCCGGATCTGGCCGGGCGTCATCGGCGCAGGGGCGGCGGGGAGGCTGAACTCGGGGGCACTGCGGATGGCGTCCCATTCCGCCGGCGTCGTGTCCTGCCAGGACCAGAACGAGACCCCTACCGCGCCCGTCTGCTCGGCCACCTGCATGAACTGGAGGAGGGCGCCGCCGGAGGGACTTCCGGGCACGCCGTTCTCGGCCCCGTCGTAGGCCTGACCGATGGGGATCATGGCCGCGTTCTGGCCGACGAGGCTGGCGTCGGCCCCGGCGATATCGGCTCCGGGCTGGCGGTTGAGCCAGTAGTCCATCACGGCGACGGCGTTGAAGTGCGACAGGACGGGGCCGTAGGGATACCCGGTGCCGTTGGGACGGGGGACCACTCCGATGAGCGGATAGGCCGGGCCCACGGCGTCGCGCAGGCCCGATGAATAGGCGTCGGCGGTTGCGTCCGAGAGGTTGACGCCCGGCTCCGGCTCGATGTCGCCGGCGAAACCGTCGATCCTGTCACCGCTCGGCGTCCGGTAGTTGATCTCGGCCACGGCCCGGCTCACGTCGGCCTCGGGAGGGGTGAAGTACGGGAAGTCCCACCCGTAGACGCGGATGTGGGCGGCATGGGCGGCGGGAAGGAGCTGATCGAGGAACCCCTGGCCGAAGAAGCCGCCGGCACTCGACCCGAGATGGACGTAGAGGTAGTTGAGTCCGGTGGCTTTCGCCCTGGCCACGATGGCGGCCACGTTGCCACCCTCGGCCTTCTGGGGCTCGTAGATCCACATCCCCTTGCCCGGTGGCAGCCCGCCCCGCAGCGCGGGCACGACGAGCGGGCCGGTCGGGACCGGTGCAGTCGTCGGAGGAAGGGTCGGCGTGGGGGGACTACCGGCCGCGCCGCTCGCAACCGCGGTGTGCCCATGAGCGGCCTTGACGGCCGGCCCCGGGTGGGTCCCCGTGACGGTGCCCGAGGTGTCGGGCAGGGCCGAGCGAACCTGGCCGGCGACGCCCCCTGCGTCGGCGCCGGACTGGGCGGCAACTGCGGCGGTGCCGCCCAGGATCGTGAGGGTCAGCGAGCTCGCCAGGGCCAGCGTCGCCAGGTTGGCCGGGGCATGCCGCGCCTCGGCCAGGACGATGGGGAGGCGGCGCAGCGTGGCGACGGTGGCGGTCGCAGGATGGCGGGGTAGGAGCGAGCGAGCCGGCCAGGTCAGATCGGCGAGCACGGCCGCGGCCGTCGCCGGGCCGCTGAGCACCCGGGCTCCCGAGGTGGGGACCGGCTCGGAGGCGGACGCCTCGGGACGGACCGGCTCCGGCGCCAGCTCGGGAACCGCCGGCGCCCGGCGGGGCGGGACGAACCGGGCCAGGCCCCGATAGGGGAGGGTGACCGGAACGGCCAGAAGCATCGACAACCGACGCAGGCCGCGGCCGGCGTATCGCGCCCGGCGCCTGGTCGGCAGCAGGCCCGCGTCGACGGCGAGCAGGACATGGGCCACTGCCCGCACGAAGAAGAGCCGCGAGGAGGTCGCCCGCTCGATCGCCTCCGCCAGCCCGACCGACCGGGGCGGGGCGCAATCCTCGAGCCGGAGATCTGTCACCCAGCTCCGCCCCGGGAGAGGTCAGGTGTGAGGCAGCCCCCCGCGAATCTCCTGGTGCGCAACGGAGCCCCCTGGATCCAAGTCAGCGACGACGACCACAGCAGGATTCGGCGGCTGGAGGTTTAGTCCCTGCGTACTAGTACTTTTCGGACAATGGGCTCCTGGGGGCGGTCGTTGAGGACCGTTGGGCGGGTCTAGGCTGCGCCTCCATGTTGCACATCCTCTTGGCTATCGTCCTCATAGTCGCTGGGATCGCGCTCATAGGAGCTCGGGTAGCGGGAGTCAGCGTCCCTGCCCGCCGCGGCTCGGCTGCCGTATCGACGACCACATCCGAAACGACCTGGATCCTCCCGGTCGCCGGTGTGGTGCTCATCGCGGTGGGGATCCTCTCTGCCGCCAGGGTGTTCTGACCGCCCGCTCGAGGTCCACGCCGCCTCGGCACCAGCCACCAGAAGGGCCACCGCGCCCAGATAGGCCGTCCGGTCCCTGACTTGCACCGTCGCGGGTACCCTTCGCCGCCATGGCGAACGCGGAAGACGATGACAGGGTGGCGGCGGCGAAGGCGGCCGAGAAGGCGTTGCTGGGCCAGATCACCGGATGGGCGGAGAATGCCGGCAGCCCCAAGTCGCTGCTGCAGCTGGCCGAGGCCTACGCGTGGGTGGTCAACCCCGGCCAGGCTCACGGGGTCGCGGCGACCGCACCCGACTGAATCGCTATTCGTCCTCGCGCCGTCGGCTCAATCCCCGGCCAGCTCGTTCCGCTGCACCTTTCCGAGCGCGTTCCTGGGCAGGGAGTCGACGAAGCGGACCAGTCGGGGCCGCTTGAACGGGGCGAGGCGCTCGGCCGCCAGCTCGAGGACCTCGTCGGTGCCGGGCCGAGGGTGACCAGCCACGACGTAGGCCGTCACCACCTCGCCCCATTCCTCCGAGGGCGTGCCGACCACGGCGGCTTCGGCGACTCCGGGGTGCGCGAGGAGCACCTCTTCGACCTCGCGGGGGTAGACGTTGAGCCCGCCGGTGATGATCAGCTCCCGGCTCCGCCCGACGATGCGCAGGTAGCCCGCCTCGTCCAGCTCGCCGACGTCGCCGGTGTGGAACCAGCCGTCCTCGTCGAACACCTCGGCTGTCGCCGCCTCGGAGCGCCAGTAACCGCTGAAGACGTTCGGCCCCCTCACGAGGATCTCTCCACGCGGGGGCGCCGCCAGGCGGATCTCGACGGCGGGGAGCGGGATGCCCACGGTGCCCGGACGGCGCTCACCCTCGTACGGGTTCGACACGTTCATGATGGTCTCGGTCATGCCGTAGCGTTCAAGCACCCGCTGCTGCGAGCCCCTGGCCACGCGTTCGAAGACGGTGGGTGACAACGGCGCCGAGCCGGATACGCACAGGCGCAGTCGGCCCAGCTCGCCGACACGCGACGAGGCGGCCAGCCGGGCGTACATGGTGGGCACGCCGAAGAACAGTGTGGCGTGGTGGCGGAGGCTGGCGTCGAGCACGGTGTCGACGGCGAAGTGCGGGAGGAGGATCGCCGACGCGCCGGCCAGCAGGGTCCCGTGCAGTCCCACACCGAGACCGTGCAGGTGGAACAGCGGAAGGGCCAGGACGAGGCGATCGTCCTCGGTCCACCGCCACGACAGGCGGAGCGCCTCGGCGCTGGCCAGGAGGTTGCCGTGGCGCAAGAGGGCGCCTTTCGGGGCCCCCGTGGTGCCCGAGGTGTAGCAGATGAGGGCGGCCGCGTCCGGGCCGAGCGCGTCGAGATCGGGGACGACGCCGTTGGGCAGGTCGACCTCCGGACCGACGACGGTCACGTCGCCGATCGCCTGTCGGATCCACTCGGCCCGCTCGGTGCGGTCCACCACCGCCGCTCGCGGCGCGGCGTCGAGCGCGATGTGGGCGATCTCACGCTGTCGGTACGCCGTGTTGAGCGGGACCACGGTGAGGCCGAGCCGGAGAGCGCCGACGTAGGCTTCGACGAGGGCGGTCGAGGCTTGCGCGCTGACCAGGACCCGGTCGCCGGGGCGGAGGCCGGCCCGGTGCAGGCGGCCGGCGACCAGGCGGCTCGACCGATCCAGCTCTTCGGCTGTTCGCCACCCCACCTGGTCGTCCCAGAGCGTCGGGCGCCGGGGGTCCTCGGCCCAACGTCGGCTCCATTCGTGAACCAGGGTCTGACCGCTCAACACGTCGACCTGGGCAGGGTCCAGCCCGGCGGGCAGGTGCGCGGCCCAGGGCGGAGGGCCGGGGTCGGTCACCGGGCGCGCCACCAGCCGATCGTCGCACGGCGAGGACGGGATCGGAAGCCGACGACCGACCGGCCCGACACGACCGGCTCCTGGACTCGGGGCGAATAGCGTACGGTCATGGACGCGCCGCTGTGCCTGCTGACTGTGCACGCCCATCCGGACGACGAGGCCTCCAAGGGTGCGGGGACGGTTGCCCGCTATCGCCAGGAGGGCGTCCGGACGGTGCTCGTGTGCTGCACCGGCGGCGAGTCGGGCGACATCCTCAATCCGGCCATGGATCGGCCCGAGGTGCGCCAGCGCCTGCCGGAGATCCGCATGGAGGAGCTGGCCCGGTCGGCGGACATCATCGGCTACGACGAGGTCGTGCTCCTCGGCTACCGGGACTCGGGCATGCCGGGCACGCCGGAGAACGCGGACCCGCGATCGTTCGTCCAGGCGCCCCTCGACGAGGCGGTCGGGCGACTGGTCGAGGTCATCCGGCGGGCTCGTCCCCAGGTCGTCGTCACCTACGGCGATGACCAGCGGGGCTATCCCCATCCCGACCATCTCCGGGTGCACGACATCAGCCTGGCCGCCTTTGCCGCCGCCGCCGACCCTGGCGCCTACCCGGGGCCCGACCCGCCCTGGCAGCCGCTCAAGCTCTACTACACGGTCTGGTCCCGGGCCCGCGTCCTGGCCACCCACCAGAAGTTCCTCGAGCTGGGCCTCGAGTCGCCGTTCCCGAAGGAGTGGACGGACGGGGAGCGACCGGAGCAGCCCATCACCACGAGCATCGACATCTCGGAGCACGCCGACGTGCGTCCCGAGGCGCTCCTGGCCCACGCCACCCAGGTCGATCCGACATCCCCGTTCTGGTTCGGTCTCCCGCCCGAGGTGTCCCGGACCATTCATCCCTACGACGAGTACGTCCTGGCTCGCACGCTCGTCGATGGGACGGGGGGCACCACCACACGCCCCGAGGACGACCTGTTCGCCGGGGTGCGGGATCGCGTCACCCGGTAGCATGCCGGTCGTCGACAGCGCGACACCGACAAGAGCAAGGGGAAACGATCATCATGTCGAAGTGGCTGAGCCAGGAGTGGCTGGACGAGGCGCGCAAGCTGGCCGAGGGCCAGCCCGAGCGACCGGGCGCATCGGCCCGCATGCAGTACGTCGTCACCGGTGGACCCGACGGCGACGTCCACTACTACTGGCTGCTGGAGAACGGCAAGCTCATGGAGAGCAAGCTCGGCGATCTCCCCGACGCCGAGGTGACCCTGACCCAGACCTATGAGGACGCCCTGAAGATCCAGAAGGGCGAGCTCGACGCAAATGCCGCGTTCATGCAGGGCCGCGTCAAGGTGACGGGCAACATGGCCAAGCTCATGTCCCTCCTACCGCTCACGAACGCGCCCGAGTACAAGCAGCTCCAGACCGAGATCCAGGCCATCACCGACTACTAGCCAACCCGGCCTGAAGATCGAAGGGGCGCCCTCCGGGACGCCCCTTCGGTCGTTCCTAGCTCGTCACGGTGAGCGTGCCGTGCATGAACGGGTGGATGGAGCAGTGGTATGGGAACGACCCCGGCGTGCCGGGGGCGGTGAAGGTCTTGGTCCCCCCGCCACTGATGTTGCCGGTGTCGAAGGCGTTCTTGTCGGCGGTGAGGGTGTGGGCCGTGGTGTCATTGTTCTTCACCGTGATCGTGGTGCCCGCCTTCACGGCCGTGGTGGCGGGCTGGAAGGCGAAGTTCTTGATGGTGATCGTCGCCGCCGGGGCCCCACCGCCCGTGCTGGCCGTGCTGGTGGTGCTGGCCGTCGTGGTCGCGCTCGTCGACCTGGTCGTGCTACTCGAGCTGTTCGAGCTGCTGCCGCCGCCGCAGGCCGCCAACGCCGAAGCGAGCCCGACGACGACCGTGCCGGTCCTGGCCACTGTCGAGAGACGTCGCATCGTCGGCTCCTTTCGTCCCGCCCGGTCGCTACGACCCGTGGTGTC
>JBPYEZ010000044.1:0-17703 GCA_051984395.1 Acidimicrobiales bacterium | reverse complement strand
CTCCACCGGCCACGCCATCGGGGGCGGGGAGCGGTTCGGCGCCTACCCGACGAACGTCTTCCTCGGGGCGGCCGGCGATTCCCGGTCGGGTGGCGTGCCGACGAGCGGGGGGACCCTGGACGAGGTCCTCGGGACCGTGTCGAGGGGGCTGCTGGTGACCGACTTCTGGTACACCCGCATCCTCGACCCCAAGACCGAGGTCGTGACCGGCCTGACCCGCAACGGCCTCTTCCTCGTCGAGGACGGCCGCGTGACTCGGGGGGTGCGGAACCTCCGCTTCACCCAGTCGTATGCCGCCGCCCTGGCGCCTGGTCACGTGAGGGCGATCGGTCCGGACGCCCGCCTTGTCAACAGCAGCGCCTTCGTGCCCAGCCTCTCTCTCACCTCATGGAACTTCACCGGAGGCGCCAAGGGCTGAGGGCCCCGACCGGGGCGCGGCGGAGCCGCCAGCAGAACGGTACCGTCCCAACTGTGGCGATCCCCGACGAGGCCGTGGCCCAGGTACGGGCGGCGACCGATCTCGTGGCCCTGGCGGGCGAGCACGTCGCCCTCCGGCGCCAGGGCCGGCGCTGGGTCGGTCTGTGCCCCTTCCATTCCGAGAAGACGCCGTCGTTCACCGTGAACGGGGAGGAGGGGCTCTACTACTGCTTCGGGTGCCGGGCCGCCGGTGACGCCATCAGCTTCGTCCGCGCCGTGGAGCACCTCGACTTCGTGGAGGCGGTCGAGCGCCTGGCCGAGCGGACCGGCATCCCGATCCGCCACGATGACCGTGGCGGTGGGGGTGAGCGAATGCGTCGCGATCGACTTCTGGCTGCCGTACGAGCCGCCGTGGACTGGTACCACGAGCGCCTGCTCCACCATCCCGAGGGCGGGCGGGCCCGGGACTACCTGCGCTCGCGTGGCTACGACTCGGCGACGGTGCGAGCCTTCTCGCTCGGCTGGGCGCCCGACGATTGGGATGCGCTCGCTCGGGCGCTGCGGGTGCCGGGGGACGTGCTGGCCGACGCGGGACTCGGTTTCGTCAACCGCCTGGGACGCCAGCAGGACGCCTTCCGGGCCCGGGTGATGTTCCCAATCTTCGATTCCGGCGGTCGTCCGGTCGCCTTCGGCGGGCGCGTCCTCCCGGTCCGTGATGCAGGCGCCGGCACCGAAGGCCCGAAGTACAAGAACTCGCCCGAGACACCTATCTACTCGAAGCGACGCACCCTGTACGGGCTCAACTGGGCCAAGGGCGAGGTCGTCGAGTCCGGAGAGGCGATCGTGTGCGAGGGCTACACCGACGTCATCGCGCTGTTCGGGATCGGGCTTCGTCGCGCCGTGGCGACCTGCGGCACCGCGCTTGGCGAAGACCACTTCCAGATCCTGCGTCGCTTCGCCCGGCGCGTGGTGCTGGCCTACGACGCTGACACCGCGGGGCAGACCGCCGCCGACCGGGTCTACGAATGGGAGCGGCGTCACGAGCTCGATGTGGCGGTCGCGAACCTGCCATCTGGTACGGACCCGGCCGAGATGGCCAGAGCTGATCCGGACGGCTTGCGGGCCGCCATCGCCGAGGCCAAGCCGTTTCTGGCTTTTCGGTTGGAACGAGCGCTTTCAGAGGCGGATCTGCGTAGCCCAGAAGGTCGAGCCAGGGCCGCCGAAGGGGCGCTGATCGTGGTGGCGGAACATCCGAGCGATCTCGTTCGCGACCAGTACGTGATGAACGTGGCCGACCGCTGCCGCATTGGCCCGGATCAGTTGCGTTCGCGACTTCAAGAGGTCCGCCGTGAGATGGCGCGCGTCAAGACAACGACTCGACGAGGGGTCCGCTCTCCCTCGACGCAGCATGCTGGTCGCGCCGGCGACAACACTGACGACGCGCATTCCCATGGCGCGTCACAACCATCCGATGCTGATTCCCAACCGCGTGGCCGTCCCCTTCCCGATCACGATGGGCCGGGGATCGAGGGGTTGCGTCTGGCCGTTCACCGCCCGGAAGAGGTCGCCGACCGTCTGGAGGCCGTGCTCTTTTCGAACGCGGTCCAGCGCGCCGGATACGAGGCCCTGGCCTCGTCGGCCACCCTGCACGAGGCGATCGACAGGGCCGAGCCGGCCGCGGCAGCGCTCCTGGAGCGTCTCGCCGTCGAAGACACCGACGTGAACGCCGACGAGGTGGTGACGAGACTGGTGGAGCTGGCCGCATTGCGTGCGCTGGGGGAGCTCGAGTCCGACGCCCGCGCATCAGAGGCTCGCTTTCTCGAGCTTGCTCCGATCACCACCTGGCTCCGCCTCAAGATCGAGGAGTTGCGCCAGCCCGCGACGGCCGTCGAAGCCGTGGACGGATTGCTACCCTGGCTGGTGGAATCGGCGCGGGAGGACGCGTGAGCGAAGCGGTACCGGCGCTGTCCACATGGGACGGCTTGCCATCGGGGGGGCTCTCCCGGCTCCTGGAGCGGGGGAGATCTCGTGGCGTCCTCACGCAGGATGATCTGATGACAGTGCTGGAGAGCGTCGAGCTCAGCGCCGCCCTGATCGACGCGCTCGTCAGCCGGGTCAGAGCCGAGGGGATCAGGTACGTCGACGACCACGACGACCACGGCCCCGAGAGCGGGCTCGGCGACAACGGGCGGACCGGGGTAGCAACACCCCCCAAAGGGGGGGATGTCCGTCTCACTCCGTCATCGAGTCGCCAAGGACTTGCCGAGGTGCCGACGCCCGATCGCGCCGCGGCGCCTCCGTCGGTGGATCTGTCGGGAGAGGCGGGCGCGGCGATCGATCCGGTGCGCACCTACCTGCGGGAGATCGGGAAGGTGCCATTGCTCACGGCCGAGCTCGAGGTGGTGCTGGCGCGTCGGATCGAGAAGGGGATCGAAGCCGCCGAACGTATCGCCGAGCTCGAGAAGCGCCACGGTCCCGACGGCGTGCCGCGCGAGACGCTGAGAAAGCAGCGGCGTCTGGTCGCCAGCGGACAGGAGGCCAAGGATCTGTTGGTCGAGGCCAACCTCCGTCTGGTGGTGTCGATCGCCAAGCGCTACCGCAACCGGGGAATGGCCTTCTTGGACCTGATCCAGGAGGGCAATCTCGGCCTCATGCGAGCGGTCGAGAAGTTCGACTACACGAGAGGCTTCAAGTTCTCGACCTATGCGACGTGGTGGATCCGGCAGGCGATCACCAGAGCCATCGCCGATCAGGCGCGCACAATCCGCATCCCGGTCCACATGGTCGAGACCATCAACAAGGTGGCGCGAGCCCAGCGCCAGCTGCTCCAGGAGCTCGGTCGGGAGCCGAGCATCGAAGAGCTCGCGTTCCGGCTCGAGCTGGCCGTGGAGCGGGTCCGCGACATCCAGCGCATCAACCAGGACACCGTGTCGCTCGAGCAGCCGATGGGAGACGAGGAGGACTTCAGTCTCTCCGACGTCATCGAGGACCAGGGTGCCGTGGTGCCACCCGACGCCGCCACGAGGGTGCTGCTCAACGAGGCGGTGAAGAAGGCGCTCTCTGAGCTGAGCCCCAGGGAGCAGGACATCGTGCGCCTCCGCTTCGGGCTGGAGGACGGGCACATCCGGACGCTGGAAGAGGTGGGGAGGGCGTTCGGAGTCACACGCGAGCGGATACGGCAGATCGAGGCCAAGACGCTCGCCAAGCTGCGCCACCCCATGCGGAGCCAACCGCTGCGCGACTATCTCGACGTCGAGTGAGGGACGCTCAGCTCGGCGTCTCTGTGTCCTTCGAGCTCGCCCCGTCTGGCGACTTGGTCCCGACGACGTCACGTGCCCGCTCTCGACCGAGGTCGACGACCGCGCGCGCCTTGCCTGCTGCCCCTTCGAGCGTGTTCGAACCCTGGGCCTGGCGAAGCAGCCGGTTGAGCTGCTCGTAGCGTTCACGGCCGGCCATGGCCCCGAGGTAGTAGCCGACGGCGAAGCCGGCAATGAACCCAATGCGTAGTCTCATGTCTCTTTCATACTCCTTTCGGGGGCGCCTCGGCCGCTTGTAGTCCCTCCGCCGACTTACGAGGTGACCAATGGCTGGACCTCACGGGGCGCTGGCCGGTGGTCCTGTGGGTCGACGGGGCGGACGCCTGGAACGACGCCAACCAGCAGATGAGCCTGCCGATCGGACGCCACGCCCGCGCGACCCACTGCGGTCCGTCTGAGCAGGCGGAAGACCGTGGGACAAACCGGGCGCTGGTAGGGTCGGATCCAATTCCGGGGTAGCTCAATCGGCAGAGCGGGTGGCTGTTAACCACTAGGTTGCGAGTTCGAGTCTCGCCCCCGGAGCTCCCCATCGCAGCCCAATCGGGCCGGTAGCTCAGTGGTCAGAGCACGGGACTCATAATCCCTTGGTCGCAGGTTCGATCCCTGCCCGGCCCACGATCTCCTGTGTGTGACCACGGCTGATCTGCGTCACATCGATAACGCCTGATCAGTAACCCTGTAACGGGTGATCGGTGACACGGTAACGGCTGATGCGTGACAGCGACTTCCCTAGCGGTCACTCAGGGAGCGCGTGGAGCAGCAGTCCCGCCGTCACCGCGTCGAGGAGCGTGTGCCCGGCCCGGAAGTAGCGCCTGCTGAGGTGTACCCGTCGGCGGGGGCAGACGGCGAGCCACGTCGTGGCGAAGACCTCCGGCCACGGGATCATCTCCAGCTCCATCGGCACGGCGAGCGACCACGGCGCGCCTCGGCGTAGGCGGACCGGGATCGAGCACCTGCCCTGGAGCTGTCCCAGATCAGGGGCGATGACCAGCCGGCCGCATCCCAGCTCGATCACACCGCGCCTCCCGTCATGCCGACACCACTCGTGCCAGGCCGCCAGACAGGGGGCGAAGCCGAGAGCGACGGCTCGGAGGAAGGTCGATTCGCGCCAGTACGGACGGTAGGGACCGCGCGGTCGAGGCGGCAACGGATTGGAGGGCTCGGCCCGGTCCTCGAACGGTGGCGCCGGTGCCACCGGGGCGGGGAACGGATCGGGCAGACGACGCGCCGGACCGATGGCTCTGTCGCGGCCAACGTCCGCCGTCAGCAGGTTCTCGAAGTCCGCCGCATCTGCCGGGGATCGGGAAGTCCGCATCTGGTCACCTGCTCAGCCTGCCCCGGGCGGCACCGGCCAGTCGTCGGGGCGAAGCAGTGCATCGCTGCCACCGTCCGCGAACACGATAGACCCGCACAGGAACCTGGCGTCGGGGCCGAGCAGGAAGGCGACCAACCCCGCCATCTCCTCGGGCCGGCCGGCGCGGCCAGCCGGGATGGGGAACTGGTCCAGCGCCGGACCGATGACCGGGTCCTGGCGGACCTCTGCGGTCATGGGCGTCTCGATGAACCCGGGCGCCACCGCATTGAGCGTGATGCCCTCTCCGATCCAATCGGAGCTCGTGGCCTGCCGACGGACCCAGCGGGCGATCGCCGTCTTCGTCGCCGGGTAGGCGGCCAGCGAGCTTGCCCTGTCTCCGATCTCCTTGGCCGTCGTCTCGTCACCGGCCAGGCAGGCGTCGACCAGATCGATCGGCACGCCCGGTTGGCAGGTCGTGGAGTTCGAGCTGATGGCGACAGCAGCCGGGTTCTTCCCCCGGGAAAGCATCGACCGCAGGCCGGCGAGGAGCTCGACCGTCCCGAAGTAGTTCACCGCCACCAGGAGGCCACCCGGTCTGTCCGTGAGGCCGGCCAGACCAGCGAAGGTGACGAGTCCGTCCACCGTGCCGTCGGTCAGTGCTGACACGCCGTCGATGGCGGCACGCCGGCCCGCTGGTGTGCCCAGGTCGGCCACGACCTCGGCGTCCTGGAGGTCGACGCCCACGATCCGGTGGCCGTCGGCCGCCAGCCGTTCCGTGGTCGCTGCCCCCATCCCGCTCGAGGCGCCGGTGATCACGATGGTGGCCATGAAGCCTCCCTATGTGGGCAACTGATTGGCTCTGGTCGCGACGTTCGAGATGAGCGTCTGCTCGAGGCTGGCAGGAAAGGTCTCACCCAGGCCGATCGTCTGCACGGCAATGAGCGCACGCCCGCGACGGATCTTCGTGAACGAGACGTAGACCGTCGTCTGACCGCCCCGGACGGCCACGTCGACGGCGACTAGATAGCTCACCGCTTCGTCGCCTGCGGGCGCCGTGGTGGGAACATTGCTCAGGGTGCTCGAGACGACGGAGGATCCGGCACCCAGTGCCCCCGGCACCGTGCTCACGAGGACCCGACGATCGCAGTCGGCGGCGGCGGGTGTGGCCAGGATGCCGAAGTCGGCCTGGCTCTGGGCCGCCGTGCGGGTGAACTTCACGTTGGAGCTGGCCTGCTGCGAGCCCTGTACGAAGGTGGGGGAGTTGATGTTGACCGTCGTGTGCGACTCGGGCGGGGGCTTTCGGAGGCAGGCGTAGAGGGCCCGCTCCGCCTGCATATTGCCGGTGGCGGTCACCGGGTTGGGGCGGGCCTGCCATCCCGGAGGAAAGTCGCTCTGCCGGAGGTTGATGCGAGCGGCGGACGAGAGCTGGGTCGACGAGCTCTGCGAGGAGCCGCCACCACAGCCGGCGGCGACCACGATGGCCAGCACCCCGGTCGTGGCAAGCAGCCGCCGCATCTGGCGCTCCCTTCGTCGGCCCGATGACGCCGGGGAATGGTAGGCGGCGCTCGCGACCGGGTCGTCAGTAGGTGCGGGCGCTCGGGGGCGACAGCGCCGTCCGGCACTGCTGGGTGAGCGCCGGCACCAGGCGACCCTCGTCGACGTTCGGGCTCTCGCTCAGCGTCGTCCGCAGCGCCTCCCACTGCCCCGACCCGGCGGCCGCCACGGATGCCAGCGGAAGGGCAGTCCTGAGCTCGACCAGGGCGTCGACCCGCTCGCGCTCGGCAGCGGCCGGATCGGGGTTCGACGCCGCCTGGGCGTACAGTCGCAGCGAGCGCTCGACATGCTGACAAGCCTGCCTGGCGCTGGAGTCCGAGCTCCCGCTACAGCCGGACACGATGGCGAGGGACCCTAGGGCCAGCACCGAGAGGCCGATGGTCGCCCTCCGGGGTCGGCCATGCGCGCCTGGGCCCCGGGAACCTACTCCCCCAGCCAAGCGGGTGCTGCCTCGAGCAGGAACCGGCTCACCGCCAGCGAGCGGTCGAAGACCTCACAGAGCAGCTCCTCGCCGGCGAGGACCCGCGCCAGGGAGACGCGATGGCGGGCCACGATCGTCAGGCGTCGCTCGGGAGCGTCGGTGGCCGAGGCGAAGGAGTCGATCGCCGACGCCTCCAGCGGCAGCTCGACGCCACCGACCCCGGCGAGGTCGATGGCCAGCCGCAGGAGGTCGGGACCGGTGGGCAGCGGCGGGAGAGCCCAGGTGAAGGTGAGAGGGAAGTGGAACTCGTCGGCGGGGTCGGAGTCCTCGGGGAGGTCCACGACCGCGTCCTCGAACGACAGCAGCACGCGGGGGTCGACCTCCAGGGCGAGGTGGAGGTCGAGCGGGCCGCCGCAGCCCTCCTCGGGGTGCAGGTCGACCTCCCACACCTGACGCAACGAGTACGTCTCCACGAAGTGCCGCTCGTCGTGCACATGGAACCCGTGGTCCACGGCGTGGTCCTTGAGCTCGGCCACATACCCAGCGACATCGATGACCGCCACAGGCTCAGCCTACTTGGGGGGTGGGTGGCGCCACTCTCGGCGCGGTTAACGTCGCTGACCGGTGGGCGACGATGAGTTGCTGGAGGTCTTGCACGACGCCGTGACGGCCGTGGCCGCCGCACTGGCCGGTCTGGAGGACTGGGGTCTCGCCGGCACCCGGCCCGGCCAGTACCGGTCGGACCTCGTCGCGGACGCCGCCGCCGTGCCGATCCTCCTGGAGGCAGGTCTGGGGGTGCTGAGCGAGGAGTCGGGCCTGGCCGGGACGGGGCGTCCCGTCCTGGCGGTGCTCGATCCGGTCGACGGCTCGACCAACGCCGCTCACGGCCTGCCCTGGTACGCCACCAGCCTGTGCGCGGTCGACGAGGAGGGTCCGCGGGTCGCCGTGGTGGCCAACCAGGCCAGCGGCGTCCGGTTCGAGGCGGTGCGCGGCGGTGGGGCCCGACGAGCGGGGCGCCCGCTTCGGGCGTCGGGGTGCGAGGTCCTCGAAAGGGCAATCGTCGCCCTCTCGGGGTACCCGCCCCGCCACCTCGGATGGGGGCAGTTCCGGGCCCTCGGAGCCGCCGCCCTGGACCTGTGCGCCGTCGCCGAGGGCACCCTGGACGCCTACGTGGACTGCAGTGGCTCGGGCCAGGGGCCCTGGGACTACCTGGGTGGTGCGCTCGTCTGCAGCGAAGCCGGTGCCCCGGTCGTCGACGCACGTGGTCGCCCGCTGGTGGCCCTGGACCACTCGGACCGTCGGGTGCCGGTGGCGGCAGCCACGTCGCCGCTGTTGAGCTCCCTGGTCACGGCGAGGGCCTCCATTCCTGGTCGGTGAACGGGCCGGGACCGGAAAATGGGTTGACGGGCCCGGGAGGCCATGGTCGGATTGCTGCTGCGGGGAAGGCCCCCGCGCCAGAGATGAGGGAGCGTCGATGCGGAACGTCGCTGTGATCGAGCTCACGGCCGGCCGCCATGCCCTCATCTGGACGCGGCCTGCTGGTGGTTACCCCCTCTCGCCGTTTGCGGCATGCCACCGGGGGCGTATGACCGCCAACGCCGACAAGGCCGTGCGGCCGACGGGCCCCTCTGGAGCAGCCGCTGGATAGTCATCCTCCGCTCCAGAGCTTGGCTCAGAGGCCGCCGGAATCTCCGGCGGCCTTTTTGTTTCCCTCCGCGCAGCTCGCTGGCGCTGCCCGGATCCGATCCTGACCGAAAGGGGATGGCGACATGCTCGCCGCAGCCCAAGAAGCCAGAGGCATCGAGGCCCTTCTCACCGACGCGCGGTCAGGTGCCGACTGGGACCAGGCCAGCTGTCGCGACGGGACGACTGGCCTCCTCGAGCTGTTCTTCTCCGAGCAGCTCGACGACATCGCCCGGGCGAAGGCCATCTGCGCCGGATGCCCGCTCGCCGACCCGTGTCTCGAGGGCGCGCTCGATCGGCGCGAGCCCTGGGGCGTCTGGGGCGGCCAGCTCTTCGCCAACGGCCGCATCCTGCCGTTCAAGCGCAAGCGCGGCCGGCCCCCCAAGAACCCCCAGGCCCAGTTGACGGCCTAGTGCGATGCCCGCCGGGCGCGAGGTGCGACCTGTCTCAAAGACGCTTCGTGTCCCGGCGGCCTCGGCCGCCGCAACCGTTCGGTACCGACCACGGACCGTGCACCTGCGAACCGGGAGACGTCGGCTGCGATGACCGCGAGCGGGTGTCTAGGGTGCGTCCGCGGCTGTGTCGCGCCTGGGGGTCTGCTCGAAGATGTAGTACACGGCCACGACGAAGCTGAGGACGAGAGCGGCCGGAGCGCTGACGAAGGCGATGCCGATCCCGACCACGTAACCCACCTGGCCGACGCCGAACCGGACCGTTGCTCGCCGGGCATCGGCGGAGGAGAGCGGGACCCTCATGTGCTCGTGGCGGATCGACCACCAGAAGATCAGGCTGAAGGCGATCGACATACCCTCGAACGCCCCCATGTAGAGGGCCGCTCCCAGGTGGGAGTCGGCGCCCCCCTGGCGGAGATAGGTGGCCATCGTCGAGGTGGCGAAGGGGATGCTCACCACGAAGAAGAGCAGGAGGAGGTTGAGGAAGAGCAGGGTGCGGTCGATCTCCGACAGGTTCTTGAACACGGTGTGGTGGTTGACCCAGATGATCCCGATGGTGAGGAAGCTGATGAAGTAGGCCGCGAACGACGGCCACTTGTCCGCCAGCTGATGAGCCAGCGTGCCGTGACCCGGCCCGGCGACCACCAGATCGAGGGCGAGCAGGGTGATGGCCACCGCGAAGACCCCGTCGCTGAACGCCTCCAGCCTGGCGCTGTCCATAGCGCCCCTGCTTACCTCAGGTCCCGGCCAGCTGCCGGCGAAGCTGGGGGAGCACCTCGCCGCCCAGGCCGATGATCTGGTCGCGGGCCTCGGCCGGCGCGACCCCAGGGACCTGCACCCGCAGGTTGAGCGCGTCCGCGCCGGCCCGGCGGGCGACGTCGGCCAGCTGGTCCGCGACCGTGCCGGCGTCGGTCCCCGCCACGAGCTGGTCGCCGCTCCAATGCGACTGCGCCCCGGCCGACGCGTAGCCGCGGTAGACATCGACCTGGCGTTCGAGGCTCTGGCGCGGCGGATCACCCAGCCAGGCCCGCCGCACGAGGATGCACGGGCCCGGACCACCGGCGTCACGGTAGGTGTCGGTGAGCCGGCGGCAGCGCTCGACCGTGGCCAGAGAGTCGAGGATGATGCCGACCCCGCAGCCGGCGGCCCGCCTGGCCGCGGTCAGGCCGATGGCGGCGCTGACGAGAGGCACAGGCTGGAGGCGGCACCGGGCGACGGCTGGGTCGTCGGCAAGCCGGTCGGGCCTGGTGCCGCCGAGGATGCCAGCCAGCTGGTCGAGAGACCTGGCGAACCGCGTCGTGAGGTCCTGTTGGGTCAGGCCCATGATCTCGAAGTCGCTCGCCAGGGCGCCTGCCGCCACCCCGACACCGACCCGCTCGGGAAAGCGGGACGCCAGCCAGGCCACCTCCTCGGCGACCAGTGCCACCGGACGGAGGGTGACCAGCAGGGGGCAGGCGGCGGCCCAGCCGCCGCTCATCGCCTCGAGCAGCCATCCGGCGAGCTGGAGGGGATTGGGAGAGTAGCCGGCCAGGCCGCCGTGGTGCTCGCTCGTCATCACTCCGTCGAACCCGTGGTCACGTGCCAGGGCGGCCTGGGTCCGCAGCTCGTCGAGGATGCCAGGGCCGGCCAGGTCGGTGTGCGGGTACAGGCGAATCGAGATCGATCCCGGCGCCAGCGGCCTCCCGCTCACCTGGCGACGAGGGCCCGCACGAGGACACCGAGCGTGAAGTCGAACGACTGCTGCTCGTCCACGGGGTGGGTGAGGTGCTCGAGGAGCTCCGGCGCGTCGGGTACGTCGTCTGCGGTCCACAGCTCCTCGGCCGTCTGGCGCTGCGCCGGCTGGCGTTGGACCTGCCGGTCGACCAGGACCGAGCCGATGACGAGGTTGAGAACGGCCTGGACGGCCAGGGCGGCGTCGGCGCCGTCGAGGCCCGCGGCGGCGAGCTCTCGGACCAGGACCCGGCGGGCCGGCTGGAAGAGGGCCGCCGTCCGTCCCTGGTGGTGCACCATCGCCACCAGATCGGGTTGCCGCAACAGCGTCTGTCGCAGCGAGCGACCGATCGACATGATCCGATCCTCGGGGGCTCGGCCTCGAACCTCGACCGGTCCCAGTTGGGCGATGATCCGCTCGACGAGACCGTCGAGGAGGGCCTGCTTGTCCCCGACGTGCCAATAGATGGCGGTGACCGCGACTCCCAGCTTGGCCGCCAATGCCCGGACCGTGAGCCGCTCGATTCCCTCGCTCTCGAGGATCTCGAAGGCGGTGTCCAGGATCTGGTCGCGCGACAGCACCGCGTCCCGGGTGCCTGGCCGCGGCCCTCGGGCTCGACCTGGTTGACCCTTCCGACCACCCATGTAACAATGCTACATAGATATGGAGCGCTACGTGATCGTCTCGGCCGACTGCCATGGCGGAGCCGAGCTGCACGAGTACCGGGACTATCTCGAGGACCGCTACCACGAGCGTTTCGACGCCTGGGCCCGCGAGTACGCCATCCCCTACGAGGACCTGATGGGCGCGGAGGGCGGCCGGAACTGGGATCACGATCGCCGGCTCTCCGACCTCGAGCGCGACGGCATCGTCGCCGAGGTGGTGTTCCCCAACACGATCCCGCCCTTCTACCCCGAGCCCTCTCTCAAGGTGCAGATGCCGGGCGCGACCGACGGCGACCTGGAGCTGCGCTGGGCCGGGTTGCGGGCCCACAACCGCTGGCTGGCCGACTTCTGCGCCGCCGCTCCCGGCCGGCGGGCCGGGATCGCGCAGATCATGCTGCACGACGTCGACGCCGCCGTTCGAGAGGTCGAGTGGGCCGCAGAGGTCGGGCTCAACGGCGGCATCCTCCTTCCCGGCGCGCCTCCCGGGTCCGGGCTCGAGCCGCTGTACTCACCCGTGTACGAGCCGTTGTGGCAGGCCTGCGCAGACACTGGCCTTCCGCTGAACCATCACAGCGGCAGCGCGGTGCCGCCGCTGGGCGATCAGCCCGTCGACAACGTCATGTTCCTGCTGGAGGTGACCTGGTGGGCCCACCGGGCACTCTGGCATCTGATCTTCAGCGGGGTTCTCGAGCGTCACCCTTCGCTGCAGCTGGTCTTCACCGAGCAGGGGACGTCGTGGATACCGGAGACACTCGGCACCCTCGACTACTTCTTCACCCGCATGGGCGCGTCGTCGGGCTCGCAGGAGCAGGAGTGGGGCGCTGAGGTCGTCGGCAAGCTGTCCCTCCGTCCGAGCGAGTACTGGGCCCGGCAGTGCCACGTCGGGTCGAGCTTCATGCGCCCGGCCGAGGCGGCGCTGCGTCACGTGGTCGGGCTGGACAAGATCATGTGGGGAAGCGACTACCCCCACAGGGAGTCGAGCTTCCCGTTCAGCCGCGCCGCCCTCCGGCGGACCTTCGCGGGCATCGACCCGGCCGAGGTGCAGCAGATGGTGGGCGGGAACGCGGCCCGGTTGTACCGCTTCGACATGGACCGCCTGTCCGAGGTGGCGGCGCGGGTGGGTCCGACCCACGAGGAGATCGACCGGGTCCTGCCGGTCGAGGAGATCCCAGCAGAGGCCGTGCGGTGTCCGGCCTTCGCCGGCTGACCGACGCACTGACGACGAGGGGGCGTGATGACCACGATCAGGTACGGAGCGAGGTCGGAGGAGCAGCTGCGCAATCGAGAGGTCGAGGCGACCTCGGTCGACGTGTGGGCCACGACGCTGGTGGCCACGTACCTGACCGACCCCGACGTCATCGCCGCCGTGCTGCCGCCGCCGATCGAGCCCAGCGGCGAGCCGCAGGTGAAGGTCACGATCACCACGGTCGATGTCTCGGGTTATCCGACCTTCGGCGCCGGGAGCTTCTCGGTCCGGGCCCGGCACGAGGGGACCGATGGCTACTACGCCCTCCTGATGCCCATGACCACCGAGCAGTCCGTGATCGGGGGACGGGAGACCTTCGGCGAGCCCAAGAAGCTCGGCCAGGTCACCCTGGAACGTGACGGCGACCAGGTGACGGGTCGCGTCGCCCGCATGGGCGCGGACATCGTCACCGTTTCCGGACGCGTCTCGGAGGAGCTGGAGCTCCCCGGGGAGGAAAACCGCACCGACTTCTACTTCAAGTTCCTGCCGTCGCCCGATGGCAAGGGCTTCGATACCGACCCGGCGCTCGTGTACTGCCACCGGAGAGAGCAGACCCGAAAGCTCGAGAGGGTGGACGGCGAGGTCATCCTCCGCGAGTCGCGCTTCGACCCGGTGGCGGACCTTCCCGTCCGCCAGCCCGGCCCGATCATCCTCGCCGAGCGCAGCAGCATCCAGCGGGGCGAGATCCACGGCACGGTGCCGGGCGAGTGGCTCCGGCCCTTCGTTCACCAGCGGTACGACGACCTGTCGCCGGTGGGTGAGGAGAAGCGCTGATGGAGCTGGCAGGGGTCGCCGTCGTCACCGGAGGTGCGGGCGGGATCGGCCGGGCGATGGGGGAGCGGTTCGCCCGGGCGGGAATGCGCGTCGTGCTCGCCGACGTCGAGGAGGACGCCCTCGAGCGCGTCGCGGCCGAGCTGCGTGCCCAGTCACTCGAGGTGACGGGCATCGTCACCGACGTGACCCGCTACGAGTCGGTCGAGGCCCTGCGTGACCACACCCTCGAGCGCTACGGCGCGGTCAACCTGGTCTGCAACAACGCCGGGATCGGCGCTGGTGCCGAGGGGGCGCTCTGGGAGCACGAGCTGAACGACTGGCGGTGGGCCCTCGGCGTGAACGTGTACGGCGTGATCCACGGCATCAACGCCTTCGTGCCCGCCATGCTGGCCGCTGGCCAGCATGGCCACGTGGTGAACACCTCTTCGGGAAACGGGGGCGTGGCGCCGCTGCCGGGCACTCCGCAGTACGCGGTGACGAAGGCGGCCGTGGTGACGCTCACCGAATGCCTCTACGCCCAGCTACTGGAGTCGGGGGCACCCATCGGCGCCTCGGTGCTGTTCCCGGGACCGAACATGCTGCGAACCGGGATCTTCACGTCGTGGCGCAACCGCCCGGCGGAGCTGGCCAAGGAGCGGCCGCGGACGACTCCGTACGCCACGATCGACGACATCGAGGCCCAGATGAGGGCAGCGGGAATCGAGCCGACCTACACCGAGCCCGAGGAGGTCGCCGAGCAGGTGGCGGCAGCCGTCGTCGCCGGCGACTTCTGGATCCTGCCACCGAGCGCCCACACCGACAGCCAGATCCAGAGTCGGGCCGAGTCGATGCTCAAACGGGAGAACCCGACCTATCTGCGCCCGGTACCGGGGTGAGGACGCCGCCTGGTGTCGGCGGAAGGAGCGCACGCATGAGCAGGTACCTGGTGATCTCGTCGGACTGCCACGCCGGTCTGCCGAGCGAGGAGTACCGGGAATGGCTGGACCCCGGGTATCGCGAGGCCTTCGGGGAGTACCTGAAGGCGCGGGCTGCGGTGGAGGCCGAGCTGGCCGACCGGGGATTGCGCAACGAGGAGTTCGCCGAGGAGTGGGAGAGCGAGAACGCCGAGGGCCTGCACGGGGGGTGGGACGCTGCTCGACGCGACCGCGAGCTCGACGCCGACGGGGTCGTCGGCGAGGTCATCTTCCCCGACGCCGACGCGGTGACCGGCGGGGCGTCGGCGCCCTTCGGTGCGGGCCTGGGGGCCACGGCCGACGTCCCTGCCGACCTGCTCATGGCGGGGGCGCGGGCCCACAACCGATGGTTGGCCGAGCTGTGCAGGACCAATCCGGCGCGCCGGGCCGGGGTGGCCATCGTGCCCATCTTCGACGTCGAGGCGGCGGTGGCCGAGATCCGCCGGGCACGCGAGTCAGGCCTGCGGGGCGGGATCCTCATCCCGTCGATGTGGCAGCCGCACGAGCCCTACCACGACACGAGGTACGACGATGTGTGGGCCACGTGCGCGGACCTGGAGATGCCCGTGCACGTGCACTCGGGGGCGGCCGACCGAGCGTCGTACGGGGAGCACGTGGGGATCTATGTGGCCGAGGTCCGGTGGTGGTCGATCCGGCCCCTGTGGTTCCTGCTCTGGGCCGGGGTCTTCGAGCGCTTCCCGGCGCTGAGCTTCGTGACCACCGAGTGCGGAGCCTTCTGGGCACCCGATCTGTTGTGGACCTCGGACATCGTCTACGACCGGGAGCACGCGGCCAAGAAGCTGGGCAAGCAGCTGACCTCGCACCTCAGCATGCGCCCGAGCGAGTACTTCGACCGCAACTGCTTCATCGGGGCGTCGAACACCCGCCGGCGGGAGCTGGCCCGACGCTACGAGATCGGCGTCGGCAACCTGATGTGGGGCAACGACTTCCCCCACCCAGAGGGCACCTGGCCCCACACGAGGGAATGGCTGCAGAGCGCCTTTCACGACATACCGGTGGAAGAGACCCAGCAGATTCTCGGGGAGAACGCGGCCGCCTGCTATCACTTCGACGCCGGGGCCTTGCGCCCGCTGGCCGACCGTTTCGGGCCGACCCCGGAGGACCTGGGCCAAACCGGCGACGATCTCGGCAAGTGGGCGGAGCTGGCGGCCGCCGGCCGCCCGTGGCTGACGGGGGCCGAGGCTCTCGAGGTCCCGGTCGGCAGCTAAGGCGGCCCGTGGGCGCTGAGCGTGTGGACGCTCGCCCGGCCCCGCACGAGGGCGACCTTCACCACTCGAGCGGCATCAACGCCCGGCGACGATGCTCGGGTTCGCGGCGACGGTGCTCGGGTCCCGGCCCCAAGCTGCCCCTGGGCGCCGCCATCCCCAAGGCGGCGTTGTCGCGGTCTCGCTCGCGCAGCTCGGCCCTCGACGCCTCGAGCTGCTTCTGGAGCGCGGACAACTCGGACAGCGTGGCCTGATGCTGCGACTTGAGGTCGGTCAACTCGACCTCCAGCCCGGCAAGCATGGCCGTCGCCTCGTGCCACCTCCGTTGCACCCGCTCCCGTGCCGTGCCTTCGGCCTGCCGGCGGAACGTCTCGATCTGCTCTCGAGCCTCGTCGGCCATCGAGGCGATCTGCTCCCGATCGCGCTCTGCTTCCCCGATGATCTGCGCAGACCTGGCGTGGGCGGTCTCGAGCGCCTGGGCGGTGGACTCCTCGAGTCGCTGTCGCTCGGTCTCCGCATCGCGGACGATGCGATCGGGCAGCTCGCGGGCGATGTCGTGGGCCCGACTGAGGACATGGGCGGCGAGCGATTCCGGCGAGGCCTCCTCCGCCACCTTCGCTGACGCTTCTCCCTCGCCCTGCAGCTCGGCCAACCGCGACTCGAGGGCCTCCTGCCGACGGGTGGTCTCCGCCAGCGGGGCAGACACGTCCACGTCCCCCATCTCGCGCCCGTGGTCGCTGAGCCAGGAGTCCACCTGGCTGCGGTCGTAGCCTCGAAAGGCGATCGCGAACCGGGGTGCCGGCCCAAGGGGCTCGATCAACTGGTCTCCATCGTGCATCTCGTCGACGTCCGTGGTGCGAAGATTGCGGGGTGTCGCCGTTGGCACTGCATTACTAACCTGACAGGTCGCTCCCGAAACTGGACGAGAGTGTATGACGTATCTGCGGGTCAGCGACAAATCCACGGGCGCTTAGCTCAGTCTGGTCAGAGCAGCTGGCTTACAACCAGCAGGTCGGGGGTTCGAGTCCCTCAGCGCCCACTACAAAAGCCCAGGTCAGAGGTGTCGGTAGCTCTTCGTTTGTTGGGTTTTGTGTTGGGCCCAGTGCTTATCGAAGGGATAGCCGTCGTCCTCTGCACCGCTGGCCCCGGACTTTCTCGACGAGTGCGAGGGGCTGCGATCACGTGCAGCTGGCGCGAAACCAGCAGATCGCTACTAGCTCGGCGATAGGGCAAACGGGCAGTGCTGCCTTCCCACGCAGGATCTTCGGCTGGTGACCCACCGACCTGCGGCATCACAACGCGCTTTCGGCAGGCGCTGAGCGAGCCGTCGCAGGGAGCTCAGAACTAGGGAGCAGTGGCCTGGCCGTAGGTGTTGTCACCCCAGCAGACCGGGGCGTGGGGGTCGATACCCGGCACTCCGCCGCTCAGTAAGCCGCAGGTATGGTCCCTCCCGGCGCTCACCGACGTGAACGTGCCTCCCCTCGTAGGCGTCGTCTGGCCGCGGTTGCTGTAACAGGCCACGGTGTCGTCGTCCCGTACGACGCAGAGGTATTCACTGCCGACGCTCACCGACTTGAACGTGCCTGCAGGCGGCGAGGCCTGGCCGAAACGGTCGAAGCCCCAGCAGGCCACGGTGCCGTCGGTCCGTACGCCGCAGGTGCGGGACTCGCCGGTGCTGACCGACTCGAACTCGCCTGGGGGAGGCGAGGCCTGGCCGTTGCCGTTGTAGCCCCAGCAGGCCACGGTGTCGTCGGCCCGTACGCCGCAGGTGTATCCGAACTTGCCGGCGCTCACCGACCTGAACGTGCCTGAGGGAGGCGACGCCTGGCCGAAGCGGTTGAAGCCCCAGCAAGCCACGGTCCCGTCGGCGCGTACGCCGCAGGTGTGGGACTCGCCGGCGCTCACCGACGTGAACGCGCCTGGGGGAGGGGAGGCCTGACCGTCGCCGTTGGAGCCCCAGCAGGCCACGGTGTCGTCGGCCCGTACGCCG
>JBPYEZ010000043.1:0-41525 GCA_051984395.1 Acidimicrobiales bacterium | reverse complement strand
GGCCCCTGTTCGGGGACCGGACCGCGATCGGACCGGCCCGTCGACGGGTCGGGCATCAAGAACGTCCCTTCTCATGACGCACGCTCCCAGACGTGCGGCGCGTGCGTCGCACCGGGCGGGAGTGGCTCCCACCGGGCGCCGTCGCGCTCGATCCATTGATGAGTCCTGCGGACGCGGGCCGCGTCGAGACCGGGCCCGAGGGCCCGGAGCAGCTCGTGGGGGCGGACCCCGCGTGGGTGGGTGGCGAGCTCGGCGCAGAGCAGGGTGCCTGCGTGCTGGCCCCCGAGCACACCGAGGGAGACGATCGCCGGTCGCAGGTCGTCGGTGACCTGGCGGCCCTTGCGCTCCCGGGTGACGGGCAACTGGCTGGCCCTCAGCGCGCCGTCCACCAGGCTGGCCGTCTGCGCGTGGCTTGCGCCGACGACCTCCACCTCCCACGAGCAGGAGGTGACATCGTGCTGCAACGAGGGCACCCGGCCGTCCAGCACGGCGGTCGCCAGCACGTCGACGCCGTCGGGCAGGGCGTCGCTGAGCAGGGCCGGGCTCGCCAGCTCGTCGTCCCGATCGCTCGGCCCGGCCAGCTCGACGTCGAGGTACTCCGCGACCGACTCGTGCCCGGTGGGCAGGGCCAGCCCGAAGCTGACCCGAGGCCGGGGTGAGAACCCCTCCGTGTAGGCAACCGGCAGGCGAACCCGGCGAAGTGCCCGCTCCCACATGCGGGCGACGTCGCGGTGGCTCGTCCACCGGACCTTCCCCGTCTTGGCGAAGCGGATCCGCACCCTCACGACGGGACCCCGGTCTTCGGTCGCTGGTCCCCCGTCCGAGCCGGCAGCAGCGTCACGGGGACGGCGCCGCCGCTGGACAGGTCCTGACCGGTCCCCTGACTGCCACCGGCGGGTGGCACGGTCGAGGCCACCACGTGCTCGATGCCGTACCCGGTGCAGGCACCGCAGTCGTAACAGGGCGTCCACCGACAATCCTCGACGCCGGCTTCCGCCAAGGCGTCCTCCCAGTCCTGCCAGAGGAAGTCGCGATGCAGCCCGGCGGAGATGTGCTCCCACGGCAGGAGCTCGTCGGGGTGGCGATGACGGTGCACGTAGTCGTCCATCGACAGCCCGTGGGCCGCCATCGCCTCCTCCCACAGCGGGAGGCGGAAATGCTCGGACCACTCCTGGAACGTCCCGCCTCGGCGCCAGACATCCTCGATGACCGGTCCCAGGCGGCGATCGCCTCTGCTGGCGATTCCCTCGACGAGGGTCGCCTCGGGGTCGTGCCAGCGCAGGTTGAGCCCCCGCTCGCGCCGGGTTGCGTCGCGCAGCAGGCCGATCCGACGGCGCAGCTCGGTCGTCGTGGCCTGTCCGTACCACTGGAACGGCGTCTGCGGCTTGGGCACGAAGCCCCCCACCGACGCGGTGACGGTCACGTGCCGGGCGTGACGGCGTCCGATGGCGACGCAGTTGCGAGCGAGCTCGGCGATCCCGAGAACGTCCTCGTCGGTCTCGGTGGGAAGTCCGATCAGGAAGTACAGCTTCACCCTCCGCCACCCCTGCGAGAAGGTCGACTCCATCGCCCCGTAGAGGTCCTCCTCGCGGATGAGCTTGTTGATCACCTGGCGCATTCGCCAGGTGCCGCCCTCGGGGGCGAACGTGAGGCCAGTGCGGCGGACCTTCTGGATCTCGGTGGCGACACCGACGGTGAAGGCGTCCACGCGAAGGCTGGGGAGGCTCACCGAGACCTGGCCCGAGCACATCGGGTCGTTGATGACATCCCCGACGACCGACTCGATGCCGGAGTAATCGGCGCTCGACAGGGAGGTGAGACTGACCTCGTCGTAGCCGGTGCGGGCGAGACCGTCGCTCACCATCCGGCGCACCTGCTGGGCGGGACGCTCGCGGACGGGTCGGGTGATCATCCCCGCCTGACAGAAGCGGCATCCCCGCGTGCAGCCCCGGAAGATCTCCACGTTCAAGCGGTCGTGGACCACCTCGGTGAGCGGGACCAGCTGACGTTTGGGATAGGGCCAGGCGGCCAGGTCGGAGATGGTCCGCTTCTCCACCCGCTCTGGCACGTCCGGGTACCGGGGGACCACCGCCACCAGCCGGCCGCCCTCGTAGGCGACGTCGTACATCGATGGCACGTACACCCCGGGCACACGGGACAGGGCTCGCAGCACCTGCGGGCGGGAACCGGGTGTACGTCCGCTCGCCTTCCACTCCCGCACGACCTCGGTGACGTCGGCGACGACCTCCTCCCCGTCGCCGATCACGAACAGATCGACGAAGTCCGCCAGCGGCTCGGGATTGAAGGTGCAGTGTCCGCCGGCCGCCACCAGCGGGTCGTCCGGGCCGCGATCGGCGGACCGCACCGGGACACCCGCCAGATCGATGCAGTTGAGCACGTTCGTGTACACCAGCTCGGCCGACAGGTTGAAGGCGAGCAGATCGAAGGCGCCTGCGGGGCGGTGGGTCTCCACCGAGAACAGGGGGACCGACGCCTCCCGCATGAGGGCCTCCATGTCGACCCACGGGGCGTAGGACCGCTCGGCGACAGCGTCGGGACGTTCGTTGAGGATCTCGTACAGGATCTGCAGACCCTGGTTGGGCAGGCCGATCTCGTAGGCGTCGGGGTAGACAAGGAGCCATGAGGTGGCACCGGCCCCGTGGACGGGCCGCTGGGCTCCGTCCTCACAGCCGATGTAGCGGGCCGGCTTGCCCACCTTGGCCAGGAGCGGCTCGATCCGCGGCCAGAGGGAGTTCATCTTCGCACCGAGTGTAGCCAGCGCCTCAGACCCGGCCCCCGACCCGCAACGAGAGCATGCTCACCTCGTTCCGTTTCCGCCGCCCGCCCCGGCGGCGGCATTGACCGGGACGGTGGCGGGCAGGGGGGGCAGGGTGGCGGACGGGCCCGGCACCGGGTTGGCCAGGGGCTGAACGGGGTTGGCGAGCAGGTACTGGTAGACCGACAGGGCCACCGGTGCGGCTGCGTCGGCTCCGAAGCCACCCTGGTCGATGATGACTCCCACCGCGTACTGCGGGTTGTCGGCGGGAGCGAAGGACATGAACACCGAGGTCGGCTTCTGGCCGATGTGGTCTGCGGTCCCGGTCTTGCCCGCCACCTCCATCACGTTCTGGGGGAAGCCGGCGAACGTCCCACCGGCCGTTCCTCCCGGCTGCGTGACCCCTTTGAACCCGGCGAGCATCGGGTCCCGGGTGCTCGGCGGCAGGGGGACGTGGCGGGAGGCCACCGGGGCGAAGTTCTTCACCGGGTGCCCCGACTGGTCGACGGCGTCGGCCGCCACCCGGGGCTGGAAGACGGTCCCGCCGTTGGCGAAGCTGGCGTAGGCATTGAGCAGCTGGAGGGGCGTGACGACGGTTCCCCCCTGGCCGAAGGCCATCTCGACGTTGTCGCCCACGTACCAGGTCCCATTGGGGAACGCCTTGGGGTTCTCGGCGTGCAGCTTCTGGCGTACCTGGGGGCTGTCGACCCTCGAGATCGACTCACCCGGGAGGTCGATTCCCGAAGGAACTCCCACGCCGTAGGTGTTGGCCATGTCCTGGATCGGGCTGAGGCCGTAGTGAGCCCGCTGGTTCCAGAACAGGTCACCGAGGTTGTAGAAGAAGGCGTCGTCGGAGCCGGCCAGGGCCCTGGTGACGTTCACCGACCCCAGGCCCTCGGACGCCAGGTTGCAGGCTCCCGACGTACAGCCGGGGATCGTGTAGCCGCCGGTGTCGTCGTAGGTGTAGTCGGAGTTGATGATCCCGGTGTCGAGTGCCGCCGTCGCGGTGAGCATCTTGAACGACGAGCCGGGGGTGTACAGGCCGGCGATGGCCCGGTTGATGAGCGGGAAGTTGCCAGCCGGGTCCTGGAGGGCGGCGTAGGCCGCCGAGCTGATGCCCCCGATCCACACCGAGGGGTCGTAGCTGGGGAACGACGACATCGCCAGCACCGAGCCGTCCCGGGGATCGAGGACGACGGCCGCCCCCGTGTGGACCCCGCCCAGGCTCCCGATCTCCCCGGCCAGGGCGCTGTCGAGCTGCCGTTGGAGACCGAGGTCGAGGCTCAGCTGCACGTCGTGACCGGGGACGGGCGGAGTCGAGCTCTGCGTGCCGAAGACCTGGCCGTTGGCGTTGACGAGCAGCCGTGTCGTGCCCGGCTGACCCCGCAGCCACTGCTCGGCGGACGCCTCGACCCCGGCCTGGCCGACCAGGTCGCCCGGCTGGTAGCCCAGATTCTTGTTCTCGGCCAGCTCGCTGCTGCTGATGGGGGCGATGTAGCCGGCCAGCTGGGCCGCCGTGGAGCCGAAGGGATACGAGCGGTCCGGCAGCGCCTGCGCGTCCACCCCGGGGAAGTCGCTCTGGTGCTCCTTCAGGTAGATCGCCACGTCGTTGGTGACGTTGGTCTTGATCGGCACCGGCCGGAACTGGCTGTACTTCGGATCGGCGAGCCGCTGCTGGACCTGGGCCACGCTCATCCCCAGCAGGACCGCCAGGCGGGCCACGACCTCGGGATGGGTCTTGGCTGTGTCCCGGCTGAGGGTGATCGCCTGGGTCACGGAGTCGTCGACGAGCACCCGGCCGTAACGGTCGACGATCCTCCCGCGCGGCGCGGGGTCGTAGACGGTCCGCACGCCGTTGCTGACGGCCGCGCTCTGGAATCGGGGTGAGTCGAGCACCTGGAGGTACCACAGGCGCACGAACATGGCGATGAAGAGCCCGGCGACGACCAGGCCGACGAGGCCCAAGCGGAGCCTGGTCGAGTCGCGCTCGCGGCCACCGAAGCCGACCGGCCTCATCGACCCTGGCTCCGCACGGGGGTGTACCAGGCACCGCTGGGCCGACTCAGGCCCATCGCCCAGCGGGCCAGCCGCACGGCGGGTGCGGCCAGGACGCCGTTGACCACGGCGACCACGACGGTGATGGTGACCAGATGCCGGTGGATCATCTGTGCCTCGCCCACCGCCGCCCCCAGCCCGGCGTAGAGCAACACCCCGGCCACGCTGGCAACTGTCGCCGTCAACGGCGTCACCCACCAGCCTCCTCCGAGGCGGTCGCCATCCGTCATGCCGACGCCGAAGCCGACCAGGGTATAGACGAGCGCTGAGAGGCCGAAGGGTGTGCCCACGAACAGATCGGCCAGCAGGCCGGACGCGAACCCGACCATCGCCCCCCGCTCCGAGCCGCCCACGAGCCCGAAGACGATCGGCAGCAGCAGCATCAGATCAGGATGAGCGCCTCGAATCTTCAGCCCCGAGAGCAGCGCCTCCTGGATGGTGAGGGCGATGGCGACCACGAGGATGACACGCCCTCGAAGCAGTTCCCTCACGGCTTGGGGGCCCACTGCATCACGGCGACGAACTGCAGGCGGGAGAGGTCGGCGACCGGCGCGATGGTGACCGCCTGCTGAAACGAGCCTCGCTGCACACCGTTGGTCAGGACGGTTCCGATGGGGACCCCCGGCGGGAAGATGCTCTGCTGGAGGCCGCTCGTGTTCATCAGCTCACCCTTGTCCACGGGCACCTGCGGTGGAATGAGGTCGACCCGGACCGGGACGCCCGTACCCTGACCGGCGGCGACGGCCAGGTTGCCGTTGGGACCGAAGCGAACCCCCACGTTCGACGTCGGGTCGGTGATGAGCAGCACCGTCGAGCGGCTTCTCGACGCCACCACGACCCTGCCCACGAGGCCCGAGCCCGACACCACGGGCATGCCCACGTCGATGCCGGCGTCCTTGCCCCTGTTGAGCTGGATGCTGGACTCGAAGTTGGACGAGGAGTTGGCCACAACCTCGGCCGGCACCGTGGGGATGTTCTGGGCCCAGGGCAGGTTCAGGGTCTTGAGCAGCTGCTGAAGGCTTGCCTGGGCGTCGCCCGACTGGAGGGCCTGGGTCTGCAGGCGGCTGTTCTCCGCCCGCAGCCGGGCGTTCTCGGACTGCAGCGACCCGTAGTGCGCCGCCCCGTCGAAGAAGTTGCCGATCGGTCTGGCGACGTCTCCGACGGCGGACTGCACCGGAGCGAAGGCGTCGAGCGCGTCGCTCTTGACGGAGCTGATCACCGAGTCGGCGTGACCGCGGTAGGCGATCGTGATGATCGTGACCGATGCCAACACCAGCAACAGCAGTGTGAACCTGGGTCGGGTCGAGCGTCGGGTCAGCGCCACGACGCCTCTCGCTACCGCGAGCTGGAGGAGATCAGGACCTGCTTCAAGGCCTCGAACTCCTCGAGGCATTGACCGCTCCCGATAGCGACGGAGTTCAGGGGGTCCTTGGCCACGACGATCGGCATCCCGGTCTCACTCTGCAGACGGGTGTCGAGCCCGTGGAGCATGGCGCCGCCACCCGTGATCACGATGCCCTGCTCCATGATGTCGGCCGCCAGCTCCGGAGGTGTCTTGTCCAGGGTCACCTTCACGGCGTCCAGGATCGATCCCATCGGCTCGTCGATGGCTCTGCGGATCTCCTCGGTAGTGGTCACGATCGTTTTCGGGAGACCGGTGATCAGATCGCGTCCCCGGATCTCGGCGTGCAACTCCTCGGACAGCGGGCACGCGGAGCCCAGAGCGATCTTGATCTCCTCAGCCGTGCGCTCGCCCAGCGCCAAGCTGTACTCCTTCTTGATGAACTGGATGATGGCTTCGTCGAGCTCGTCGCCACCGATGCGGATCGACTGACTGGTCACGATGCCGCCGAGCGAGATGACCGCCACCTCGGTCGTGCCACCGCCGATGTCCACCACCATGTTGCCGGTCGGCTCGTGCACCGGTAGCCCGGCCCCGATGGCCGCCGCCATGGGCTCCTCGATGATGTAGGCGGGCTTGCGGGCGCCGGCTGACTCCGCCGCCTCCTGGACGGCCCGCTGCTCCACTCCCGTGATGCCCGAGGGCACGCAGATCACCATGCGCGGCTTGGCGAACCGACGCTGGTGCACGCGGTGGATGAAGTACCGCAGCATCTTCTCGCAGATCTCGAAGTCGGCGATGACCCCGTCCTTCAGCGGCCGGATGGCCTGGATGTGGCTCGGGGTCCGTCCGATCATCCGCTTCGCCTCGGAACCGACGGCGAGAGGCCGGCCGTCCTTGACGTTGACGGCGACCACCGACGGCTCGTTCAGGGTTATACCCCGATTACGGACGTAGACAAGCGTGTTCGCCGTGCCCAGGTCGACGGCCATATCGCGCCCGAACCACGATGAGAAAAAGTTTTCAGACATTGGAAAGACGGCCTCCTCGGCGTAGTGGAGGTCGGCTCACAGGGTAGGTGACTATGGAGGTCGGAACAAGGCACCTACTCGAGGCCGGGGAAGAAGACCTCGATCTCGCGCTTGGCCGACTCGGCGGAGTCCGAGCCGTGCACAAGGTTCTCGGTCAGCTGGACGGCCAGATCTCCTCTGATGGTCCCCGGGGCTGCCTCCGCCGGGTTCGTCGCCCCCATCAGCGTCCTCACGACCCGCCAGACATCGTCCGGTCCCTCGACGACCATGACGAGCGACGGAGAACGGCCGATGAACGCCACGAGCTCGCCGTAGAAGGGCTTGTCCCGGTGCTCCGCGTAGTGCCGGGACGCCAGCTCGGCGTCGATCGTGCGCAGCTCGGCGGCGACGATCCGGAGACCCTTGCCCTCGAGCCGGCCCAGGATCTCGCCGACGAGGCCCCGCTCCACGGCATCGGGCTTGCAGATGACAAGGGTCCGGTCCATCGGGAGGCGAGGCTAGTGGCGGCCGCCCGCCCTCAACGTCGGCCCTCCGCCTCGACGAGGACGCTTCTGGCCGCCCCCACCGTGTACAGCGAGCCGGTCACCAGGAGCATCTCCTCGGGACCAGCACGGGCTCGTGCCAGCGCCACGCCGTCGGCGACCGAGTCGACCACCTCGGCCGGCAGGCCCATCTGGGCGGCGGCCAAGGCCACCTCGGCCGGCGGCAGGGCCCGGGGTGACGGCGGCGGGCAGGCGACGACCAGGGCGATGCGGGAAGGATCGAGCGCCTCGAGCATCTCGACCGGGTCCCGTCCCTTCAGGAGGCCGAGAACGACCACTCGGCCGTCGACTCCGGCGAACTCCTCGGCCAGCGTGGCACCCGCCGCCTCGGCGCCGGCGGGGTTGTGGGCGCCGTCGAGCAGGCACAGCGGGCGCCGTCCCATGACCTCCATGCGACCGGGGTTGCGGATGCCACCCAACGCGGAGCGAACCAGCTCGTCCGGCAGCGGCGCGTCGAAGAAGGCCTCGGCCGCGGCGAGGGCTGCGGCGGCGTTGTCGCCCTGGTAGGCGCCGTGCAGGGGAAGGAACACGTCCGCGTAGCGGCCGCCGACCGTGCGGAGGTCGAGCAGCCGGCCGCCGTGGGCGAGGTGGTTGGCCTCGCAGGCGAACGCCGATCCACGCTCCCAGACGTCGGCACGGGCGGCCCGGGTGAAGACCGCGGCCAACGCCGGGTCGGTCTCTCCCAGGACGAGCACGCTGTCGGGCTTGACGATTCCAGCCTTCTCGGCGGCGATGTCGTTCAGGGTGGGGCCGAGGATGTCGACGTGGTCGACGCTCACGTTGGTCACGACCGCGACCTGGCCGTCGGCGACGTTGGTCGCGTCCCAGGTCCCACCGAGGCCGACCTCGACCACGGCCACGTCGACGGCGATATCGGCGAACCACCGGAATGCGGCGCCGGTCACGATCTCGAACCACGTCGGCGGCCGCTCGAGGAGGGGCTCCAGGGCGGCCAGGGCCGTCAGGACCTCGGCCAGCTCGTCGTCGGCGATCGGCTCACCGTCGCACGACAGGCGCTCGTTGATCCGCTCCAGATGGGGACTGGTGTAGGTCCCGACCCTCAGGCCCCGGGCCCCGAGCAACGACGTCAGCATGCGGGCCGTCGATCCCTTGCCGTTGGTACCTGTCAGGTGGACGACCGGATAGGCCCGCTGCGGGTCGCCCATGAGCTCGGTGAGCCGCCTGATGCGCTCGAGCGTCGGTCTGGCGTCGGCGCGGCCCGCCTCGATGGCTTCGAGGTTCACATGTCCGTCGAGCCACTCGAGCGCCTCTTCGAGCCGATCGCTGACTCCGGCTCGGCCGATCACCCCGATGCGACCGCCCTTCGGGCGCGGGACCGCCGGGCCTTGGCGGCCCGCTCGACGGCGTGCACCACCATGGGCCGGGCGGCCTCTGCCGCCAGCTCGATCCGAGGCCGGGCCGCCTCGACGGCGTGCTCCAGGCGCGGCCGGGCCGCCTCCGCCGCCTGCTCGATCCGAGGCCGGGCCGCCTCTGCCGCCTGAGCCAGCGCCTCCAGCGCCTGGTCGAGGGCCGGAGCGGCGGGGACCACCAACCCCGCAACCCGCCGGGGGGCAGGGGTCCGCCGCCGGTGACGTCGGTCGACCGCCAGGCCGAGCAGCGCTCCGGTCCCGCCGAGCACTGCTCCCATGCGCGCCGCCCGCCCGACCGCCATGTCCACGGTGTCGTCGCGCCGGTAGGACCACACGACGCTCACGACGACTCCCGCGGTTCCCCCGATAACAGCGCCTCTCCAGACCGTCCTGCTCATACTGCTGCGGCCGGATGCCCCGGCCTCAGGAGGCGGCCCGGCGAGGCCGGTCGACCTTGTCGCGGTCGTTGCGAGGCACGAGGGTGGGGTTCACCCGATCGAGCACTACCGACCGGTCGATGACGCACTTGCCGATATCGGTGCGGCTGGGAAGGTCGTACATGACCTCCAGGAGCACCTCCTCGAGGATGGCCCGCAGGCCCCGGGCACCGGTACCTCTGAGCAGGGCCTGTTCGGCCACTGCCTCGAGGGCGTCCTCGCCCAGCTCCAGCTCGACCCGGTCGAGGTCGAAGACCCGGCGATACTGCTTCACGAGGGCGTTCTTGGGCTCGACGAGAATCCGCACCAGGGCCGTCTTGTCGAGGCTCGACACGGCTCCGATCACCGGGAGGCGCCCCACGAACTCGGGGATGAGCCCGAACTTGAGCAGATCCTGCGGCAGCACGTGGCGCAGCAGCTCGCCGTCGTCCTTCTCACCGCTGCGGTTCACCTCGGCCCGGAACCCGATGCCCTTGCGACCGATACGAGCCTCGATGATCTTCTCCAGCCCGGCGAAGGCACCACCGTTGATGAACAGGATGTTGGTGGTGTCGATCTGGATGAACTCCTGATGGGGATGCTTGCGCCCGCCCTGGGGAGGAACTGACGCCGTGGTGCCCTCGAGGATCTTGAGCAGGGCCTGCTGCACCCCCTCCCCGGACACGTCACGGGTGATCGACGGGTTCTCGCTCTTCCGGGCGATCTTGTCGATCTCGTCGATGTAGATGATGCCCGTCTCGGCCTTCTTGACGTCGTAGTCGGCGGCCTGGATGAGCTTGAGCAGGATGTTCTCGACGTCCTCGCCCACGTAGCCGGCCTCGGTGAGGGCGGTGGCGTCGGCGATGGCGAAGGGGACGTTGAGCATGCGGGCCAGGGTCTGGGCCAGGAGCGTCTTGCCGCAGCCGGTCGGCCCGAGCAGCAGAATGTTGGATTTGGCCAGTTCCACGTCGGCGTCGTGGTAGGCGCCGGCCTGGACCCGCTTGTAGTGGTTGTAGACCGCGACCGAGAGGATCTTCTTGGCGTAGTCCTGACCGATCACGTAGTCGTTCAGGAAGTCGAAGATCTCCCGGGGCTTGGGGAGCTCGTCGAAGCGCATCTCGGAAGACTCCGCCAGCTCCTCCTCGATGATGTCGTTACAGAGGTCGATGCACTCGTCGCAGATGTACACCCCGGGACCGGCGATGAGCTTCTTCACCTGCTTCTGCGACTTCCCGCAGAAGCTGCACTTGACGAGATCGCCGCCGTCTCCGAACTTCGCCACCGTCTCCCCCCTTACTAGGCCACACCTGCAGCTTGCGGGACGCCTGCCAGCTCTCGAGTCGTGATCACCTCGTCGATGATGCCGTACTCCTGCGACTCCTCCGCGCTCATGATGAAGTCGCGATCGGTGTCCTTCTGGATCTTGTCGATCGCCTGACCCGTGTCCTGGGCCAGCATCTGGTTCAGGAGATCTCTCATGCGCAGGATCTCCTTGGCCTGCAGCTCGATGTCCGTTGCCTGTCCGGCCGCCCCCCCGTAGGGCTGGTGGATCAGGATCCGGGCGTGCGGGAGGGCGAAGCGCTTCCCCTTCGTGCCCGCGGCCAGCAGGACCGCCGCCGCCGAGGCGGCCTGGCCGTAGCAGAACGTCGACTTGCCCGGCTTCACGAACTTCATGGTGTCGTAGATGGCGAACAGGGCGGTGATATCGCCCCCGGGCGAGTTGATGTACAGGTTGATGTCCTTGTCGGGGTCCTCGTACTCGAGGAACAGCAGCTGGGCGCAGACCAGGTTGGCCACCGCGTCGTCGATCGGCGTGCCCAGGATGATGATCCGCTCCCGGAGCAGCCTCGAGTAGAGGTCGTACGCGCGTTCGCCCCGGTTGGACGACTCGATGACGGTGGGGACGAGGTAGTCGTAGGCGGGCTGCATCAGTCTGAGATCTCCACGGTACTCGGCTCGCCGGAGACGCCCTGACCTCTGGCCTCGCCAGCGGCCTCGGGCGTGTCGTCCGGGGATGGTTCGGACGGGGACGGGAAGAGAGCGGCGCGGTCGATCGGCTTGCCCTCCTCGTCGACCAGCTCGACGTGGTCGACCAGCCAGTCGAAGGCCTTTCCCTTCCGGATGTCAGAGCGTAGCTCGGCCATGCGCTCGGCCTGCTCGAGCTGGCGGCGAAGCTGGTTCGGTTGCTGGCCCAGGCGCTCGGAGAGGGTGGCGATCTCACGGTCGACGTCGGTGTCGTCGACCTCGACCGACTCGGCGTCGGCCAGGGCCCGGAGGGCCATGTCCGCCCGCACCCCCTGCTCCGACGCCTGGCGGAGCTCGGCAACGAGCTGGTCCTGGTCCATGCCGGTGGCCTCCAGGTACTGGGCCAGGTCGGCGCCCTGGGCCTCGAGCCGGTGGGAGAGGTCGTGCAGACGCCGCTCCATCTCCTGCTCGATGAGGACCTCGGGCATGTCCTCGTCGACCAGCTCGGACAGGGCCTGGACCGCCTGCTCACGGAGCCCGATCTGGGCCTGCATGCGCTTGAGCTCCCCCAGCCGGTTCCGGGTGTCGTCGCGCAGCTCCTGGACGGTCTCGAACTCGGACGCGTCGGAGGCCCACTCGTCGGTGATCTCGGGCAGGATCTTCTCCTTCACCTCCTTCACCAGGACCTGGAAGCTCCCGTCCTCGCCCTCCACGGTGGCGTTGAAGCGGAAGATGTCCCCCGCCTTGGCCCCCCGGAGCTGCTCGTCGAGCTCGGCCACGATGGATCCGCTCCCGACCTCGTAGAGGAGGTCGTCGGTGGTGAGCGCCTCGATCGTCTCGTCGTGGCGATAGCCCTTGATGTCGATCGTCAGGTGGTCCCCGTCGCGAGCGGGCCGGGAGACCGTCGTCAGCTCCCCGAACTGGTCGCGGAGGCGATCCACCTGGCGTTCGACGTCCTCGTCGGTCACGGCGAACGGTGGAACCGTCACGCGCAATCCCTGGTAGCCCGGGATCGTCACGACGGGGCGCACGGGCACGACGGCGTCGAAGACCACCGGGCCAGATGCCTGTCCAGCCGTGATCTCGATCTCGGGGGCGGCGATGGCGTCGACGTCGGCATCCTCGAGCGCCTTGGCGTAGAAGTCGGGCAACGACTCCCTGAAGGCCTCCTGGCGCAGCACCCCGGTGCCCAGTCGAGCCTCGAGCAGCCGGCGCGGCACCTTCCCCGGACGAAACCCCGGCATCCTGACCTCGCGAGCCATCTTGCGGAAGGCGTCGTTCAGCGCCCCCTCGAACTCCGCTTCGTCCACCTCGACCGAGAGCTTGACCTTGTTGTCCTCGAGGGACTGCGCCGTAGCTCGCATAGAGAAGACGAGTCTACCGGGCCGCCCCCGGATCGCCGGACGACGACCGGCCTCGGTCCAGGGCGCCCCGCGTCCGCTCACCGTCGTCCTGCTGCACGTTCGGGAGCTGGCTCGAGCGGGTCAGCGGCCTGGGAACCTCGAGGACGTCGCGCCTCCGCCCTTCCCTCCGGCCCGCCTCCCGGGCCGGCCTCCCGGGCCGGCCGACGGCACCCCGTCAGCGCCCAGCGCCCCGAGCACCTCCTTCAGGAGGCGTCGTCCCGCGCAGGCGGACGTCACCCGGTGGCGTCGAGTGGGGACCCCGTTCGGGGCGCAGCGGCGCGCCCGGCGTGGACGACCGCGAGAAAGTCCGACACGCCGGCCACCACATGAGCCGTGCGGATGGAGGGGAATATCTCGAAGGCGTGCTGGGCCCCGGGCAGCTCGGCATACGCCACGGGAGCGCCAGACGACCGTCGCAGGCGCTCGACGAAGCCACGAGCCTCACGAACCGGAACGAGCGTGTCATTGGCCCCGTGGACCACGAAGAACGGCGGCGCACCGCCGGTGATCCGGTCGATCGGCGACGCTCGCTCGTACGCGGTCCTGGAACCGGCCATGCTCTCCTTCATGACGGTCCTCTCGAGCAGGCGGCCGAGTCCCTTGCCCCGCAGCCCCTCGCGGTTCGTGAAGTCGTAGACGCCATAGAAGGGCACGCACGCGGCCACCGACGTGTCGGCGGACTCGAAGCCTGGTTGGTACTCGGGATCCCCCGGGGTGAGGGCGACCAGGGCGGCGAGGTGGCCTCCGGCCGACCCGCCGGCCACGGCGACGAAATCGGGATCTCCTCCGTAGCCGGCGACGTGCCCACGAACCCAGTTGAGCGCCCGCTTGCAGTCGACCAGGTGCTCAGGAAACGCCACGCGGGGGCTCAGGCCGTAGTTGGCGGTCACACACACCCAGCCCCGACTGGCGAGATAGTCCATCAGGGGGAGCCCTTGCTCACGCTTGTCGCCGAGGATCCACGCCCCGCCGTGGAGGTAGAGGAGCACCGGCGCGCCTGCGACGGAACGCCGGGGGCGGTAGATGTCGACGCGATGTCGTCGGGCGCCGTCGTCCCAGTAGTCGATGTCCCGCAGCCGTTCCACGGCCCGGCTGGGCCGGGGGACCGGGACGAGCAGCCCGAGGCGCGACTGCCCGGAGTCGTCGGTGCCGGCCAGCAACGGATCCCGCCGTTCCGACCATCCGTCTCCGAGACCCACCTCGAGCGCGGCATCGACGACGCGACCTGCCCGGCCGGCCTGGACGGCAAGGATGACGAGCCCGCACCACGACGCCGCGGCAACTCCGAGACCGGCCCAGCCCGGCCAGCCACGGAAGGCCCCGAAGATGCCGAACACCACCGTCGCCACGACCTGCCAGGCCATGTGGTGCAGGGGAAGCTCGGACGTCAACCAGCCGGCAAAGAAGCTCGGCACGGTGAACGGCTCGATCTTCACGGGCCGGAACGCGTTGGCCGTGAAGCAGAGCCCGACGAGTGTCACGGCGAGGAACGCCCAGGGCATCGATCAATCGTGGCCCACGATCAGGCGCGACGACAAACGCCGGTCGCCTCCCCTGGCATCGTCGATCGACGCAGGTTGCCGAGACGACGGAGTCGTGTAGCGACCTGCCAGCAGCCGCTGCCGCAGCGGCGACGCTATCCCGGGTCCAGCTGTTCGAGCCGCTTGGCCACATCCTCCGCCGTGGGCGGGCGATCACTGGGCTCCGGGGCGAGGCAGGATCTCACCAGCTCGGCCTCGGCGGCAGACAGCGAGGGGTCCAGGACGGGGTTCGCGCCGAGCACCCGACGCAGCGCCAGCAGAGGATCGTCGCCCGGCAGGTCGCCGTAGACACCGCGACCGGTGATGGCGCGATGCGTGACCACTCCGAGCGACCAGATGTCGGTCGCCCGGGATGCGCGACCACCACGGATCAGGGTGGGATCGATGAACTCGACCGAGTCGATCGGACCCATCCCGGTCACCGTCAGGCCGGGAGTGAGGAGCTGGGCCATGCCGAGATCCGAGAGCTTGGCCCCGTCCTCGTTCAGCTCGATGTTGTCGGGCTTGATGTCGCGGTGGGCGACGCCGGCTTCGTGGAGGGCGTGGGCGGCGCGCGCCGCATCGGTCAGCGCCCGGAGAACCTGGGGCCGCTCGACGGGATCCGACGGCGATGCCAACGACCCCATCGGGAAGTACTCCATGGCGTAGAAGAAGCTGTTTCCGTCCTGACCGGCGTCGAAGAGGGTGACCAGGTACGGGGACTCGATCGAGGCGAAGACCCGAAGCTCGCGGGTGGCGCGCCGGAACCCGTCGTTCGAGGTAGCCCCGTCGAGGACCTTCACCACGACCAGCGCCACGTCGAGCTGCAGCCGGGGCGGCGTGTCGGCCAGGTAGAAGTTGCCGTGGTTTCCCTCGCCCAGCCAGCGGACGAACTTGTAGTCCGCGATCTGCTGCAGCCCCGCCTGCTGCACCTGGCCGCCCATCGGTCTCACCCCCTCTCCTCCCGGCTCCCCGCCCCGTCGGCTCTCATCCCTCTCGGCCCCGGCTCGGAACAGTGAAGACGAACGACCGGTTGCCCAGCCGAACCTCCGTGTCGGGGACGATCGTCGTGGCGACCCCTGGGGTCAACGGATGCCAGGCGGACTCCCCGGGCCGGCGGATGACGGTACCGTTCGCCGACCTCAGGTCGACGAGCTGGACGTTGTCCCCGTGGACCGCGATCCGCAGGTGCAGTCGTGACACCGATCGCTCGGTGTCGGTGATGACGAGCGGCTGAGCCTCTCCGGAGGTCACTCGCGAGTCCGTCTCGGGCTCGCGGCCGACGACGACCTCGCTGTCGAGGCTGAAGGAGGTGCCGTCGTCGAAGAGGAGCAGGCCGAGAGGAGGGGCGACCGCTGGCTGGTCGACCGGCGGCTCACCACCGATCGGAAGGGGCGCCCTCGGTTCGTCCAGGGCCACGCCCCGAAGGGCGATGGTCCGGAACGCGCCGGTCGTCTCCTCGGGCGCCTGCGACACGGCAGCTGACCCGGACTCAGGCGCTCCCGCCCCGATCTCGTCGAGCCCATCGCCTCGGCCCTCCAGCGTGGTCTTGGCTCGGGCAGCACCCTCGCTCGGCTTGAACGCGCCGTCGTCGATGAGCGCGCGCTCGCGGCTCGCCAGGAGCAGGCTGCCCGCCGACACGATGCCGGCCCGGAGGTCGAGACGCTCGTCGAGATCGGCAAGGTCTCCCCCCTGCGGAGTGACGGCGATGGAGTCGATCGGCTCGTCGACGATCCGGTCGACCCACGTGGCGACGTGCCGGCCGGAGACGGTGTCCTCACCACCCGGTCGCCTGACGGCGACGTCGATCTCACCGTGGACGAACACCGCCAGACCATCCTCTGCCGCAGCGACGACGACGAAGGTCGGGACGCCCACCGGATCCTCGTGGGCGAGCAGGCCCGCCAGCTGGCGACACAGCACGCGCCCGGGAGCCCGCTGCTCCCCACCACGCTCGACGAGATCGAGTATCTGATCGAGCACGGGACCCTGCCGCTGCTGCCATGCCGGGACCATGGCGGCGACGGCGCCGAAATGGGCGGCCATGCCATCGCCAGGGCCTGTCCGGCAGCCGTAGTCATCCAGGCTGGCCATGAGCACCGATCCCCCCTGACCGAGCCGTTCGTCGGCCGACGAGGCCGAGAATATCGCGGCGATCGCCTCCCGGGTCGGGCGCCATAGCTCCCGCTGGGTCCGACTGATAGCGTCGCCGATCATGGGTGAGCGTCTCTGCCTGCTTACCGTTCATGCGCACCCGGACGACGAAGCATCCAAAGGAGCGGGGACGGTCGCCCGCTATCACGCCGAGGGCGTCCACACCGTCCTGGTGTGCTGCACCGGCGGCGAGGAGGGCAGCATCCTCAACCCGGCCATGGACCGCCCCGAGGTGCAGGAACGTCTGCAGGAGATCCGCATCGAGGAGCTGTCCAGGTCGGTCGAGATCATCGGCTACGACGAAGTCGTGATGCTCGGCTATCGCGACTCGGGCATGCCTGGGGCGCCGAGCAACCAGCACCCGAAAGCCTTCGTCGGCACCCCGTTGGAGGAGACGGTGGGACGTCTGGTGGCCGAGATACGCCGGACCCGACCCCAGGTCATCGTCACCTACCACGAGGACCAGAGCGGCTACCCGCACCCCGACCACCTCCGGGTCCACGACATCAGCGTGGCGGCCTTCGACGCTGCGGCAGACGCCGCCGCCTATCCGGACATGGGAGCTCCGTGGCAGCCTCTCAAGCTCTATTACACCGTGTGGTCGAGGGCGCAGATGACGGCCATCCACGACCGGTTCGTGGAGCTCGGGCTGGAGTCGCCGTTCGGAAGCGCCTGGATGGACGGACCGGACAAGGACGCCGACATCACCACGCACGTCGACATCTCCGAGCAGGCGACCGTCAGGCCCCGCGCGCTCCTGGCCCATGCCACTCAGTTCAGGTATCCAAGGGGAATCGTGGCCGCATCGGTGCTCGGCGACCCGACATCACCGATCTGGTTCGGCCTCAAGCCCGAAGTCACGACCGTGCGGGCCCACGACGACTACGTGCTCGCCCGGAGCCTGGTCGGCGGCGCGGACGACGAAGACGATCTCTTTGCCGGCATTCGAGACCGGGTCACGCCCTAGGCCCGACCGACCGCCCTCGCCGGCCGGGCCAGCCGTCGGCCACTCCTCGACCCGACGAGCCTGTGGGATGCTAGGCACCTGAGGAGGCCACGATCATGATGCTGGCTGTTGACCAGCCCTCGCCGCCGGTACAGGTCCATCACCTTCTCACCGCCTGGCAGTTCGCCGAATGGCCCGCCCTGCTCGCGTTCATCGTTCAGGTCGCGGCCGTCGTGTGGTACCTCGGAGCTGTCACGCGCCTCCGTCGCCGGGGCCGCTCCTGGTCGAAATGGCGCACGACAGCGTTCATGGCCGGCGTTCTCACGCTCGTCATCGCCGTGGTGTCCGGGCTCGCCTCCTACGACGACCAGGTCTTCACCGTCCACGTGGTCCAGCACCTCATTCTGATGATGGTCGCCCCGCCGCTGCTGGCCCTCGGGGCACCGGTCACTCTGGCGATACAGGCGGCCCGCCGGCCTCTCCAGACCCGCATCATCCATCTCCTGCACCACCCCGTCCTTCGCATGCTGACGCTGCCCGTGGTCGCCGGTGTCCTGTACTACGCGTCGATGTACGCCTTCTTCCTCACCTCCTTCTATCCGTTCTCCCTGCGGCATCCGTTGGTCCACGACTCCGGCCATCTGGTCATGTTCGTGCTCGGCTGCCTGTTCTGGTGGCCCATGGTGGCCGTCGACCAGCTCCCACACCGCCCCGCGTTCTCCACCCGGATCATCGCCATGTTCGTGGGCATGCCCTTCGAGGTGTTCCTCGGGCTGGCGCTGCTGAACCTCGGACAGCCCATCGCCGTCGAGCACACCCTGTCAGACACCCACGCGGGGGGTGCTGTCTTCTGGGGCGCCAGCATGATCATCACCTTTGCCGGCGCCCTGGTGCTGCTCGATCAGTGGATGAAGCAGGAGGAGCACACATCCCGTAGTCGCGACCGCAAGCCCAGCGCCCGCGAGGCTCGGCGACTCCAGATGTGGGAATCGATGTGGGGTGCCAAGGGGCCTCCCGTGCCGGTCTCGGGCGGGGCGGAGGACCGCCATCAGGAGGAGGCTCGCTGAAGTTCGGAGGCCCGGAGCTGGGCGGCTCGTCCCTGCTCTCACCCGTGGGTCAGGCCGTCCATTGCTCCGCGAGCGGCAGATTTCTTCTCCCATTGACGTAGTCGCCAACGGCGACGCACGACGGCGTCAAGGAGCAGGAGATGCCCCTGAGCTCACCAGAGTCGCCCGGCCCGGTCATCGACGTCGGTATCCACGCCGTGCCATTCCAGGTCATAGTGCCGGTAGAGGGCGGGGAGCCCGCCGAGTTGTTGTACGGCCCGGCTGCCACGCACAGGCTGGCCGAAACGCACGACAGATCGGTGAGCCCGGCGGCGCCCGTGCTAGTCGACCAGGTGGTGCCGTTCCACTCGACGGCTCCGCCCCGAGAGGTCCGGGCCATACAGAACGACTGCGAGACGCAGGACACGCCAACCGGTAAGACTGCGCCGCCGCTCGGCGGGGTCATCGGGGACCAAGCGATCCCGTTCCATTCCAGCCAGTAGTCGAGGCTGTTCGGCTCGTCCCCTCCGACCGCCACGCAGAAGGTGGTCGACGTGCACGAGACTCCGTACAGGTATTGGTTGCCCCCGTCGCCATCCTGATAGCCATTCGGCATGCTCGACCAGACGGTCCCGTTCCACTCCAGGTAGGCCAGGTCGTCGTTGGGAGTCAAGGTCGGCGCCTGCTGGCCGACCGCGACGCAGAAGGTGGCTGACACGCAGGATACCGAGAAGGCCTCCAGGAAGTACTGGGGTGCGAGAGCGGTGGGCATGGTGGACCAGCTCCGGCCGTTCCACTTCTGGCTGAAATAGAAGTTCGTCGTCCCCCCTGACCATGCTCCGACAGTGACGCAGAACTGTGAGGAGCGGCACGAGACCGCGCCCGTACCCTCCGGCGAGAGGCCGGTTCCTGCGCTGGACCAATTGCCGCCGGACAATTCCTCCGCAATGGGACCCTTGCTATCGCCCCCCACCGCCAAGCAGAACCCCGGAGACGGACACGAGACGCTATCAAGGCCGTTGAACGACGAGTTGTTGGTCCCGTCGGGCGCGGTTTGCATCGGAGACCAGCAGCCGCCCGGAGCTCGGCAGCCCGACGACTGCGAGTTGGACGGCAGGATCATGGCGGGCGCGGCAGCCGTTGTCGTGACGCCCGGAGGCGACGACCCGAGCGAGGTAGCAGTCGCACTGGTCGCCGACATGGTTACGAGAACCATTGCCGTGGCGGCAATCACCCTCCAGAGGCGGTGGGTTGGCATTCGATCCCAGCCTTTCTCACTACCCCGATGGGAACGCGCTGGGCGCGCGCGAGATTCCAGCCTGGCGACCCCAGCTAGGCGAACCATTCCCTACCCCCAGCTTGTAATGCGGGGATGGTTCGTACATCGGCGCGGCGAACTCGGTCAAGCGGGCCGAATCAGCGTTTCCGTGCCAATACCGATCTTGACGTTGGGCAGGACGATATCGGTCTCGAAGACCTCCTCGGCGATGACCACGCGTAGCCCGGGGTCGAGCTCTGCCGCACAGCGGGACAGAAGCGTGGTCTTCCCCGAGCCGGGCGGTCCGGCAAACACGATCGACAGCCGGGCCCGAACGCAAGCGCGGAGGGACTCTGCGGCGGTGCGATCGAGCATCTTTCGCTCCACGAGCCCGTCCAAGGACCGGAGGGAGAGTCCGGTGAACTTGCGGATGTCGACGAGCGCGTCGCCGTCCCTGGGGGAGAGAGGGGCAAGGGCGCCGAGGCGGCGGGAAGGACGGGGACAGCGAGGGCGGGGCGAGCGGCGAGCCGGAGGAGCTCGGAAGACGAGTTGAGGAGGTTGGTGACCTGGGGGTCACTGTGTCGAGATGCGACCGATCGAGCCGGTGTCGTCTGTGAACCACATGTCGGGGTCCCCAGGGGGACCGGCTGTAATCCAGTAGGGCTGGGAGACACCGACGCCGCTGAACGCCGCGATGGCCTTGGTGGTCGGGTCGATTCGCCCGATCGTGTTAGTGGCGTGGTTCGAGAACCACAGGGCCCCGTCGGGCCCGGCTGCGATCGCCTGAGGAGCGGCGACGGAGGGGTCAGTGAAGTTGGTGACCGTCCCTGGGGGCGTCACGGTTATACGCCCAATCGAATAGTTGCCATTGTTGGTGAACCACATTGCCCCGTCAGGCCCGGCCGCGATCCCGCGAGGCTGCGAGATGGTGGGGTCGGTGAAGTTGGTGACCAGCCCCGGGGGCGTCACGGTGATACGCCCGATCGACTCGTTGCCTCCGGGATGCTGGTTGGTGTTGGTGAACCACATGGCTCCGTCAGGCCCGGCGGCGATCCCCTCCGGGTTGGATATGACCAGGCCGGTGGGATCCGCGAAGTTGGTGACCGCTTTGGTGGTTGGGTCGATACGCCCGATGGTGCTGTTGCCCCAGTTGGTGAACCACAGCGCCCCATCCGGGCCGGTCGCGATCGCATAGGGGCACGAGATGCCTGGACCCGTGAAGCTGGAGACTGCCCCCGCGGTGGTGATGCGTCCGATGGAATCGTTCGCATCGGAGCACAATTTGCCGGGACCGGGGAAGGTCGTGAACCACAGCGCACCGTCGGGTCCAGCCGTGATCCCGTGTGGGTAGGAGATGCCGGGGCCGGTGAAGTTGGACACTGCCCCTGTGGTGGTGACACGTCCGATCGAGCTGTTGCTCTCGTTGGTGAACCACAGCGCGCCATCCGGCCCGGCCGCGATCCCCTGTGGGAACGAGACTCCGGGGCCTGGGAAGTTGGAGACTGTCCCGGTGGTGGTGATGCGCCCGATGGTGTTGCCGTGGAAGTTCGTGAACCACAGGGCCCCGTCCGGTCCCGCGGCGATCCCTTTCGTGTAAGAACCTGTGAAGTTGATGCCGGGCCCGCTGAAGGCGGTGACCTTTCCGCGCGGGGTGACGCTGATACGCCCGATGGTGTTGTTGCCGTCGTTGGTGAACCACATCGCTTTGTCTGGGCCTGCGGCGATGCCATCTGGGAACGAGATGCCGGGGTCGGTGAAGTTGGACACTGCTCCCGTGGTGGTGATGCGCCCGATCGAGCTCTGGTAGCCGTCGTTGGTGAACCACAGCGCACCGTCCGGCCCGGCGGCGATCCCAGAGGGGAAGAACATCCCAGGCCCGGTGAAGTTGGACACTGCCCCCGCGGTGGTGATGCGCCCGATCGAGTAGGGACCGCATCCCGTGCTCGTGCACGGGCCGCGGTTGTTCGTGAACCACAGCGCACCGTCCGGCCCGGCCGCGATCCCAACTGGGTACGAGATCCCAGGCCCGGTGAAGTTGGACACTGCCCCGGTGGTGGTGATCCGCCCGATGGTGCTGTTGCCCCAGTTGGTGAACCACATGGCTCCGTCGGCGCCCGCCGCGATGCCCTGGGGGCCGGAGATGCCAGACCCTGTGAAGTTGTTGACTGCCCCAGTGGTGGTGATACGGCCGATCGTGTTGTTGCCGGAGTTCGTGAACCACATCGCGCCATCCGGCCCGGCCGCGATTTTCTCCGGGTTGGATATGCCAGACCCGGTGAAGCTGGTGACCGCCCCAGCGGTGGTGATACGCCCGATGGTGTTGTTTTGGAAGTTCGTGAACCACATCGCCCCATCCGGCCCGGCCGCGATCCCCCCCGGCCAGGAGATGCCGGGGTACATCGTGACCTGTCCCCGGCCGGAGGCGGCCTGGGCGACGCTCGCGACAGGGCTGAAGAGGGGCAGGGCCAGCAGCGTCGCGGCCACCGCCAAGAAGCGCGAGAGGACGCCTCTGCCCCTCCGGGTCATGGTCGCCACCTTCTCGGTGCCGCCACAGCGACGAGGTAAGAGACAACCGCCGTCTGCCACACGGCACCACGTAGAGAGTCGAGCACTGTTGCCGCGGCGGCAATCACTCTCCAGAAGGGCTGTTTTGAACATTCGGCCCCAACCTTTCCCGCTACCCCAAGGGGAAAGCGCTGGGCGCGCGGAAGATTCGCGCCTCACGACCCCAGCTAGACGTACCATTCCCCACCCTCAGCTTGTAATGCGGGGATGGTTCGTACATTGGCGCACCGAACTTTGTCAAGCGGGCCGAATCAGCGTTCCCGTGCTTCTACCGTTCTTGACGTGGGGAGGCCGGCGATTGTTACTCCTCGCCCCGCTGTCCATTTCTCCGCCAGGGGCAGATCCGTACTCCCATTGACGTAGTGGCCAACGGCGACGCACGACGGGTCAAGGCGCAGGAGATGCCCCGAACGACGTCCATTCCTCGAACAGGGGAAGTTGCTCGTTGCCGGTGTCGTACGAACCCGCCGCAGCGCAGAACGAGCCGGAGCCGCAGGAGACGCTGTTCAGGACCCCGCCACTGCCCGGACCCGTGATCGAGGTCGGCGTCCAGGCGGCCCCGTTCCATGTCATTCCACCCTGTGAATCGTAACCCTCTGCCGCCACGCACAGACTGGGCGACGAGCACGACATTCCGGTATTGAAGGTGTTCTGATCCAGGACGGGCACACCTGACCATGCTCCGACAGTGACGCAGAACTCTGAGGAGAGGCACGAGACCGCGCCGGTACCCGCCGGCGAGAGGCCGGTTGCTGCGCTGGACCGATTGCCACCGCGCCATTCCTGCGCAAAGGGACCATTGCTATCGCCCCCCCACCGCCAAGCAGAACCCCGCCGCCCGGACGACGACCACGTAGTGCGCATCTACAGCATCGGCGAACTCGACACGGGGCACCCATACCTCGTCATGGAGGCTGGCCTGGCGTTCCCAGCGGGGATTAAGTTTTCGCCTCAGACGACCATTGGCCTGTTCCCATGGACCCCATGACCATCGAGCCCACTTCGACCGCCACTCCTGGGGAACCCGCAGGTCCCAACGGCTCCTTTCAAGGCGGAGAACCCCTGCACGTTCTGACGGTGCACGGCGAGCTGGGCTTCGGGGGCGACGAAACCCGCAGCCTCTCCTTCGCACGGAATGTGAACTCCGAACTGGTTCGCAACACCGTTGTCACTGTCAACCATCCGCGCACACGGCCCCACCCTGAACTGCGAGACCACTACGCGGCCGCGGGGCTCGACGTACTCAACTTGGGCGACGACGACACCGGCACTCTGTCCGTGCTGCGTGACCGCCAGGGCAGCGGCTGGCGGAAGGCTGCCGCGTTGGCCAAAGTCCTGCCCAAGATCGGCCGCTTGGTCCGCCGGCTGCGGGCCCTGATCCTCGACCTCGAGGTCGACGTCATCGACGCCCACGGCGAAATCCCCTCCTTGCTGGCCGTGATGGCAGGACATCTGACCGGGCGCCCAGTGGCTGTCACGGCCTATCACCTGGAGAGCCGAGCGCACTCCAAGGTGATGTGGCTCCTCGGGCAGTTCTCTTGGGGATGGGCCGACACTCTCATCTCCGACTCCAACTTCGCAGTGGATCTCATGCGCCGCTCCACACTGCGCCAGCCCCGGAGGCTGCTGGTGGTACGCAACGGGGTCTTCCGGCCCGACACCGCCGGAACCACCAGAGCCGACGCCCGCCGGCGGCTCGGCCTGCCAGAGGATCTCGCCCTCACCGTCATCGGCCAAGTGAGCCGCCTCCATCCGCTCAAGGGGCATCGGTATGTCGTCGAAGCCATGCCGGCAGTGCTGGTCCGCCATCCCGACACCTGGTTCGCCTTTGTCGGCTACGCGCAGGACCTCACCTATCCCGAGGAGCTATGGAAACGGGCCCGGGAGCTTGGCGTCGACCATCGGCTGATCATCACATCGCATCCTGGAAACATCGGCGAGGTGTGGCCGGCCATCGACGTGCAGGTCCACGCCAGCCTCCTCGAGTCCCTGCCAATTGCTATCGCCGAAGGGATGTCGCTAGCCAAGCCGGCCGTGGTCACCGCGGTGGCTGGAACGGAAGAAGAAGTCACCGACAACGAGACCGGCCTTGTCGTTCCGCCCGAGGACTCGTGCCGTTTGGCTGCCGCCCTGTCCCGATTGCTGGAAGACCGGCAGTGGGCAGCCGGCCTGGGGGCAGCGGCGGCCGAACGCTACGAGCAGATGTTCCAGCCGGCGGTGATGGCCCGCACGCTGGAGGACATCTTCTGGAACATGGCCCGCCACGCCGGCCGCCGCTGAAGACTCAGCGACCAGCGCCCGGACCAGGGCCTAGCGTTTCTTCCTACCCCAGCCCTGCGAGAGCACCTTCGATCGCCCGCGACGGTGAGGGGAAGTCGAAGCGGGTTTGGACCTCCCTCAGCCAGGAGATGCCCTCCGACACCACTAGGTCCGAGAGCAGGCTGCCGTCGGCCAAGTAGGTGACGTGCCCCAACTCCAACGGCACGACCAGATTGAGGTGGCCGCCTCGATTGGCCGCCGTGCTCGCCACCGCGGCGGACACGAGGTCGGCGCTGAATTGCGGAGAGAACACCGGCAGACCGGCGGCCGCCTGGACGGCCACAAGGCGCTCGGCCAGATCGGGGGCCACGATCCCGGCGTGCAGGCCGAGCGCGACGGTCAAGGCCATGTCCAATGCCACCGCTTGGCCGTGGGCCAGTTCGTATCCCGAGCGCTCCTCCAAGGTGTTGCTGAAGGTGTGGCCGAAATCAACCGGGCGTTCGAACGACTGATCCTCGAAACAGTTCTCCTGTAGTGCGGCCAGCATCAACTCCACCGCCCGGGCGATCACCAGCCTTCCCTTCTCCCCGGCGAAGCGCCGGGCGACCAAGGAAGCCACGTGATCCTCTAGCAAGCAGAACAAATCCGGGTCGGCCACCACCGCAATTTTCAGGATTTCGGCCACACCGTTGCGGACTTCCGCCTTTGGCAAGCTCGACAACCAGGCGGTGTCCATCAGCACTCCATCCGGGGGTTGGAAACAGCCGAGGGAGTTCTTGCGGCCGGCGAAGTTCACCCCCCCTTTCAACCCGATCCCGGCGTCTACCTGTCCGAGCAGGGTGGTTGGCAGGCACAGGTAGGGGACGCCCCGACGGAACAGGCTGGCGGCTACCGACACCACGTCACAACAGATCCCTCCGCCCAACGCCACGATGGGGTCCAGGCGACCCAGACCTAACTGGGCGGCCCGGGCGCATACCACCGCCACCGTTTCAAGCGTCTTGGCCTCTTCGTCCAGCTCGACGGTCAAGATGCTGAGATCCAGGCTGTGAGCCCGCGCGTAGGTTCGCAGCGAAGCCGCCAGCAGGGCCGCGACCCTCGGGGTGGTCACCACCAGGCTGCGGCGGTCCCCCAACGCGGACGCCAGCTCTTCACGGGCGGGATCGAGCAAGCCGTCCACCAGCCTGACTGCGTACTGGTGCGCGCTCACGCATTGCATTTCGAACATGCCACTCCCCAGCGGTCTTATTCGGAGGCGGGATGTTAGTCTAAAAGATTCTGAATGCGCATCTCGTAGTGGAGGTGGGCGGTACGACAGTACGAGCGGCCGCCTTCGACCCGGACACCAGACAGATCGGTCCGGTCGTTCGCCTGCCGTCGCCCAACTATCTGACCCGCCCGGCCGATGTCGTCCATCACGACCTGCTGGCCGCGATTGACCGCCTCGGCGGGCAACTCCTGGGGGACCAGCCTCCCGCAGCGGTGTCAGTCGCGTACCCCGGGCCGGTGGCGGCCGACGGGATGGCTCTCGCCGCGCCGACGCTCCTGGGCCCGTTCTCGGTTCCCTTTTCCCTGCGACAGGCTTGTCAGTCGTTGTGGCCCGACGCCCAGGTGACGGTCATGAACGACCTCACCGCAGCTGGCTACCGCTACGTCGAGACCGGGCGCTACAACTTCTGCGTGGTGACCGTCGGCTCAGGCGTCGGTCACAAGATCTTCCTGGACGGCTGTCCCCTGGTCGGCCCGGCCGGCCGGGGCGGCGAGATGGGGCATCTACTCGTGGACACCTCTCCAAGCGCTCTGCCCTGTGACTGCGGGGCGCGCGGCCACTTGGGTGGCGTGGCCTCCGGTCGCGGCGTGCTGGCCGCCCTGCGAGCCGCGGCCATCGCTTCGCCGTCGGGCTTCGACCGATCGGCGTTGGGACAGAAGGGTCTCGCCGCCGACAGCGTGGACAACCTGAACCTGGTCGCCGCCTTCAAATCCGGCGACGCCTTCGTTGGCCAAGTGGTCACAACCGCGGCCGGTCAGCTCGGCACGGTCCTGGCCGCCGCCCATCTCCTCGTCGGAGTGGAGGATTTCATCCTGGTCGGCGGTTTTGCCCTCGCCCTGGGTGAGGGATACCGGCAACTGGTGGCCGCGGCGGCCGCCGCCGCCAGCTGGGATCTCGGCCAAGTATGGGACACCATGGTTACTCTCGGCCACGAAGATGACGCTTCCGGGCTGCTGGGCGCCGGCTTAGCAGCCGAGCAGGCGCGGACATGAGCTCGTGACCCGCTTCACCGTCCTCGGCGGTGGTAGCCCGTTCACCGCCGCCCTTTTGGCGGCCTTGGCTGCTCAACCCCCGGCTGTAGGGCGCGACGCGGTGATGCTGTGGGGCGGCGCGGAGGACAGCCTGCGTGCACTCGCCACCCACGGAAGTCTCCTGCTCCGCGCCTCCGGTGGGGAGGTCAAAGCCGAGACGAATCTGGCCGCCGCTTTGGATGGCGCTGAAGTGATCATCCACCAGATCCGGTATGGCCATCTGGAAGGCCGCGCCCGAGCCGAGGCGCTGGCCCGTCGGTGGGGGTTTCCCCCCGATGAGACCCTCGGGCCCGGCGGTCTGCTTACCGGTCTGTTCATCGCCACCGGGCTGGGTCCGATAGCCACCGCGGTGGCCGAGCGGGCCCCCACGGCCCTGGTGGTCATGATGACCAACCCGCTGTCGGTGAGCACCACCCTGGCCGCGGACTGGGGCCTGAAAGTGGTCGGCTGCTGCGAGCTGCCCGAATTGACGGCCCAAGCCGCGTACGCCGCCGCCGGTGTGTCCTACGAGCCGGACGGCTGGGCTTGCACTGGTCTCAACCATCGGGGCTTCATCCACTGTCTCCGTTCAGACGGGAGCGACTTGCTGGCCCGCCTGGCTGGAAGACTTCTGGAGCAGCGCCAGGCCGCCGAAGCAGCTGACCTAGCTGAACTGGGGGCGGTGCCGACCAAGTACTTCGCCTTGGTCCGGGGGCGTTCGTCGGCCGTCACCGATCGGGCCGGGCCGTTGGCGGAGCTGCGGGCGGCCATAACCGCCGAGCTCCAGGACTGCCCCGGCCAACCGCCGGCCAGCCTGGCAGGCCGGCCAACCCCCTGGTACGACGAGATGGTCGTCCCCCTCGCCCGGGCATTGGAGTCGCCCACTGGACGACGGCTGGTTCTCACCGTCCCCGGCCTCGACGGCTTCGCCCGCGAGCAGCTGTGCCAGGTTTCAGCCGGCGGCATAACCCCTCTCACCGCGCCGCCACCTCCCGCCACCGTCGAGCGGTGGCTGGCGCGATTCGAGGAACACGAACAGGCCGTCTTGTTGGCGCTGTGCGACCCGTCGGTCAATGCCCTGCGGGCGGCACTGGCTGCGGACCCCTGCGTTGGCCGCGGCCCCCTCGATAGCACCGGGGTGGCCGCCGACCTCCGAAGCATCGCCCAGCCCTACCTGTCACCCAGCTAAGGCCAAAGCCCGACGGGCCGTGTCGCTCAGATCATCGCCATCCACCTCGGCCAGCGCCACCCACATGCCGACCCTGCCGTCGTCGACCTCGTCGCCTGGCGCGGCGACGATCACCTGGTAGCGCACCGGCTCGGCGCCAACCCCGTACCGTTCGACGCTGTCGAAGCTGATCCACGGCTCAGCCTCATGCCAGCCGGCGGCGGCCGGCAGCGTCCAGGTGCCGTCCGCGACCGGAGCCAGCAGCACCCGGCCGTCCCGCTGGGCCAGCACGACGCGGGCCGTGGCCACCGCGTCTGGCGCCCACCGGTCCAGGGCCGGCTGGTGGCCGGCCATCATTTGGGCCGCCTCAGCCCACGCGTTGGCGTCGTTGACATCTACCCAAGGTTCGGTGTGACGCACGGCCACCACCCGTCCACCACGGTCCTTGACACGGGCGAAGAGCTCAACCAGGCCGCACGCGTCATCGGCAGGCATCCAGTCCATGGCCGCCGGAGACAGCACGACCACCGCGCTGGCGATGAGCGGCCGGCGAACCGGTTTCTCCAGGTAGTCGACCACATCGTCCCCGTCGACGATGAGCTCCCCGTACGGCATGCGCAGCGGTTGATGGTGGGCGGCCAAGGTGAGATCGGCCCCGCTAGCCAGATGGCGGCACAACACGAGGTCGAGGTCCAAGGTGGTCAGGTTGTCGGCGTAGGTGACCACCACCGGCCCACCGGATCTGCGCAGAGCCCGCGCCGCCCCGATGTTTCCCAGCGGTCGGTCCTCTTCCAGCACGTCCAGCTGGCCCCTGGCGGCTGCAGCCACCGCGGCCAACCGGAACCGGGCCTCACGGCCGACATCAGGTACCTCCGCGGACACCGACACCGACACCTCGGTAATCCCCGATCGCAGGAAGGCGTACAAATTGCGCTCCAGGAGGCTGACCCCGCCAACGGGCAGCAGCGCCTTGGGCACCGCCACCCCCGAGGCCAGCATGCGACTCCCCCGACCCCCGGCCATGATCAGGCCCATGCATCCGGGCCGGGGCCGCTTGTCCTCCACTCCGTCTCCTTGCGGACTGATTCATTTACGCTCGACCAGTGCCCGAAAAGGCTACTGTCGCGCCCTTCTCGCCTGTGGCTGAACGAGAGCTCATTGTTGTCACCGGGGCGGGGGGTCTCCTCGGCCAGGCCGTCACCAGGGCTCTCTCCGCGGCAGGAGCCAGGCTGCGGTTGCTCATTGGGCCGCCTAGCACCCCGGCTCCAGCCGTCCCCGAGGGGGCGGAGGCGATGTACGGCTGGATTGAGGACGAAGCGACCGCTGCGGCCTCGGTGGCGGACGCGTCGATCGTGGTCCATCTGGCCGGGCCTGCCTCGGTGTCTGCCTCCTACGAGCGGCCGGCCGAGTTCGCCCGCAGCCATGTGGTCGGGACCGCGGCAGTGTTCCAAGGCCTGGTCGGGGGAACCGGCGCCAGAGTCGTACACATCTCGTCGGCCGAGATCTACGGCCGTCCCCGTTCCAATCCGGTGGCCGAGGATCACCCTGCGGCCCCGCGCTCCCCTTATGGGGTGGTCAAGTGGGCCGCCGAGGACCTGGCCCGCACCTTGGCCGGTCCCCTCGGCGTGGAGCTGGTCGTCCTACGCCCTTTCAGCGTTTACGGGCTCGGCTCACCGGCCACGTCACTGGTCGGTCGGCTGCTCCGCCAGGCGCTGACCGCCGAGGCGTTGGAGGTGGCCGATCTGCGCCCGGTGCGTGACTATGTGCACGTCGACGACGTAGCTGCCGCGGTGGTAGCCGCCTGCACCACCGCCGTCATCTCCGACCGCCCCGCCGTGTACAACATCGCAAGCGGGGTTGGCTGCTCGGTGGGAGACCTGGCCGAGCGAGTGGTCGCAGGTGCTGCGCGGCCCCTGCCGGTGCGTCAAGTCCCGGATCTCACGGACCGACCACCCGAAACAGATCTGCTCGAGTTGGTGGCCGATATCAGTCGGGCGCGCCGCGACCTTGGCTGGCAACCTCGGATCGAACTGGCCGTCGGCCTGCGACGGGCCTTGGTGTCCCTGGCCGAGGACGCAGCCGGTGTCTAAGCGCATAGTGGTGACCGGGGCCCAAGGCTTCCTGGGCCGCTGGGTTGCCGCCTGCCTGCTGGCCGCCGATGACGACCTCATTGTGGTCGGCGTCGGGCGATCCGCCCGTCGCGGCCGTCACTACTCCAGCATGGTGTCCCGAGGCCTGGAGGAGGTGCCCGCGCCGTTGCCGCCGGAGTTGGCCGCGCTGGATGGCCATCCTCGCTACGAGTACCGCCAAGCCGATGTCACCAGTCTCGAAAGCCTCGAGGTGGTGCTGCGCGCCATTCGTCCCACGGTGGTCATCCACAGTGCGGCGGCGCTGCGGGACGAATCGTGGTCCGAGCTCATCGCCACCAACGTGGCGTCCACCACCATTGTCGTTCAAGCCCTGGCTGAAGCCAGCCCGGACGGACGCCTGGTGCTCGTCTCGAGTGGTTCGGTGTATGGAGCGGCCGACGGTCTGCCCCTGCGGGAGTCGGACTGCTGCCGTCCTGTCGACCCCTACGCCGTTACCAAGTACAGCTCCGAGAACCTGGCGCGTGTTGCGGCCGCCCGGGCGGGGATCGGCCTATGGACGGCGCGGGTGTTCAACCTGCTCGGCCCCGGCCTGCAGGAACGTCACCTGCCCGCCGCCTTGGCCGCCCAACTGTCGGCCATCGCCGCTGGCTTCTTGCCTCCAAGGCTGCGCCGCGGCGAACTCCGCACCAGCCGGGATTACATCGACGTTCGGGACGCGGCCGCCGCGGTGGCCTTGTTGGCGCTCACCCCAACTCGCCCGGCAGCGCCCACCGTTGAAGGGATGCGAGAAGCGCCCGACCTGGTCAATGTAAGCTGGGGGCGGGAAACTCCCGTCCAGCACATCCTCGAGGGTCTGCTGGCAGCCACCGCCGAGCGTCGGGCCCTGCCCGTACTGGAGTGGGAGCCTCTCCCACCCCGACCCGCTGACCTGCCCCGGGTGTTGGCCGATACCGGCCGGCTGGCCGGCTTCGGGTTCCAGGCGCGCTACGAACCGGAAACGACCCTGGGCGACATGATCGACTACTACCTGAACCTCGTTCTGGTCTGAACGGACTGTCGAGGGTCTTCCCCGAACAGGTGGCGAACAGGGCCCGCACCTCGTCGTCGCCGAGGATAGGGACGGGCTGCTCGGGGACCGATGGAGGCTTCATCTTCGCCATTGGGCTGACAGAAATGACCTCCTCGTCGACCAGCCAGGCGAAGAACTGCTGAGTGCCCGGTAGCGATTGGACGCCTCGCCGCCGAGCGCGTCGCCAGGAGCTGCTCCGTGAAGGTCTCGACGCGCTCGGTCCTTATCCGATCCGCCTGCATGACCTTCCGACCGCCCAGGTGAGCGATCAGCTGGTCCACGACCTCGCCGTATGTCTGCACCGTCCTCCGTGACTTGTTGCTGCCCGAACGTGGCGTGCGAACGAGCGAGCAAGCTTCTCGAGGTCGCCTACTCTGGGTCTCTGAATCCACTCCGGGGAGTGGCGCAGTGGTAGCGCACCTGCTTTGGGGGCAGGCGGTCGGGGGTTCGAATCCCCCCTCCCCGACCGGTAGGGTGCCTGTCTGCTCGCGGGTGTAGCTCAACGGTAGAGCCCCAGCCTTCCAAGCTGGTCACGGGGGTTCGACTCCCCTCACCCGCTCTCTTCAAAGGACCAGTTCAGGGGCGGTTTTCGACCACCCCTGACTCGCGTCTGGAAGGCGGTCATCGCGCCATCATCGCGATAAGTTGTGCGCGGGCGGATCGTCTACATGGGCTGAGCCCGGCTGCCCGCACCGGGCACGACCACCGTGGCCGCCGCCTACCTGTGAGGAGAACACCTATGTCACGCGTTCGGGTCCACAACTTCTCGGTCTCGCTCGACGGATTCGGCACCGGTGACGGTCAAAGGCTCGAGGCGCCCTTCGGACACGCTGGCAGCCGTCTCCACGAATGGTTCTTCCCCACCCGCACCTTCCGAGGATTCCACGACACCCAGGGCGATCCGGGCGGGAGTAGCGGCGTCGACGACGCCTTCGCCAGTAACTGGGCTACGGGTATCGGCGTCGAGATCATGGGGCGGAACAAGTTCGGACCCCAGCGCGGACCGTGGGGGGACGAAGAGTGGAAGGGCTGGTGGGGCGACAACCCGCCCTTCCATACCCCGGTATACGTGCTCACACATCACCCGAGGCCTTCGATCGAGATGGAAGGCGGGACGACGTTTCACTTCATTGACGCCGCCCCTGCCGACGCCCTCGAGGTTGCCCGGGGGGCCGCCGGCGGCTTGGATGTTCGCATCGGCGGAGGCCCAGCGACCATCCGCCAGTTCCTTGCGGCCGACCTGATCGACTACGTGCACGTAGTGATCGTCCCCATCGTCCTCGGGCGGGGCGAGCGCCTATGGGACGGGCTGGAGGAGGTCGAACAGCGCTTCGACATAGAGTCCGTCGGCTCTCCAAGCGGCGTCACTCATCTCACCCTCACGCGCCGCTAGACAGTCCGGCCACGACAGCGACAACCAACATCGTCCATCAACCGGCGTTCGGTGACATGCAGAGAGTCGCGGACGAGATGCGGTGACTCTATCTTCGGGGATACTCCGCTTACTCGAGAGGGCGTTGATTCCCCAGCTCTGGTGCAAAACACAGGGAGCGGGGTTCAGGAGCGCGACAGCACGGTGATACAGGACGGCGCCGAGGGGTCGCCCTCAGGCGTTCGATGCAGGACGGCGGCGATGGGTTTGATCGCAAGGGTCGCCTCCGTCGACTCGGCCCGCACCCGAGCCGTGCCGTCGACGATTAGGCCATATGGGCCGCCGGGTGCGGCAGGCCACAGCAGCGTTACATCGGGCCGCGCCGAGACATTCATCATCGTCTGCCGGCCGGCGCCGACGACCAGCTCCCCGTCATCCCATTGCGCCCGGACGGACACGACATGAGGCAGGGCCGCGCCGCCGACCGACACCAGGTAAGCGACCTCGCCGAAGTCGTCGACACGCTTGGCCAGCTCAGCCAGTGCGATAGGGACGCTCACTCTGTCAGCTTACCCAGGGGCTGAGAGGTCAGCCGACCAGCTCTGTCGCGGGGTCAACTGAACTCGTACCTGAGCACCTCGGACACGGCTCGGTAGCCGATGGCCCGATAGATCGACCTCGATGTGGGGTTCCCCAGATCGGCGTACAGAATGCAGCGGTCCCCGTTGTTGCGCACCATGGCCGATATGCGGGCCACCAGCGCCGAGCCGTAGCCGTGATTGCGTCCCTGCGGTGGCGTGTAGACAGGACCTACCCTGGCGACGCGGGCCACGGTCTCCGACAGTCCCGCAACTGCAACCGCTCCACAGTCGTCCCAGACCCAAAGTTGGCCGGCGGTGAGGCGACGGGCCGTGATCTGAGCTGCGTCACCGACTGCCTCGCCGGTTTCGGATTGGAAGGCCCGGAACCACGAGGCGAGCAGGTCGCCGTCGCGGATCGTTGCTCGTCGTAACCCTCCTCCAATCGGTGCTGGCGCAATTACGGAGTCAACCTCATAGACGCGTTGTCCCAAGGTCGGGCGGGCCGCGGACCTCGTCCGTTCGGTCCAGCGGCCAGCGAAACGAGCAACCGTGGCCACTTCGCCCTGCACTCCCGGAAGATGGACACCATGATCGACCACCGCATCAGCCGCCGCAGCGACAACCTCGGCGGACATCGGTGTCAAGGTGGCAAAGTAGCCAACTGGCGACTGAAAGACCACACCGGCGACGCGGTGCTGGTCGTCAACGATCCAGTAGTAACCCGGTTCGGGGTGCGTGATCCGAGCCTGGAGGAGCGTGAGGATGACGTTGTGGCTGACGGGGTCGCTCACCAGAAAGAACTGTGCCTGGTCAAGGACGGACTGTGGATCGTCCCTTGCCGACACACGCAGGGTCATGAGGAATGATGACAACTAGAACGCCGCAAGGCGAACCATTTGCCCTGCCTCCCGACCGGCGTGCGATCACAGTCCGTTGCCGGGATAGAGGGCAAGATCGGAGAGGATTCTTTGGGGCGCGATGACTCTGCCGACCGCTGACCGTCTAATGGACACGACCCTGAGCCGGATCGCCGCTACCAGGAGGGGACGCAATGGACATCATCAACTTGGGTGCGACCGAGGGGCTGCCCCCGGTGAACTGGGCGAATGTGGTCGAGAAGCTCGATGCTCGATCGGCGCCCGCTCCAGACGCCCACAACGCTCGGACGACGTGGCTCTCGACGGTGAACGAGGACGGCAGCCCGCACGTGACCGCGGTCGGTGCGCTCTGGCTGGACGAATGCTTCTGGTTCCAGACCGGATCGGGTACCCGGAAGGGCCGCAACGTCGTCCGCGACCCGCGCTGCTCGATCGCAGTGTCGATCCGCGATGCAGACGTCGTGGCCGAGGGTGAGGCAGCGCGGGAGACCGACCCGGCCACGCTGATGCGCCTTGCCAAGGCCTGGGCGGACCAAGGGTGGCCCGCCGAGCTGGATGAGACCAGGTCCGGTATTACCGCCCCGTTCAACGCGCCGTCGCAGGGCCCACCGCCGTGGAACGTCTATCGCATCAAACCGCAGTCGGTGACCGTCGTCCTGGGCGCCGAGCCGGGCGGGCTGACTCGCTTCAGGTTCTGACCTCAGCCCAGTGAGCCGGCCCATCGGGCGCTCGCCGAGGGTTCGACGCCCCTCACCCGCTCTCGGCGAACGGCAGTTCAGCCGACGACATGCCCTACACCGCCAGGCGTAGGGCTTGGACGTGCCTTTGGTCGCCCTCGAGGCTGACCTGGGCCACGGCACCGCGTCCGGCAAGGAACAGGAGCACCTCGCCGGCAGTCCCCTCGGCGCGAATCTTGGGCGCGTCGCCAAGTCGGTGGGTCCTGCCATCGGACAGGGCGACTTCGATGCCGGCCCGTCCCGAACGGAACTCGGGGAACTCGGTGAGCACCAGGCCGGCTCGCCACAGGGCTTCGTTCATCTCGGTCGAGCCGGGCCTCGGATCCATGGCGTTCGCCCGCCGCAGGTCCTCGTGGTGGATCCACTCCTCGACCAAGCGGATCGGGGCGACTGACGCTCGCCTATAGGCGGGCGGGGGCCCCGCTGACAGCCGTCGGAGGATCCATCCCCAGCCGCGATTCCTTGTCTGGCGAATCTGGCGGTCGCCGACCGACTGCAGCGAGCGCATCCCCCACAGGACCAGGGTCGCCGGCAGGACTCGCCGGGCGGCGTAGGCCGCCACCATCGGCCACCCGCCGTAGGCCTCCGAGACCACCAGGTGGGCGGCCAGGTCCCCGGAGCTCCAGCCGGCGCAGAGCGTTGGCGCGTCGGGGCCCAAATGCTGGAGCGTCCCCATCAGCTCGCTCCGCTCGTTGCGCCTCAGTTCGTCCAGTCCCACAGTTCCCAGCTCCTTGGGAGGCTCTCAAGCTACCGGCCTGCAAAGTACTCTCTTCGTTGAGAGCCAGTCAAGGGAGCAAGCGAGCCCGTGCCCCAGGCCCGCACCGAGATCGACAGAGATACCAAGGTCGACGAGATTCTCGCCGCGGCGGAGAGCCGCCTCATCGCCGGCGGGTACGAAGCGATGTCGGTGGCGGCCATCTCCCGGGATCTGGGTATCGCGCAAAACTCGATCTACTGGTACTTCCGGTCCAAGGACGACCTCTTCCTAGCGGTCCTCCAACGTCTTCTTGCACGGCTGGCCACAAAGAAGCCCCCTCAGGACCGCGGCATCAGCACTCAGGTTCTCTGGGCAGCCGACCGCATGTACGAGCTGGCTCCTGTTCGCGCCGAACTCCGACGTCGCGCCGCCCACTCGGGCAAGGTGGGGGCATTCCAGGCCGAGGTCGACGCGCTCATCCGGCGACTATTGGTCCAAGGCATCGAGCCTCACGTAGCCACTCATGAGCTCGACCTGGCCGCCAGCACCTTTCTGGCCACCGTCGAGGGAGTCCTCAACATGGAACTGCCACGCCGCCGCCGTCACCAACTGATCGAGTTCGCCTTCTACCGGATGATCACTCGGAAGCGGCCTTGAGCAATCGCCAGGACGTAGCGCGGAGCCGGCGGTATCGGATACCCACGACTTCGACCGGTATCGAGCAAACTGCGTGTCGTCTGACGGTCGTCGCACGGCGCCCTAGGATCTGCTGGCATGCGCGCCTCGGTCGACCTCCACATCGACGCTTCGCCCGACCAGGTCTGGGGACTGGTTAGCGACATCACGAGGATGGGCGAGTACAGCCCCGAGGTGATCGAGGCAGAGTGGATTGATGGCGCCACTGGTCCAGCGGTCGGCGCTCGTTACCGGGGCCACGTGAAGCGAAATGAGAACTGGCCCGTCCTCTACTGGACCACATGCAGGATCACCGAGTGCGTGCCAGGTCAGGTGTTCGAGTTCGCCGTCGTCATGCGCGACCGGCCGGTGAACACCTGGCGCTACGAGTTTCGCGCCTCGGACGACGGAGGCACCGATGTCACCGAGTCCTTCGACCTCGGCGACAACCTCTTCAACAAGATTTGGCGCCCACTCGGCGGGTTCTTGCGGGAGCGTCGCAACAGACGTGACATGCTCCGCACTCTCGAGGAGATCAAGGCAGTCGCTGAGCAGCCGCGCCAGCAATCTGGAACCTGACGGCGCGGACAGGGCGCGACCCCTGCGGTAGGTAGGCCCTCAGCGGGCCCGCTCGACCTCGGCGAGCACGGCCGTCACGCCTGCCATCGCCCGGTCCTGCATCTACAAGCCCTGCCGGCAGATCACATCCCCGTCGAGTGGAAGGACCTGCCGGCAAATCCGCGGCCGAGCCGCAAGTTACGTGGCGGTCAGCCGTTGAAACCGACGCCGAAGAGGCGAAACCCCTGCCGTGATGGAGGAAGCGCTGGCTGGGGATCCTCGTGCCAACCATCCACCAGGTCTCCGAAAGAGGACGGACTCGTGCGCACCGATCGACAGGGGACGACAGCCAGCCACCGTCTCGAGTCGCTGACCGGCCTGCGCTTCATCGCCGCCCTGGTGGTCGTCGGCTTCCACCTGGTCATTCTCTTCCCCTCTGCGCGCTACGGTCCCGTCGCTCACTTCCTCGGCCAGGGGCCGACGGGTGTGTCCTTCTTCTTCGTCATCAGCGGTTTCGTGCTGACCTGGTCGCGGCGCCGAGAAGACGGCGCCGCTCGCTTCTACCGTCGGCGCCTGGCCCGCATCGGCCCTAGCCACGTCGTCACCTGGGTCGTGATCGGGGTCCTGCTCGTCGCCGACAGCGTCCCGCAGGGGCTCGGGCCAGTCGGGGGCTCTCTGTTCCTGCTCCAACCCTGGATTCCCTCGTCCCACTACTGGAACGCCATGAACGTCCCGAGCTGGTCGCTGGGATGCGAGGCCTTCTTCTACGCCCTGTTTCCGTTCCTTGCCGCGGGCCTGTTCCGCCTCGGATCCCGAAGCCGCCGGGCGCTGCTTGTGGGCGGGGTTCTCGCCGTGCTCGTCATCGCCGCCGTGACCGCGCCGGCCAGCTATGGAACGACCGGCTACTGGATCATCTACTTCTTCCCCCCGACCCGACTGATCGAGTTCGTGATCGGCATGCTACTTGCCCTCGAGGTGGCCGGCGGTAGCTGGCCCCGCATAGGGCTGGGGCCGGCCCTGGCGGTGGCGGGTGCGGCCTATGCAGCCGCCGGCTGGGCCCCGTCGTCGTACCGGCTGGTGGCGGTCACCCTTGTCCCGTTCATCATGCTGATCGGGGCCGCGGCCCAGCGCGACGTCTCCGGCCGGCCCTCGCTGTTGAGCTCGCCGGTCATGGTCCGCCTGGGGGTGTGGTCGTTCGCCCTCTACCTGGCGCACTTCCCCGTCATGCTCGCGCTGGCGCTGGTCGAGGGGCCCGTCCACCTCGGGCTGGCCTGGGGACTGGCCAACGCCGTCCTCGTCCTCGTCCTGTCCCTGGGCGCCGCCGCCGTCCTGTACCGGCTCGTGGAGCGTCCGGCCGAGCGCGCCTTGCGGCCGGCCGAGGCCGGGCCCGACACACCTGATCGGACGATGGCCCGAGGCCTCCCTCAACCTGTGGAGCTCCTCCCACCGCGTCGGGAATCGCCCTGGAGCAAGAACCGCTCCCTCTCCTTGAGGACAAGGCTCGGCGCCTCGCCCAGGGTGGCCTCCAGCCCGTCAGAGCGCCGTCGTAGCGGTGCCGTGTGGTCTTGATGCAGCCTGCAGAAGCCAAGGAGGCACCCGAGAGATACCTGGTCGTGGCCGTTGAGGAGCGTCAGGTACGAAAAGCCCCTGAGTCCCCTACAACCACGGTTGCTGAGCCCTCGCCGCCGACTTCGGGCGAGATCCAGCTTCGACGTTGGCGGTGGCTGGAGCGGCTACCCCTAGCTATCACTGTGATCTTCGGCGTTGTGTTCCTCGCCCGCACATCGTTCACCGTCGCTGGTCAGCGGTACTTCTCGCTGTTCGACGACTCAATGATGTCGATGCGCTATGCGCGCAATCTTGCCCATGGCCATGGACTCGCCTGGAACGCAACCGGTCACCCTGTAGAGGGCTATTCGAACTTCCTGTGGACACTGTGGATGGCCTTCCTGCACCTGTTTCCGTTCCCGGAGTCCAAAATCTCGCTCGCCGTCTCGGTTTCGGGGCTCGCGCTGCTCGTGGTCAATTTGCTTCTCGTCCGGAGCCTGGTAGCGCAGCTCGCTCCTTCCTCGCCGCGAGCAAGGGTCATCGCCATGTGGCTAGTGGCCATCTACTACCCGCTCGCATACTGGACCCTGCGTGGCATGGAGGTGGGCCTGCTGGCGGTGATTGGGACAGCCGCCGCTCTTGTCGCCGTACGCGTCAGCAGGTCGCCGCGTGCTGGGACTGGTGCCGTCATCGGCTTGGGCGCGCTACTGGCGCTCGGCTTGCTGACCCGCGACGACTTCATCATTCCAGCGATCATCGTGGTGGCGTGGCTGGCGTGGCGCGTGCAACCCACTGATCGGTTCAAAGTCGTGGCCATCCTGGCGGCATTCGTGGTAGGGACGGTTGGCGCCCACACCGCGTTTCGAGTCGCCTACTACGGCGACTGGCTCCCCAACACTTACTACTTGAAACTGGCGCACATCGGCCTGCGGACCCGTCTCCACCGGGGAGTCTTCGGTCTGGTGGCCATAGGCGAGCTCGAGTTGTGGGCCCCGGTGGCGGTGGCCGCCGCGTACCTGGTGGCCCGGCGGCGGCGGGTACCCCCCGGCGCCTGGCTGCTGGCAGGACTCTTCGTCGGAGCCTGCGCGTACTCTGCCTATGTCGGAGGCGACGCTTGGGAGAGCACTCAGCTCGGCAACCGGTATCTCGCCTCCCAGGCGACAGCCTTGCTCGTGGTGGCAGCTCTGGCCATCGACTACGTCGCCTCGGCGCCGGCTGCGGTTCGTTCCCGCATCCTTGCGGTAGTGGCTCTTGTAGCGATTCCCGTGATCGTGTTGCGGGCGCGCGACATCATTCCGGCCTCCAACATGCAGCTGGGACGCCTCCCCACAGAATGGTGGCTCACCCGGGTGGGCACGCCACTGGTAGTGGGCGCTGGCCTTGCCGCCCTCGCCTGGTGGGCGCTCCGACGGTCTTATGTCAAGCCCCTTGCTATGGCAACTGCCATCGTTGTCCTAGTGGGCTTGGCCATGAGCAGTCGGGAGTTGAGGTGGTGGGACCAGCACAACGCCTTTCTTCCTGACCGCGAGACTGCCGTGGCCGGCCTTGCTCTTGGCGCCGTGACCCGACCGAACGCGGTCATCGCTCTAGCCGTTGCTGGCGGCGCGGGTTACTTCAGCGACCGTCCGGCAGTCGACCTGAGCGGCAAGTCGGACCGAACCGTGGCTCGTGAACAACCGGCCTTTCCGGTCTTCATTCCCGGCCAGGACAAGCAAGACCTGCGGTACAGCCTCGGTACGCTCCGTCCTGATCTCGTGTTCTCCTGGCCGGCGACACAGGCGGATGCCCAGATCGAGAGGTATGGGTATGACCGCGTGGCACCCGGCGCCTACGTCCGCCATGACAGCCGCTTGGTCGACCGGTCGGGTTTGGCCAGGATCACCACCTTCAATGGGTGACGGAGAGCGACCTCTGAGAGTCACTTCGCCGAGTCAGCTCCAGGCGCCGACGAACGCCAGCGTCATCGCAGCGGCGTTGTCCGCGGCGAGTTGGTCGTACACCACGAATTGAGCGGGGAAGCCGGGCAGCATCAGCGGGTCGGGCGATCCGTCGGAGATCCCGCGGAAGCCGATGAACGGCACCTGGTGAGAGTTGGCCACCGCCCCGACCGCGCCCGTCTCGTCGTCGCTCTCGATGAACTTGCCCGGGCCCGATCCGCCCGACGCCACACTCCCGGTAACCAGCCCGGGAACGAGCGCCGGATTCGAGATGCCCGTGACGAGCCGCTGCGGGTCCGGCGACGTTCCGAGTGCAGCCGGACAAGGCTCGCACCCAGCGAGATCCCCACCATGCTGCAGGCACGGCGCAGGCTGTCCCCCGAACGGGTCAGTCGTCGCGCCTTCCCCGTGCAGGAGGACGGTCGGGATGTAGGGGAACGTGAGGCCCGGGATGGTGCCCGGGTCGACGCACAGGCAGGCTCGGTCGCCGGCTGGCGTCGTGTTCTGCAGATGAACGCCAGGAGCGACCGCAGCCGCCACGGCCATCATCGTGGTGTCGGCCACACCGTCGTACGGCCCTTGGCCGTTGTTCCACCCGTCCGGCACGGTCACGTCACCGATCCGGGAGCTACGCGGGGTCCCGCCCGGACCGAGGTGGTCGGAGCCCGCCCCCGCCACCCCGGAGAACACGATCCCGGTGATGCAGCCCCCGAACACGTCGAACGCGTCATTGGTTGTGTGGGTCGCGTCGACCGGACCGATGCCAACGAGCGCCTCGATGACCGCCTTCCCCTCGAGGGTCCCGGTCCAGTACTCCTTGCTATCGGGCGGAGGCGACCGGACCGGCTCGACACTGTCCAGCTTGGTGGCCTTCATGATCTTGCCCATCTCCGCCGGGTACGCCGAGACGATCATCAGCCTGGGCGTCCCGGCGCACGCCGGCGACGACGTGGCGGCCCGGGCGGCAACCGGAGCCACGAGCCCGAGAAGACACCCAACGACAACAAGTGTGACGTACCGACGCATGACCCACCCCTAGCGACGTCGGGGAGTGGTTCGCCGCCCGAACAGTCCGCTCCTGCCCAGGGTCGGTTCGGCCAGGCTTTGGAGCGCCTCCCGGCACCTCTCGTCGCGCTCAGCCAGCCGGCACGCGGAGGTGATGGCGCGATGACGCTCAGCGGTGAGGTTCTAAGCCGGAGTGGCCGTTCCGAACCAGGTCGCAAGTGCTCGAGGGAGCTCCGGGTCCGTGAGGTCTCCCGTCCAGGCGACATGCCCGTCGGGTCGGAT
>JBPYEZ010000042.1:0-4219 GCA_051984395.1 Acidimicrobiales bacterium | reverse complement strand
CGCGAGGTGCTGTGGCGGGCGGAGTCCGCCTGGCGACGGCGGACCGACGACGACGATTCCCCCGGCGCATCCTGAGCGGAGGTCGCCGGGTCACGGCGGTAAGCGTTTCCGTCGCGACCAACGTCGTCCGCGCCGACCCCACCGCCGTTCGCGCCGACCCCAGCCCCCTCAGCCGGCCACGGCGAGGGCCATCGTCTGCTGGTCGTCTCCAGGAGTGGGGTCCCCGGGCACGGGGCCGATGGTGACGGTGAGGACGTAGAGCGTCTTCGGGTTGAGCGACAGGCCCTTGAGGTCGAGGGCGCGGCGTTGACCGGGATCGAGGTCGACGGTCGTACGGACGTTCTGTGCCTGTCCCCCCGCCAAGTTGGCGACGACGGGCACACCGTGCTCGGTCGCGTTACCCGTGTTGGCGACGACCACATTGACCGCGAGCTGTCGGGTGAGCCCCAGCACGGCGACCGTGCCGGCATACGAGGTGGGCGCCGGCTGGGTCGCCACCAGCACCAGCCCGACATCATGGACCACGGCCAGTGACGGTGAGACCCGGAGGCCGAGGACGTAGAGGCCCAGCGCCGGCGGTGTCCAGTCGCCCGGGTTGAGCACCCACCGGTACTGCGGGACGGTGCTCGTGGCCGCCTGGCCTGGGGGCAGCGCCCTCAGGAAGCTGCCGTAGAGGTTGTCGGCGGCAATGAGCTCCTGGCCGGCTCGGGCGAGCTGGGTCTGGGCCTGCTCGCTGGGGGCCCCCGACAACGCCGACTGCAGGCCGTTCCGCACCGACGCTGCGGCCTGGGCCCGCATCGTCATCGCCTGGTCGAGGTGGCTGCCGGCCGATCCGGGTGAACCGACCTGGCCCACCTGCTGGGCGACGCCGGCCGACCCTCCCACGAGGTCGTTCACCCGTTGGAACAGCGTGGCGCGGTCGAACGACTGGCCGTTGGCCCGGATGTCCTGCAGCGCCATCCCCTGCTGGGCCGAGAGCTGGAGCTGGGGGCGGACGATGTCCAGGTACGACTGCTGGTCGGGACTCGACCGGGAGCCGGGCAGGGCGAGCACCACGATCACGATCACCGCAACGACCAACCCGACGACGACCAACACGGGCGGACCTCGACGGCGAAAAGCCATCGGCGGTGACCCTAGCCCTCGGCGGCCCGGACCGGCCTGCCAGCGGGCGGCCGACGAGGGCCCCCGGAGGACGCCCTCGCCGCCGTGGGCGAGGGGGGACTTGAACCCCCACGTCCTTGCGGACACAGGAACCTGAATCCTGCGCGTCTGCCAATTCCGCCACTCGCCCGGAGTGAAGCGCCGGACACCTTAGCCCAGCCTCCGACCAGGAAGGATGGCCCGGACTGGGTACGATGGACCAACCATCCGCCTGGGCCTCCGGTACCGAGGCCCCTCTTCCCGACCCCGGACCTAGGGTGGGTAGGCTGGCTCGAGCATGGGACTCCAGCAGTTTGAGCAGCGACTCGAGCGCCTCGTCGAGGGAGCGTTCGCCAAGGCCTTCCGCAGCGGCTTGCAGCCGGTCGAGATCGCGCGCCGCCTGACGCGCGAGATGGACCTCCAACGCACCGTCGGTCCCCGTGGCGTGATCGCTCCCAATGTGTTCGAGGTGGCCCTGTCGCCGACAGACATCGAGCGCTTCGAGTCCTTCGCCGAGGCCCTGGTCAGTGAGCTCGCCGACGCCGCGCGCGAGCACGCCCGCACCGAGCGCTACAACTTCATGGGTCCCGTCGAGGTGAGCCTGAAGCCGAACCAGCGCGTCAACGCGGGCTCCTGCCTCATCAACAGCGAGGTCAAGGGGGGCCCCGGCGGTGGTCCCTCCGCCAGCCTGGTCCTCCCCGACGGCCGTCGCGTCACCATGGACGAGAGTCCCCTGACCATCGGGCGACTTCCCGAGTGCAGCGTGGTGGTGGAGGACGCCAACGTGAGCCGGCGCCACGCCGAGGTGCGCCGGGACGGCCCCGACGTGGTCGTCGTCGACCTCGGCTCGACGAACGGGACCCGCGTCAACGGCGCCCAGGTGCGCACCAGGCGGCTCGACGACGGTGACGAGATCATGGTGGGCAGGACGAGCCTCCGGTTCGAGGCGCGGTAGTGCACCGGCGTCCACCCGCCCCGGCGAGGCGCTCGATCCCTCCCCGGCCGGCCGGTGAGGCCGGTCGCGCCCGCCCGCACCCGACCCCCACGGACAACTGACGCACCGGTGTCTGACTCGCTCCTCACGATCCTGAAGTTCTTCCTGATCGCCCTGCTCTGGCTGTTCTTCCTGCGCGTCCTGCGAGCCGTGTGGTCCGAGCTCAAGCGGCCGCCCGTGGTCACCGTCGTCGACGAGCCCCCGCAGCGGCGGACCCGTCGCAGGGAACCTCCGCCGCCCCAGCCTCCGGGTCCCCCGACCGGGGCCATGCGCCCCGACCCACGCCGGGGGAACGGGCAGGTGATGCGGCTCAGGGTGCTGGAGCCTGCCGAACGGCGGGGTCGGACCTTCGAGCTGGGTGACGAGGTGACGGTTGGCCGGGCTTCGGGCTGCGGCGTGGCGTTGGACGACGCCTTCACCTCCCAGCTGCACGCCCGGCTGTTCCGTCACGACGGCGAGACGTGGATCGAGGACCTCGGCTCGACCAACGGGACCTTCGTGAACGCGAGGAAGCTGGCCTCGCCCGTTCCCCTCCACCTGGGTGACCGGCTCCAGGTCGGGCGCACCGTGCTGGAGGTCGGTCCGTGATCGGACTTCGCTCCAGCTCGGCCACCGACGTCGGCCTCGTACGCACGAACAACCAGGACCGAGCCTTCGAGGGCGACGGGCTGTTCGCCGTGGCCGACGGGATGGGCGGACACGTCGGCGGGGAGACGGCCGCCCAGACGGCGATCGACGCGTTCCGCGCCACCTTCGCCGGACACCCCTCGGCCGACGGCCTGGCCGACGCCGTGCGCCAGGCCAACCTCGCGGTCTGGGAGGCGTCCCGGGCGAAGAGCGAGCTGCGGGGCATGGGGACGACGCTCACCGCCCTGGCGCTCGTCACCGTCGACGGCAACGCGGATCTGACGGTGGTGAACGTGGGGGACTCCCGCGCCTACCTGTACCAGCAGGGCGAGCTCAGCCAGCTGACGGCCGATCACAGCCTGGTCGAGGAGATGGTCCGCAGCGGCGAGCTCACCGCCGAAGAGGCCTCGGTGCACCCACAGCGTCACATCCTCACCCGGGCGCTCGGGATCGAGCCCGACGTGGAGGTGGACGTCTGGCACGTGCCGCCGCACGTCGGGGACCGGATCCTGCTCTGCAGCGACGGGCTCATCAACGAGCTGGGCGACGGCCAGATCGCAGAGGTGCTCGGCGACCATCCCGATCCCGACGAGGCCGCCCACGCCCTGGTGCAGGAGGCGCGCGACGCCGGCGGGAACGACAACATCACCGTCGTGCTCGTCGACATCGTCGACGACCGGGACGGTCGGGGGCAGGCCGGTGATCTGGTGGCCAGCGCCGTGGGCGCCGCCGCGGCGCCGGCGCTCGAGGGTGACCCGGCCGGGGCCGACGGCGCCGCCCTGACCTCGGCTCGAGGCCCGGATCAGGGCACCGGAGCGCAGGGCGAGCCGGGCGTCGCCGACGACCCCAACCCCACCCCGACCCGCCAGTCCGTCGTGGTGGTACCGGGGCCGGCCGGGACGACGATGCCTGCCGACGAGGCGCCTCAGGCCCGGGCGAGGGTCCGCGGCCTGTCGCCCCGTGTCACGCTCAGAGTCGTGGCCTTCGTCGCCGTGCTGCTCATGGTCCTGGGGGGGATCGCCGCTGCCGTGTGGTGGTTCGGCGAACGCTCCTACTTCGTGGGCCTCCAGGGCAACCAGGTGGCCATCTTCAAGGGCCGTCCGGGCGGCCTGCTGTGGATCCAACCCTCGCTCAACCAGCGCACGGACCTCACCACCTGCTCGGTCCTGCCCTCTCGGCTCCCTGCCCTGCGGGCCGGCCAGGAGGAGTCCAGCCTCGCCGACGCCCAGCAGTTCGTGAGCAACCTGGGCCAGGAGGCCAAGTCCCTCCCGGCGGGGACGGCGGGGACCCCGGGCTGTCCGCCGCCTCCAGCCCCGCCGGCACCACCTCCAGGTCCGCCACCCTCGGCGCCCGTACCGTGAGCCACGGCCCCCGCCCTCACAGAACCCGCGCGCGCACGGCGCGACCCAGAGGGCGGCTCCAGGAGGCGGCCGGCCCGGGAGGACGTCCCCATGA
>JBPYEZ010000041.1:0-32417 GCA_051984395.1 Acidimicrobiales bacterium | reverse complement strand
GCGGCCGGACATCTCGACGTGTTGGTGAACAACGCCGGGCTGGGGGGCACCGCCAACGTGGTCGACATGACCGATGAGCAGTGGGGGGCGGTGCTGGACGTGACCCTGAACGGCACCTTCCGCTGCACCCGCGCCGGCCTGCGCCACATGGTGGCGCGAGGCTCGGGCGCCATCGTCAACAATGCGTCGGTCATCGGGTGGCGGGCCCAGGTGGGCCAGGCCCACTACGCGGCGGCCAAGGCCGGGGTCATGGCCCTCACCCGCTGCGCGGCCCTGGAGGCGGCGCCGGCCGGAGTCCGGGTCAACGCCGTCTCGCCGAGCCTGGCCACTCACCCGTTCCTCACCAAGGTCATGGCCGAGGAGGTGCTCGACGAGCTCACCACGAGGGAGGCCTACGGGCGGGGCGCCGAGCCGTGGGAGGTCGCCAACGTCATCGTCTTCCTGGCCAGCGACTATGCCGGGTACATGACCGGCGAGGTCGTGTCGGTGAGCAGCCAGCACCCCTGAGGTCCCGCCCGGTGTAGCGTCCGGAAGAGCTTCGCGAGACAGGGAGGGCCGCGATGACTGGCGACCGGTTGAGCCCGCTCGATTCGTCGTTTCTCCACCTGGAGAACCGCGTCAGCCACATGCACATCGGCTCGATCGCCATCTTCGAGGGCCCCGAGCCGCCCTTCGACCAGTTCGTGGCGATGATCGCGGGCAAGCTTCCCCTCGTCCCCCGCTACCGGCAGGTGGTCCGGGAGGTGCCGCTCGATCTCGGACGCCCCGTCTGGGTCGACGACCCCGACTTCAACATCGACTACCACGTCCGCCACACGGCCCTGCCGCAGCCCGGCGGCGAGGAGGAGCTACGCCGGCTGGTCGGCCGGCTCATGTCCCAACAGCTCGACCGGACCAAGCCGTTGTGGGAGATCTGGGTCGTGCAGGGCCTCGAGGGGGGTGAGTGGGCCATGGTGGCCAAGACCCACCACGCCATGGTCGACGGGGTGTCGGGCACCGAGCTCCTGGCCGTCGTCATGGACACCTCGCCCCAGCCGTCGCCGCCGGTGCCCGACGACTGGCACCCGTCGCCGCTCCCCTCGGGAGCGCGGCTGGCGGTGGAGGCCGCGGTCGACCTGGCGATCAGCCCCTATGAGCAGCTGCGGGCCGTACGGGCCGCCACCCGCGTCCCGCGCCAGGCGATACACCAGCTGAGCGAGGTGGCGCGGGGCATCTCGTCCTTGGCTGGCGTGCTCCGTTCGAACCCCGTGTCGACGCTCAACGGCCCGATCGGGCCCCATCGCCGGTACGCCTGGGCGTCGGCCTCGGTCGAGGACGTCAAGGTCGTGCGGAAGGGTCTCGGTGGCACCTTCAACGACGTGGTCCTCGCTGCCATCACCGCCGGGTTCCGCGAGCTTCTCCTGTCGCGGGGCGAGCCGGTCGATCGGGTGGTACGGACGCTCGTGCCCGTGTCCGTGCGACCCCGCGATGCCAGCGGTCGGGCAGTGGGCGACGCCACCTACGACAACAAGGTGTCGGCCATGTTCGCCTCCCTGCCCGTCGACATCGACGATCCCGCCGAGCAGCTGCGCGCCGTCACGGTCCAGATGCAGGGGCTCAAGGAGTCCAAGGAGGCAGTCGCGGGAGAAGCGCTCACCTCCTTGTCGGGCTTCGCCCCTCCGATGCTGCTGGCGCTCGGGATGCGGGTCGCGGGTCGCGTCGGCCAGCAGAACATCAACACGGGAACGACCAATGTTCCTGGGCCGCAGTTCCCGCTCTACGCTGCCGGCCGGCGCATGCTGAAGAGCTACCCGTACGTCCCGCTGTTCGGTCAGGTGCGTATCGCAGTCGCCATCTTCTCCTACGACGGCCAGGTCAACTTCGGCGTGACCGGCGACTACGACACGGCCTCGGACCTCGAGGTGCTCTGCCGCGGCATCGAGGACGGCATGGGCCGGCTGCTCGGCCTGAGCGCCTGACGGGCGCGCCGTTCACGCCAGACGGGCGCGCCGTTCACGCCAGGCGGCGATCGGTCGCCCACTTGGTCAGCTGGTGGCGGGACGACAGCTGGAGCTTGCGCAGCACGGCCGAGACATGGCTCTCGACCGTCTTGGTGGAGATCGACAGCTCTCTGGCCAGCTCCTTGTAGGTGTAGCCGCGGGCGATGAGGCGCAGGACCTCCCGCTCGCGCGCCGAGAGCTGATCCAGCTCGGGGTCGAACGAGGCGGGCACGCCGTCGCCGGCGGGCATCGAGGCGAAGGCGTCGAGCACGAACCCGGCGAGACGGGGCGAGAACACGGCGTCGCCGTCGGCCACCCGCCGGACGGCGGCGACCAGCTCCGGACCGGAGATCGTCTTGGTGACGTACCCACGGGCGCCGGCGCGAATGACGGCGATGACGTCCTCGGGCGCGTCGGAGACCGAGAGCGCCAGGAACCGGATCTCCGGGTGGTCGGCCTTGACCGCCTCGAGGACCGCCTGTCCCCCGCCCTCGGGGAAGTGCACGTCCAGGAGCACCACGTCCGGCGCGCGTTCGGGGATGAGCTCGACGGCGGCACCGACCTCGTCGGCCTCGCCGACCACCTCCACCTCGTCGCCCAGCTCGGCCCGGACGCCGGAACGGAAGAGGTGGTGGTCGTCGACCAGGAACACCCTCGGCCTGGAGGCCGGGCTCATCCGCGATCGGCTCCGTGGTCGACTCTGCGATGGCGCGCCCAGTCGCCCCCGCGGTCGCCCCGCCGCGGCATGGTGAGCTCCACCTCGGTGCCGGCTCCCGGAGTCGAGCGGACGGTCGCGGTGCCGCCGTGGCGGGACATCCTCGCCCGGATCGACTCGGCGATGCCCTGGCGGTCCGGCGGCACCTCGGCCGGATCGAAGCCCTGGCCGCGATCGCGCACGAAGAGCGTCACCTTGTCCGGCTCCACCTCGGCGAAGAGGGACACGACCGGTGCCCCCGACCACTTGGCCGCGTTGACCGCCCCCTCCTTGCCGGCGGCGAGGAGGGCCCCGAGCTCCTCTGCCAACGGGCAGTCTCCGACGGTCACGGCCTCCACGGCCACCCCGTGGGTCGTCTCCACCTCGTGTTCGATCAGCTGCACCCCGGCGGCCAGGGTGGAGGCCTCCTCCCCGAACGATCCCGGCCGGCGCCCGTCGAACAGCCACGAGCGCAGCTCGCGCTCCTGTGTCCTCGCCAGCTGCACCACGCGCTGAGGGTTGTCCGACGACTTCTGGATCAGCGCCAGGGTCTGCAGCACCGAGTCGTGGACGCGAGCGGCCATGTCCGCACGTTCCTCCGCCCGCACGCGGGCTTGGCGCTCGTGCACGAGCTGGCGCGCCAGACCGAGCCACCATCGCCCGAACAGGACCACGAAGGCGGCGATCACGAGGATGGTGCCGGCCGCCGGTCGAAGGAGCGCGGTGTTGAGCCGGCCGTGCACGAGGAGGTACAGGCCGCCGCCCAGGAGCACGAGGCCGGCGACGATCCTGAGCACCAGCATGCTTCGCGAGCGCCGGCGCTCGGGGTTGGTTTGGAGGAGGGTGCCCGCCGCCTGTCGCATCCAGGCGCTCTCGTCCGGCTCGGCGTTGCGGTAGATGAGCACCAGGCCGGCCAGGCTGAGGTAGAAGGGCCAGGCGACGCCGCTCACGTAGCCGACGCCGAGCGCCGCCGCCACCAGCACGGTGAGCACCAGCAGTGGCACGAAGGCGATGGCCAGCGCGATACCCGCTCGGTCGGACTTGGCCCGGCTGGCGATCGACGTCGTCTCGCCCGCCACGGGGAGGAGGAGCCAGGCGAGCACGTAGGCGGCGACGCCGATCCCGCTGGCCAGACCGAACAGCACGGCGGCGATGCGCACGAGCGTGGCGTCGACACCCAGACGGGCGGCCACGCCCCCCGCCACCCCGCCGATCAACCTGTCGTCAGAGCTTCGCCGGAGGGGCCCCCGGCCGCGGAGGTGCCGTCTCCAGTGCCGGTGGAAGTCGGCGGCACCCCTCCGCCACTCCCGCCACTGCCGGGCGTCGTCCCATCTCCCGCTCCGCCAGGGAGGGGCACCGCCGTCGGCTCTCCGCCAGGGAGGGCAGGGAGGCGATCGTGGCGGCGGCGGAGGTCGGGAGTCGATCGGATCGGCGATGCTTCGATCATCGCGCCCTCCGACCGACATGGCCATCAGGGAAAGCCCTCGTCGGCGGGGGTCCCGCTCCGGGTCGGATCAGGGTGATCCCCGATGGTCACGGCGGGCGGCGCGTCGCATGATCGATGGCATGGAAGAAGCGACACCGCAAACCACCGCTACGAGAGCCGGGACCCTCCACCGTCCCCACACCGGGAGGATGGTGGCGGGCGTGGCCGCCGGCATCGCCGAGTACCTCGACGTCGACGTCACGCTCGTCCGCATCGTGCTCGTGGTCCTCGCCCTCTTCGGGGGACTGACCATCCCGCTCTACCTCGCGGCCTGGTTGCTCATCCCGGACGAAGGGGCGGAGACGAGCATGGCCGAGGACCTCATCGATCAGCTCCGGTCGCGCTGACCGCTCGAGACATGTGTGGGCACTGGCGTCAAGAAAGGAACGACATGCAATCGCCCTGGGAACCGTCCTGGCCCGGCCCTCGCCGAGCCCCTCGGGACATCGACCCGCGTCTGCGGATCTCCAATGCCGAGCGTCACGACATCGCCGACACGCTCTCGAAGCACTACGCCGAGGGCCGGCTCGACAGCGACGAGTTCGACGAGCGCGTCAGCCGGGTCATGAACGCCAAGACCCGCGGCGACGTGGCCGGCGTGCTCGACGACCTGCCCCGGCTGGGCGCTCCGCCGCCTGAGCCTCGCCCCCGCCGGTCGCTCGGGCCGTGGGTCCTCGCCCTGCTGTTGGTGGTGCTCGTGGCCGGCATCGCCGCCATCCCCCCGCACATCCACCTGCCATGGCTGCTCATCGGCATCCTGGCGTTCGTGGTGTGGCATCGGTTCCGCCGCCGCCACTACTGGCGCCGGCGTGACCTTGCGCCACGGGAGTGGTAGCTCGTCTCGACTCCCGAGCCAGGGCGCGCCCTCCGGCCCCCCACGGAGGGCGCGCCCGCCGCCCGCTCGCGTGCGATGCCCCTGCCGCGGCATCTCCGGTTCCACGTAACGTCGAAATGGGCGACGTCAGGCGGGCGCATTCGTCCTTTCCGGAGTCGCGGTGACCGCCGCGCCGGCAGGTATCAGGACAGCCGCTCGATGATCGTGGTGTTGGCCTGACCGCCGCCCTCGCACATGGTCTGCAGCCCGTAGCGACCCCCGGTCCGCTCCAGCTCGCACAGCAGGGTGGTCAACAGCCTCGTGCCGGTCGCTCCGAGGGGATGTCCGAGGGCGATGGCGCCCCCGTTGACGTTGACCTTGTCCAGGTCGGCTCCGGTCTCCTGCTGCCAGGCCAGCACCACCGAGGCGAACGCCTCGTTGATCTCGACGAGATCCATGTCGCTCAGCGTCAGGCCCGAGCGCTCGAGCGCGTAGGCCGTGGCGGGGATCGGCGCCGTCAGCATGTAGACGGGGTCGGCGCCCCGACAGCTCAGGTGGTGGACACGGGCCCTGGGCCTTAGCCCGTGCTCGCGCACGGCTCGCTCCGAGGCGACGAGCATGGCGGTGGCGGCGTCGGAGATCTGGCTCGACACCGCCGCGGTGAGCCGGCCGCCATCGACCAGGGTGGGCAGTGAGGCCATCTTCTCGAGCGTCGTGTGGCGCGGGCCCTCGTCGGCCGTGACGCCGTCGAGCGGCACGATCTCCCGCTCGAACCGGCCCTCCTCGGCGGCCTGGAGGGCCCGGCGATGGCTCTCGAGGGCGAACCGCTCCATGTCGTCTCGCGAGATCCCCCACTTGTCGGCGATCATCTCCGCCCCCCGGAACTGTGAGATCTCCTGGGTGCCGTAGCGGGCGACCCATCCCGACGAGCCCGAGAAGGGGTCGGAGAAGCCGAGGGACCCGGCGGCGGTGAGCGCGGACGCGATCGGGATCATGCTCATGTTCTGCACGCCGCCGGCCACGACGAGGTCGTTGGTGCCGCTCATGACGGCCTGAGCGGCGAAATGCAGCGCCTGCTGGGACGAGCCGCACTGGCGGTCGATCGTCGTCCCCGGCACCTCCTCGGGCAGTCCCGCCGCCAGCCAGCAGGTGCGGGCGATGTCGCCGGCCTGGGGACCGATGGTGTCGACGCACCCGAGGAGCACGTCCTCCACCGCCGCCGGGTCGACGTCAGTTCGCGCCATGAGCGCCTTCAGGACGTGGGCGCCGAGGTCGGCGGGATGGACCTGGCTCAGCCCGCCACCGCGCTTGCCGACCGGTGTCCGCACCGCGTCGACGAGGTAGGCCTCGCTCATCTCACCACCACCACTGACGATCCGTGGCCGAACAGGCCCTGGTTAACGGTCACGCCCGCTTTGGCCCCCTCGACCTGACGGCCTCCGGCCTCTCCCCGCAGCTGCCATGTGAGCTCGCAGACCTGGGCGATGGCCTGGGCGGGGATGGCTTCCCCGAAGCAGGCGAGACCGCCGCTCGGGTTCACCGGGATGCGCCCACCCAGCGTCGTGTCACCGTCGTTGAGCAGCCGCTCGGCCTCGCCTTCCTTGCACAGGCCGATGTTCTCGTACCAGTCGAGCTCGAGGGCGGTCGACAGGTCGTAGACCTCTGCCAGGTCGAGGTCGTCGGGCCCCAACCCCGCCTCCTCGTAGGCGGCGTGGGCGATCGAGTCGCGGAACGGCAGATCGGGTGGAGCGACACCAGCCGCCGAGTCGGTGGCGAAGTTGGGCATCTCGATCACCGTGTTCGGGTAGCGGGGCGTGACCGTGGAGACCGCGGCGATCTTCACCGCCCGGCGCCGCCGGCGTCGTGCGAAGTCCTGGCTCGACAGCACGACGGCCGCGGCCCCGTCGCTCGTGGCGCAGATGTCGAGCAGTCGCAGGGGGCTGGCCACGACCGGTGAGGCGAGCACCTCGTCCTCGCTCACCTCCTTTTGGTAGCGGGCGTTGGCGTTGGCCGCACCGTGTCGGCTGTTCTTGACCTTGACCCTGGCGAAGTCCCGCTCGGTGGCGCCGTGCAGCTCCATCCGGCGCCGGGCGTACAGGCCGAAGTATGTGGGGTTCGTCGCCCCGAGCAGCCGGAAGCGGAGCCAGTCGGGATCGTCCGGTCGGTCGCCTCCCACCGGGGCGAAGAAGCCCCTGGGCGTGGTGTCGGCGCCGACGACGAGGGCGACGTCGCACAGGCCGGCCAGGATCCTCGCCCGGGCGATGTCGATGGCGGTCGCTCCCGACGCGCAGGCCGAGTAGCAGCTCGAGACGCGGGCGCCCGACCATCCGAGCGCCTGGGCGAACGTCGCCCCGGACACGTAGCCCGGGTAGCCGTTGCGGATGGTGTCGGCGCCGGAGACGTACTGGACCTCCGACCACTGCAGGCCGGCATCGGCGAGCGCGGCCCGGGCGGCGCTCACCCCGTACTCCACGAAGCTCCGGCCCCACTTCCCCCACGGGTGCATGCCAACGCCGAGGATCGCCACCTGCCGGTCCGCGTCAGGCACCGGTCGGCCTCCATTTCCAGACCACGTACTCGTGCTCGTCGTCCTCGTAGAGGGTGCCGAGCGCGAGCTCCATCTCGGAGCCGACGGCGAGCTCGGCCACGTCGGCCCCTGGCACCAGCTGGCCCAGCACCACCATGCGCTCGTCGGACAGCTCGACGGCGGCGATGGCGTAGGGCTCGAACGGGTCGGACGCCACGAAGGGCGGCGGCGGCTGGTAGCGGTTGTCGGTGAACGACCAGACCCGGCCGGTGCGGCTCAGTGGCACCTCCTCCAGCTCGCCCTGGCCGCAGCCGGGATTGCGACAGGCGGCGGTCTTGGGGAAGAAGCGGGCGCCACAGGAACGGCACCGGCTGCCGAGGAGGCAGGGCCGGTCGTCCATGGTGAACCAGCCCTCGACGACCGGCACCCGCGCCTTGGGGCTACCCACGGCCGCCCGGCACCTCCACGGTGTCGGTGTCGCGGCCCGACCGCAGCAACGTCCCCGGACGCTGGTCGCCGAGGCCGTCCGGGCCCACGATCTCGGTGCCGTTGACGAGGACGCGCTCGATCCCCTCCGCTTCGGCGTAGAGCCGCCCGGCGCCGCGTGGCAGGTCGTAGCGCGTGGCGACGCGCTGCGGGGCGACACGGTCCTCGTCGAACACCACGAGGTCGGCGTGGCAGCCCTCGGCGACACGGCCCCGGTCCCTGATGCCGTAGAGGCGGGCGGGGACGTCGGTGATCAGGTGCACGGCCTCCTCCAGGGGGAGGAGCTGACGGTCGCGGACCGACGGCCCGATGAGGGATGTCGTGTAGATGAAGGTGGCCAGCATGTCGAGGTGGGCACCGGCGTCCGACGCCCCGATGACGACCCTCGGATCACGCCACAGGCTCGCCCGCAGTCGCCAGCTCTCCGGATCGCTGCCGGCAGCCGGGAGGAGCAGGCCGGTCCGCAGCTCGTCGGCGACGACGATGTCCACGAGAGCATCGAAGGGGTCCTGGCCCTGCTCGGCGGCGATGTCGCCCACGAGCCGGCCGGCCAAGCCGTCGTTGTCGGGCGAGAAGGTCTCGGCGATGCGCATGGTCTTCCAGTTGGCCATGGCCCGCAGCATCCCGGCGTCGGGAGATGCGGCCCCCTCCCGGAGCCGGCGACGCTCGTCGGGGTCGCCGAGCGCCTTCATCTTCTCGGCCGGCGGCAGGCTCATCGTGGACGACCACCCCGGCAGGGCCTCGAGGATGAACCCCGACAGGAAGCTGAGGCGCACCTCCACCGGATCGGCCACGGCCAGTGCGACGACCCTGGCCCCACGCTCGGCCGCGTGGTCCGACGCCCGCAGCTGATTGTTCGGGCCGTCCGGGTTCTGCGAGCCGACGGCGAGGAGGTTCCAGTTGAGGGGGCGGTTGGCGGCGAGGGAGAGGGACGTCATCAGGTCCATGTGCTCGTCCTGGAAGGCGCCGACCGTCGGGATGAACTCGAGCGTGGTGCCCGGGTGGTCGCGCACCGCTCCGGCCAGGGTGACGAGCTCCTCGGTCGTCGCCGACCGCGACGGCACGGGCCTGCCGTCCCCGTCGTTGTGTGTCGGCGCCCGCGACGACGAGAACCCGAGACCGCCGGCGGCGAGCGACTCGTGGAGGACGCGGACCATGGCCGCCAGCTGCTCCTCGGAGGCCTCCGACCCGACGGCCGCCTCGCCCATCACCGCCCGCCGTACCGCCGAGTGCCCGACCAGGAAGCCGGCGTTCACCATGAGCCCGCCGTCGAGCCGGTCCAGCCAGTCGCCGTAGGAGCCCCAGTCCCAATCGAGCCCGGCCTCGAGGGCCTCGATGGGCATGCCCTCGACCCTCGCCAGCATGCGTCTGACATAGTCGGCGTGCTCGGGAGCCAGCGGCGCGATGCTGAAGCCACAGTTCCCGCCGACGATCGTGGTGACCCCGTGGAACGGCGACGGGCTGGCGCTGGGATCCCAGAAGAGCTGGGCATCGTAGTGCGTGTGGATGTCGACGAACCCCGGCGACACGACCAGTCCGTCGGCGTCGATCGTGCGCCGGGCGGGCTCGTCCACCTCGCCCACGGCCGTGATCCTGCCGTCGCTGATACCCACGTCGGCCCGCCGCCGGGGCGAGCCGGTGCCGTCGATCACAGTGGCGCCGGCGATCTTGCAGTCCAGCATCACGGACCCCCGCTCCTTGGTTTGACGTCGCGTCAGACTATCCGTCCGGCGCTCCGAGGGCCCACCCGCCGCCTCCGGGTGAGCTGGTCCTGCCTAGCGGCGACGGGCGCGCCGCACGGGGACGATGACGAGCGCCAGACTCATGGCCAGGAGAAGCACCCCGCCGATGTCGAGCCCGAGGGCCACCCATGGAAGCGCCGGGAACGTCGATGCCAGGCTGATGTGGGTGGTCACGCCTGGGGACGCGTCCGCGTTCATCACGACCACCGACCAGTTGCCGCCCTTGACGGGCCACACGAGGGTCTGCGTACCGGCGCCACTGGCCTGGAGGGTCCAGATTCCCGCGGTCGCTGGAGGTGTCCTCGGGGCACCGCCGTCGTGCAGCACGTTTCCGCCGCCTGTGTAGGACAACACGCCGTTGGCAGCGGTGTACCGGACCCCGGCGAGATAGCGAGCCGCCTGGTCAGCGGAGGCGATGCCCACGAACACCCGCCGGGCGGGGACCTGCCCGCTCGCACGTATCCGCATCGTGCCGAACACCCGCCACCGACCGCCGCCCAGCATCAGTTCGCTGGACACGGCGTAACCGGGGGTCGTCACCGTACGCGAGCCCGCGCTCACGTAGCCGCCGTCACGGTGAGTCTGCGCCCACGTGGCACCACCACCGACGGCGAGGATCGCGAGCGAGATCAGCGTCAGCAGCGATCCGACGATGACCAGAGCGATCCGGCCGCCTGTCCAGCCACGACGAACCGAGCTCGCAGACATGAGCATCTCCTCCTCGTGCCGAGGACAGCTCTCTCCGCGACATTCTGCAGCCTCGACGACCCTGGCGCCGTGGATGGCGGTGGGGGATGGCGGAGAGCGCTCGCAGTAACCCTGGGCGGTGCACTCCGGAGGGTCAGGGCGGTCCCGGCGCGCCGGCGGTCCCCGGCGCCGAGCTGAACCACGCGCTGTCCTGGATCCGCTCGGTGATCCGCCACCCGTCGCCGGTCCTGCGCAGCCGGTCGCGGTAGTAGCCCCCGACGAACATGAGGGCCAGGGTGCCGTCCCGCCTGGTCCTGCCCATGGGGTTGTAGAAGTAGCTGCGGCTGGTCGCCGTGTCGCCCGCCAGGCGGATGTCGCGGTTGGTCACCATGTGCTGGCTCATCGAGAAGCCGGACAGCGCGTCGGAGAGCCATTCGGTGACCTCGGCGAGCCCGCCCCGGATGCCCCCGGAGGAGGTGTAGTCGATGACGGCGTCCGCGGTGAACACGGTCCGGTAGAGGTCCCAGTCCCTGGTGTCGACCGCCGTGGCGTACCGGCTCAGAAGGTCGTCGATCTCGATCCGGTCGGCGATCTCCTGTGTCATCGCGGGCCCTTCAGCTCCCTCGGTACCGGGGCGGTCGGTTCTCCGCCCGCGCCGCGCGCATCTCGGCGTAGTCGTCACTCTTGTTGACGAAGGTCTGGTAGATGAGCTCGTCGCCCATGGCCGCCCGCTGCTCGGGCTGGGACAGGCGGGCGATGACCCGGCGGGCCATCTTCACCGTCGCCGCCGGCGCGTCGGCGATCTTCTCCGCCATCTCGCGGGCCGTGGCGTCGAGCTCGTCGCGGGGCACGACACGGGACACGATGCCGTGCGCCAGCGCCTCGTCGGCCGAGAGGCGCCGGCCGGTGAGCACCATGTCGCTTACCAACCCGTGCCCGCACATCTGGTACAGCACCCCGACACCACCGGTATCTGGGATCACACCGTAGGTCACCTCGGGCAATGCGAACCGGGCGTCCTCAGCGGCGATGCGGATGTCGCACAGCAGGGCCCGCTGAAAGGATCCACCGATCGCCCAGCCCTGGATGGCGACGACCACCGGAGCCTCGAGCTCCCACAGCTGCTGGATGCCACGATGACCGGTGGACATGAGCTCATGGTGCGACGCCGCCCGGGTGAGCGCGCCGATGGTGCTGACGTCGCGACCCGAGGACCACGATTTGCCCTCGGCCCGCCAGATCACGGCACGGATGCCCGGTCGTCGCTTCAGCTCGTCGAGGATCTCCCAGAGCCGGGCGTCCATCTCGTCGTCGAATGCGTTCTGCTTCTCGACGTTGGCGTTGGTGATGGTGGCGATCGGACCGTCGAGGTCGAGCCTGACCCGGTCGCTCTCGACCATCAGATGGCTCGCTCCCGCCCCTCCCAGTACGGGTCACGGAGCCGGCGCTTGTACAGCTTGCCGTTGGGGTCGCGCGGCATCTCGACGATGAAGTCGACCGACCTGGGCGTCTTGAACCGGGCCAGCTTGTCGGCACAGAAGGTGAGGATGTCGTCGGCCAGCTCGGGTGACGGCTCCACGCCGGCGGCGGGCTCGATGACCGCCTTCACCTCTTCCCCCCAGTCCTCGTTGGGGACCCCGAACGCGGCGGCATCCCCGACCTTGGGGTGACCGAGCAGCGCGGCCTCGATCTCGGCCGGGTAGATGTTGGCGCCTCCCGAGATGATCATGTCGGCCTTGCGGTCCCGCAGGAAGAGGTAGCCGTCCTCGTCGAGGTAGCCGACGTCGCCGACGGTGAAATAGCGACCCACCCGGTTGCTCTCTGTCTTCTGGCGGTCCTTGTAGTACTCGAACTCCACGCCGGGCATGGACATGTACACGGTCCCGATCTCGTTCGGTGGTAGCTCCTTGCCGTCGTCGTCAAGGATCACGACCTCCGCGATCGGCCACTTGGTGCCGACGGTGCCCGGCTTCTTCAGCCAGTCCTCGGCGAGCACCATGGTGCCCCCGCCCTCGCTGGCGGCGTAGTACTCGTTGATCACCGGCCCCCCCCACTCGACCCTCCGCCGCTTCACGTCGATGGGGCACGGCGCGGCGGCGTGGACCATGTGACGCAGCGACGACAGCTCATAGTTGGCCTTCACCTCGTCGGGGAGGGCCAGGAGGCGGTGGAACTGGGTGGGCACCATGTGGCTGTGGGTGACCTGGTACCGGTCGATCAGATCGAGCATCCCCGCGGGCGTCCACTTGTCCATCAGCACCACGGTGTGGCCGAGCTGGAGCGAGCCTCCGGCGAACACCAGCACCGCGGTGTGATAGAGCGGCGAGCCGCAGATGTGGACGTTGTCGTCGTGGGGCTGCAGTCCGAACAGCAGCAGCATCCCGCCCGAGGCGATGGCGCTGGCCTCGGGGTCCGCGGCGGGAAGCGCTCTCCGGACTCCCTTGGGCTTGCCCGTGGTGCCCGAGGTGTAGTTCATGACCGCCCCGGTGCGACGGTCCGTCGGAAGGGTCGTGGGCTGCCCCTCCTTGAGCTGCTCGTAGGGACCGAACCCCGGCACCGAGCCGACCGCGAAGCAGCGGTCCTCGGGGAACCCCAGCTCCTTGGCGGCGGCGGCACAGGTGTCGGCGAAGCGCTCGTGGGCGACGAACACCTTTGCGTCACAGTCCTGCACGATGTAGGCGATCTCGGGGCCCACCAGATGGTGGTTGATCGGAATCAGGTACCAGCCGGCCTGCAGGGCGGCGAGGTACAGCTCGAAGACCTCGACGCTGTTGGGGAGCACCATGGCGATCGAATCACCTGCCTCGAGGCCGAGCTGGCGCAGGCCGTGCACCAGTCGGTTCGCCGAGCCCAGCAGCTCGCCGGCCCGGATCTCGGCACCCTCGGGGCTGACGACCGCCAGGTGGTCGGGGTCCTCCGCGGCGATGCTCCAGAATCCGAGGTCGGCCATCGGCACTCCTTCTTACCCGTGAGGCTCTGCGGCGGGCCACAGACTAGAACAGATTCCAATAAGGTGGCCCCCGACCGACTGGGCAGCAAGTGAGGAGACCATCGATGGGCCAGCCCGTGATCGTCGAGGCGGTACGCACACCGATCGGCAAGCGCAACGGCGTGCTGTCGGGTCTCCACGCCGCCGACATCCTTGCCGCCGCCCAGGTCGAGGTGATCAAGCGGGCCGGGATCGATCCCTCCGAGGTGGACCAGGTCGTCGGCGGCTGCGTCACCCAGGCGGGCGAGCAGGCGTCGAACGTGACCCGCAACGCGTGGCTCGGGGCCGGCCTGCCGTTCGAGACGGCGGCCACCACGGTGGACTGCCAGTGCGGCTCCTCGCAGCAGGCGAACCATCTCGTCGCCGGGCTGGTGTCGGCGGGAGCGGTCGACGTCGGCATCGCCTGTGGCATCGAGGCCATGAGCCGGGTCGGGTTGGGGATGAACGTGTTCAATGGCCCGGGCATACCCCGCCCGGAGGGCTATCCGGCCGACATGCCGGACCAGTTCGGCGCGGCGGAGCGCATCGCGCAGCGTCGGGGCATCACGCGCGAGGAGGTCGATGCGCTCGCCCTGGCGTCCCAACAGCACGCGGCCCGAGCCCAGGCCGAGGGACGCTTCGATCGGGAGCTGGCGCCGGTCGAGGCGCCCGAGGTCGGCCCCGACGGCCCGACCGGGACCCGCCGGCTGGTGGACCGCGACCAGGGCCCTCGAAACACGACGGCCGAGGGGCTGGCCAATCTCAAAGCGGTCCGCGAGGGTGGCATCCACACCGCAGGCAACAGCTCGCAGATCTCCGACGGCGCCGCCGCCGTGCTGTGGATGTCCGAGGAGCGGGCCCGGGCGGCCGGGCTGCGTCCTCGGGCTCGCATCGTGGCCCAGGTCCTGGTCGGTTCCGAGCCCTACTACCACCTGGACGGGCCGGTCGACGCCACCCGCCGCGTGCTGGCCAAGGCGGGCATGACCATGGGCGACATCGACCTGTTCGAGGTCAACGAGGCGTTCGCCTCGGTCGTGCTCTCGTGGGCCCGCATCCATCAGCCGGACATGGAGAAGGTGAACGTCAACGGGGGAGCCATCGCCCTCGGCCACCCCGTCGGCGCCACCGGCAGCCGCCTCGTCACCACGGTCCTGCACGAGCTGGAGCGCTCCGATCAGACCACCGCCCTCGTGTCGATGTGCTGTGGCGGCGCCCTGGCGACGGGGACGATCCTCGAGCGCATCTGAAGCGCCGGGCAGCGCCAGCCGGGATCTACGCTCGCTGCCCGGGCATGAGCCCGCCCTTCGGGGCGACGAACAGGATCGTGGCCTCGCACAGGAGGGTCTCGCCGTCCCAGGACCTGCCCCAGCAGAAGATCTTGCGTCCGTCCACGCGATCCAGGCCGGCCTCGAAGTCGATGCGCCGATCGAGGGGTGTCGGCCGGCGCATCTTCACCGTGAGCGTGCCGGTGTAGCCGGCGAAACCCGAGGCCATCTGGGCGAAGCCCATCATGTCGTCGAAGGCGGCGGCCACGAAGCCACCGTGCAGGCAGCCGGGCGGCCCCTCGTAGGCGGTGGTGTAGACGGCGTGGCCCCGGGTGACGCCATCGATCATCTCGAACTGCAGCGGTGGGGCGAGGGGATTGCTGCGCCCGCTGATGCCGCTGCGCTCCAGGAGGGCGGCGTCGTCGGGGCCGGAGGTGGCCAGGCCGCCGAAGCGGCGCAGCGACGGCATCGCCTCCAGCCGGTTGGCAAGGACACGGGTCTCGTCGGCCAGCTGCGCCAGCTCGGCGTCGGCAGCGCGCTCGGGGTCGAGAAGGGCGATGTGGTCGATGACACGTCGGCACTCGCCGACCAGGGCGTGCTTGAGGGCCCGGTGCTCGGTCTCGACCGGGTCACCGGTGGTGTAGGCGACCCGAGGGTCGGGGGGCAGGCTCATAACCCGTGGACCCTACCGGGACCGCCGACGCCGGGGGCGGGGCGCCGGAGGGATGGGCGCCGCCCGGGCTGGGAAGCCGGCGGCGAGAGCCTCACCCGAGCTGACGGGCCCGGGCTGCGGTGCTGCCCCCGTCGACGGGAAGGGTCACGCCGCTGATCACCTCCGCCTCCCGGCTGGCGAGGAACAGCGCCGCGTAGGCCACGTCGGTCGGTGTGGCCAACCGGGTGAGGTGCATGTCCTCCAACCGGCGCCGGCGCTCCTCGCTCAGCTCGGCGTCGCGCACGTCGTGCAGGATGTAGCCGGGCTGCACCGTGTTGCAGCGGATGCCGCGCCGGGCGAAGTCGACCGTGATCGAACGGGTGAGGGAGTTGAGGCCGCCCTTGCTGGCGGCATAGGCGGCCACGTTGGGCGTGGCCAGCTCGGCGGCGCGCGACGACACGTTGACGATGGAGCCGTGGCCCGCGTGCAGCATGTGCGGGATGGCGAGCCGGCACAGGGTGGCGACGCCGACCAGGTTCACCCGGAGCACCTCCGCGAACATCTCGGCGCCGACCTCGGTGACCGAGCCGTCACCGACGTTGGCCACCGCGTTGTTCACCAGCACGGTGAGTGACCCGCACTGCTCGACGACGGTATCGACCAGCGCCGCGCACTGCGACTCGTCGCCGAGGTCGGCGGGAACGAAGCTCACCGCGCCGCCCGCCGACCGCAGGATCGACACTGTTGCCTCGCCGCGCTCCCGGCTGCGCCCCGTCACGACGACCTGTGCGCCTTCGGCGGCGAAGAGGCGGGCGATCTCCCGGCCCAGGCCCCGCGTGGACCCGGTCACGAGCGCCACCTCGTCGTGGAGACGGCCGGCCACGGGCCCTCAGGAGGGGTTGACGGCGTCGAGGTACGCCGGCCGCTCGCCGCCGCCGTGGGCGACCACGTTGCTGCCGCTCAGGTAGCCGGCGAGCGGTGAGGCCAGGAAGAGGCACACCCCGGCGACGTCGTCGGGCTCGCCCATCCGGCCCATGGGCACCGTCGCCGCCACCGCCGCCACCCCGGCCTCGTCGCCGTAGTGGAGGTGGGCCAGCTCGGTGCGGATCAGCCCGGCCGTCACGCAGTTGATCCGCACCTTCGGGGCCCACTCGACGGCGAGCGTCGTGGTGAGGTTGAGGAGGCCGGCCTTGGCTGCCCCGTAGGCCGCGGCCCCTGGCGACGGTCGAATGCCGCTGACGCTGGCGATGTTGACGATGGCGCCGCCCTCGGGCTGCTCCTGCATCACGGCGTTGGCCCGCTGGGAGAAGTTGAGGGGAGCGACGAGGTTGAGCGTGATGATGGAAGCCGACAGGCGCGGCGACGCCGTGGCGGCGGGGACGGCCGGCGCGCCGCCCGCGTTGTTGACCAGGACGTCGAGGCGCCCGAACCGGTCTGTCGTGAAGGACACCACCCGGTCGATCTGGTCCACCTCGCGCACGTCGGCCTCGACGAAGGCTGCTTGCCGCCCGTCCCTGGCGAGCAGCTCATCGGGCTGGTGGCGACAGCAGACGACGACGTCGGCGCCAGCGTCGAGAAAGCGGGTCGTAATGCCGCGGCCGATGCCGCGGCAGCCGCCGGTGACGATCACCACCCGGCCGGACATGTCGAGGGGATCGCCCATCGCCCGGTCCCGCTGAGCTACCAGAGCTCGTCGACGTAGGTGTCGGTGCCGACGACCGTGGGGATGAACGGCGCCGTCAGGGCGGCATGGGCGAGCCCGCTGCCCGACACGGCCTTGCCGAGCTCGACGAAGCGGTCCCAGGCCTGCCGCGGGTCGGTGTCGAGAAAATAGAGGTGCATGGACCTGCGGTCGGCGCCCTCGTCGCGGGGAACGAAGGACGGTGCGTCGTCCCGCAGGGGCACCGGCGACCACGACGACACCGACGCCACGGGGGAGCCCGGCAGCCACGACGGCAGCAGCTCGCGCTCGTACCACGTGTCGACCTGCTCCTTCGTCACGCCGTGCTCTCGCTCGATGCTCACGGCCACCAGGCCGCCGAAGTCGTGGTCGAGCGACAGCTCCAGGGGCACGGGGTCGTCGTCGCGATAGCTGCGCCAGTCATGGGTGTACAGCGCGGTGTGGATGTGCGTGCGATGATCGAAGCCGCGGCCCTCGGCGTACAGCGACTTCACCTGATCGGTGGCCCAGCCGAAGTGCTTGTCGTGCTTGCCGTCGAGCACCCAGTAGACGGCCAGGTACGAGCCCGCGTCCACGGGGTGGGCGACCGGGCTGTCGGCGGGGAAGCGCAGGTCCTTGAGCGGTCGGGTGGCCACCCAACGGCGGCCCGAGAACAGCCAGGGTCCGATGAGGCAGCCGGCATAGAAGTGGTCCCGCTCGTACCAGCGGTTGTACTCGACCTCGTGGCCGCGATGGGGGTCCACCAGCGTGAACAGCATGCTCCCCACCCGGATCGGGTACTCCCTCATCCCCTCGGCGCCCCTTCGTCCAGCCACGTGACGGTGTGTCAGAATCCTAACCCATGGGCATCTCGCACGGCATGGTCGACGGCGGTGCCGACGGGGTGGCCGAGGTCGTCATCGACGTCCCACCGGTCAACGCCCTCGACGTGAAGAGCTGGTTCGGCCTGGCCGACGCGGTTCGGGGCCTCGGCGCCCGGGAAGCCGTCCGGGTGGTGATCGTGGCCGCCGAGGGCCGGGGATTCTGCGCGGGGGTGGACATCAAGGAGATCCAGCGCGAGGGCAACGCCGCCCTCGTCGGAGTGAACCGGGGCTGCGCGGCGGCGTTCGCCGCCGTCTACGAGTGCGAGGTGCCCGTCATCTCGGCTGTGCAGGGGTTCTGCCTGGGCGGGGGAATCGGGATCGTCGGCAACTCTGACGTCATCGTCGCGTCCACCGACGCGACCTTCGGCCTGCCCGAGGTGGACCGCGGCGCCCTCGGGGCAGCCACGCATCTGGCGCGGCTGGTGCCCCAGCACAAGATGAGGGCCATGATGTACACCAGCGCCACAGCCACCGCCGAGGAGCTGCACTATTTCGGCTCGGTGCTGCGCGTCGTCCAACCGGGCGAGCTGCGCGCCGCCGCTCGTGACGTGGCCGCCCAGATCGCGGCGAAGGACCCCACCGTCATCCGGCGGGCCAAGGAATCCCTCAACGGGATCGATCCCGTCGACGTCAAGCGCAGCTACCGCTTCGAGCAGGGCTTCACCTTCGAGCTCAACCTGTCGGAGGTGTCCGACGAGGCCCGTCAGGCCTTCATCGACAAGGACGACCGCGGGACCCGTGGCTGACAAGCGCACCACGGAGGACGAGGTCGTCGCCGAGCTGTCCGACGGGATGACGGTGGGCATCGGCGGGTGGGGATCGAGGCGCAAGCCGATGTCGCTGGTGCGGGCCATCCTGCGCTCGGCGGTGAAGGACCTGACCCTCGTGTCCTACGGCGGGCCGGATGTCGGCCTGCTGTGCGCGGCCGGCAAGGTGCGCAAGGTCGTCTACGGGTTCGTCTCGCTCGACTCGATCCCGCTCGAGCCGCACTTCCGAGCGGCCCGCCAGACCGGCGCCGTCGAGGCCATGGAGCTCGACGAGGGCATGCTGCAGTGGGGGCTGTACGCGGCGGCGTTGCGCCTTCCGTTCCTGCCGACCCGCGCCGGGCTCGGCTCCGACGTGATGCGGATCAACCCCGAGCTGGCCACCGTCACTTCGCCCTACGACGGTGAGGAGGTGGTCGCCATGCCGGCGCTGCCGCTCGACGTGGCCCTGGTCCACATGAACCGCGCCGACGCAGGTGGGAACGGGCAGTTCCTCGGACCCGACCCCTATTTCGACGACCTCTTCTGCATGGCCGCTCGCCGTCGGTTCCTGTCCTGTGAGCGCGTCGTTCCCACCGAGGACCTTCTGAAGGAGGGGCCCGTGCAGTCCCTCCGGATCAACAGGATGATGACCGACGGCGTGGTGGAGGCCCCCCATGGCGCCCACTTCACCTCGTGCGATCCCGACTACGAGCGTGACGAGGATCTCCAGCGTGAGTACGCCACCGCGGCCGGCGATCCCGAGGCGTGGGCGACCTTCCGGCGCACGTACCTCGAGCTTCCCAGCGAGGCCGACTACCAGCAGCGCGTGCGGTCGTCGTGACGGCTGACGCGACGCTCGACGAGATCTGCGTGGTGGCCTGCGCCGAGGCCTGGCGCGGCGACGGCGAGGTCCTGGCCAGCCCCATCGGTGTGGTGCCGACGATCGGCGCCCGGCTGGCCAAGGCCACCTTCGAGCCCGACCTCCTGCTCACCGACGGGGAGGCGTACCTCGTGGCCAACCCGCTGCCGGTGGGCGGACCGCCCGACGGGAAGGTGGTCGAGGGGTGGCTGCCGTACCGGTCGGTGTTCGACCTCCTGTGGGCCGGCCGGCGCCACGTGATGATGGGCGCGACCCAGATCGACCGGTACGGCAACCAGAACATCGCCTGCATTGGCGACTGGCACCGACCGAAGGCGCAGCTGCTCGGCGTCCGGGGAGCGCCGGGCAACACGGTCAACCACCCCACCAGCTACTGGGTGCCGAACCACTCGCGGCGCGCCTTCGTCGAGCAGGTCGACGTGGTGTCGGGTGTCGGCTACCGGCGCGCCGCCGAGACGGGGGCGTCGGCCTCCCGCTTCCACGAGATCCGGGTGGTGGTGACCAACAAGGCCGTGCTCGACTTCGCCACGGCCGATCACGCCATGCGCCTGCGGTCGGTGCATCCCGGGGTGACGGTCGACGAGGTCGTCGAGGCCACCGGGTTCCCGATCGACATCCCCGGCGACGTCGCCGCGACCCGGCGGCCCACCGCGGACGAGCTGCACCTCGTGCGCGACGTGCTCGACCCGACGGGCCTGCGGAGGAGTGAGGTGAAGTGACGGGGGCGCTCCACACCCGCCTCTGCGACCTGCTCGACGTCCGACATCCGATCGTGCAGACGGGCATGGGGTGGGTGTCGGGCCCGCGCCTGACCGCCGCCTCCAGCCAGGCGGGCGCCCTGGGGATCCTCGCCGGCGGGACCATGACCCTCGAGCAGCTCGAGCGGGCGGTCAACGAGGTGAAGGAGCGGACGGACCGACCCTTCGGGGTGAACTTCCGGACCGATCAGCCCGACGTGGAGGCTCGGGTGGCGCTGATCGTGAAGTCGGGCGTGAAGGTGGCCAGCTACGGCCAGGCCCCGCGCCCCGACCTCATCCGCCGGCTGCGGGACAACGGTATCGTGAACATGCCGACGATCGGCGCCCGCCGTCACGCCGAGAAGGTCGTCGAATGGGGCGCCGATGCCCTCATCGCCCAGGGCATGGAGGGCGGCGGCCACACCGGCCAGGTGCCAACCTCCCTCCTCCTGCCCCAGGTGGTGGACGCCGTCGACGTGCCGGTCGTGGCCGCCGGTGGGTTCTTCGACGGCAGGGGACTGGTGGCGGCGCTCGCGTACGGGGCCGCGGGGGTGGCCATGGGCACGCGCTTCCTGCTCACCAGGGAGAGCACGGTGCCCGACAGCGTGAAGGGGATCTACCTCCAGAAGTCGGTCACCGACACCGTGGTGTCGCGCCACATCGACGGACTGCCCCAGCGGGTCATCCGCACGGACGTGGTGGACTCGCTGGAGCGGTCGGGACGGCTGACCGCGCTTCCCCGCGCCGCCCGCAACGCCTTCGCCTTCCGCAAGCTCACCGACACCTCGTTGCGCGACCTGTTGGCCGAGGGGCTGGCGATGAAGAGGCGCCAGGGCCTCACCTGGGGCCAGATGGTGATGGCGGCCAATGCCCCGATGATGACGAGGGCGGCCATGGTCGACGGGCGGCCCGAGGTGGGCATCCTGCCGACGGGCCAGGTGGTCGGGGTCATCGACGAGCTGCCGGCGGTGGAGGACGTCGTCAGCGGCATCGTGCGCCAGGCCGAGGAAACCCTGGCCCGACTGCAGAGGTAGGGCGGGAATGGATCTCGAGTTCACGCCCCACGAGGAGGAGCTGCGCAGCGAGGCCCGGTCGTGGCTGGCTGCGAACGTGCCCGCCGACCCGCTGGCATCGATGGACACGGCCGAGGGCTTCGAGCAGCACCGGGGCTGGGAGCGGCGCCTGCACGAGGGGCGGTGGTCGGCGGTGTCGTGGCCGGTCGAGCTCGGAGGCCGGGGCGCCAACCTCGTCGAGTGGCTCGTGTTCGAGGAGGAGTACTACCGGGCCGGTGCACCGGGACGGGTGAACCAGAACGGGATCTTCCTGCTCGGGCCGACCCTCATGGAGACGGGGACCGACGCCCAGAAGGCCCGCTTCCTGCCCGCCATGGCCGCGGGCGACGAGATCTGGTGCCAGGGATGGTCCGAGCCCGACGCCGGGAGCGACCTGGCCGCCATCCGCAGCCGCGCCGTGCGCGACGGCGACGACTACGTGCTGGACGGCCAGAAAACGTGGTGCTCCCGCGGCGCGTTCGCCGACTGGATGTTCGGGCTGTTCCGGACCGACCCCGCGGCAGAGCGTCACCGAGGGCTCACCTTCATCCTGGTGCCGATGGACGCCGACGGGGTGACCGTCCGTCCGATCGCCCAGCTCGACGGCGAGACCGGTTTCGCCGAGGTCTTCCTCGAGGGTGTCCGTGTCCCGGCCGACAACGTCGTCGGGGAGCAGGACCGCGGCTGGGCGGTGGCCATGGCTGCGGCTGGGTTCGAGCGGGGTCTCAGCCTGCGCAGCCCGGCCCGGTACAGCGAGACGGCCCGGCGGCTCGTCGAGCTGTACGGCCGGGTGGGGAGCGTCGTCGATCCGGGGCTTCGCGACGAGGTGGTGCGGGGCTGGATGGATGCCGAGGCCTACCGGCTGCACACCTACTGGACGGTGTCGCGCATCATCGACGGGGAATCCATCGGGCCCGAGGCCAGCCTCAACAAGCTGTGGTGGTCGGAGATGGATCTCCGCCTGCACGAGACGGCGCTGCGCCTGCTCGGTTCCACCGGCGAGCTCGTCGGCGACGCTCCGGCCGCGGTGGACGGCGGCCGGTGGCTCGACGGCTTTCTCTTCGCCCTGGCCGGACCGATCTACGCCGGCACCAACGAGATCCAGCGCAATGTCGTGGCCGACCGGGTGCTGTCGCTTCCCCGGAGCACGTGATGCGGTTTGCCTTCACCGAGGACCAGCTCCTCTTTCAGGCGGCCGTGCGGGAGTTCCTCGAGAAGGAGTGCACCCCGGCCGATCTCCGGACGGCGTGGACCAGCGCCACGGGATGGTCGGCCGGGCGCTGGACGAAGCTGGCCGCGCTCGGGGTCACCGGGCTCACCGTGTCCGAGCGTCACGGCGGGCTCGGGATGGACGAGCTGTCCCTCGTCCCCGTGCTCGAGGAGTCGGGCCGGGCGGGCATGCCCGAGCCGATCGTGGCCACCACGGCGGTGGGCGCGCCGATGCTGGACGAGGTCGGCCCCGACGACGTCCGCGAGCGGTGGCTGGGGCCGGTGGCCGCGGGACGGGCGGTGCTCGCCGTCGGCCTGGCGGGGCTTCCGTTCGTGGACCATGCCGAGTCCGCCGACCTGCTCCTGCTCCAGCGGGGCGACCAGGTGCACGCCGTGTCGCGGGAGCACGTGACGCTGGTGCGCCAGCCCGCGCTCGACGGTGCCCGGCGGCTCGCCACCGTCGCATGGGAGCCGGCGCCGGGCACGCTGCTGGCCGACGGCGAGTTGGCGGCGGCGGCGATCGAGTCCGCCTTCGACCGCGGCGCCCTGGCGACGGCGGCCCAGCTGCTCGGTGTGACCCAGCAACTGGTCAACCTGGCGGTCGAGCACGCCCGCCACCGGGTGCAGTTCGGCCAGCCGATCGGCGCCTTCCAGGCCGTCAAGCACATGCTCGCCGACGCGCTGCTCCAGTTGGAGCTGGCCCGCCCGGTCGTCTACCGGGCCGCCTACTCGGTGGCCCGCGGCGTGCCCGAGCGGGCGCTCGACGTGTCCATGGCCAAGGCCTACGCCTCCGACGCGGCGACACTCGCGGGCCGCGTCGCCCTCCAGACCCACGGTGCCATCGGGTACACCTGGGAGCACGACCTCCAGCTGTGGCTGAAGCGGGGCTGGGCCCTGGCCGCGGCGTGGGGCGACGCCGCCTGGCACCGGGCTCGGGTGGGCGCAGCCGTCCTCCCCGTGCCCTAAACTGATGGTGTATCAGATTTGCGTGGCGCCGGCGCCGGCGGGCGCCACCCCGCCCAGGGAGCCGCATTGGACTTCGAGCTCTCCCCCGAGCAGGTCGCCTTCCGGGACGAGGTCGAGCGCTTTCTCGACGAGAACGACGATCCCGAGGTGTTCGACGTGACGAGGGAGAACATGGCCCAGATCGTCGACACGCCGAAGAAGCGGGAGTTCATGCGCAAGGTCGGCGATCGCGGCTGGCTCGGGATCACCTGGCCCAAGGAGTGGGGAGGCCAGGAGAGCGACGGCGTGTACGAGTACCTCCTGAATGAGGCCCTGGCCCGTCGGGGCGGCCCGCAGATCGGCAAGGGCGTGGGGATCATCGGCAAGACGATCCTGGCCCACGGGAGCGACCGGCTGAAGAAGGAGTTCCTGCCCAAGATCCTGCGCAACGAGGTCGAGTTCGCCGTGGGCTACAGCGAGCCCGACGCCGGCTCCGACGCCGCCTCGATGAAGCTCCGAGCCACGCGCGACGGCGACGGTTGGCGGTTGAACGGCCAGAAGACGTGGACCACCTCGGCCCACTTCGCCGAGTGGTACTGGGTGGGCGCCCGCACCGATCCGGACGCGCCGAAGCATCGCGGGATCACCCTGTTCCTCGTTCCCCTCGACCAGCCCGGCATCACCATCAACGGCATCTGGACGATGGGCGACGAGCGGACCAACGACGTGTTCTTCGACGATGTCTGGGTGTCGGACGACTACGTGGTCGGCGAGGTCAACCGGGGCTTCCAGTACATCTCCGAGGCGCTGGACCTCGAGCGGTTCACCATGTTCACCTTCTCGCCCATCGAGCAGCGGATGGACCTGCTGCGCGAGTACGTGGCGACCGAGACACGCGACGGCGAGCGCCTCGCCGACGATCCGCTGGTTCGTCACGAGATCGCCCGCCTCGCCACCGAGTGCGAGGTGGCGCGGGTGCTGGGGCTGCGCTTCGTGGCCAAGTCGACGAAAGGGGGGCCGCCTCCGACCACCGAGGCGTCGGAGTACAAGTTGTTCGCCACCGAGCTCTCCAAGCGGCTGGCGAACGCGTCAATGGACATCGGCGGTCCAGGGACCCAGCTGCGGGTGCACACCGAGGACGCGCCGATGGAGGGCCGGGCGGAGTCGACCTACCGCTACACGGTGATCGACACCATCGGCGGCGGCGCCTCGGAGATCCAGAAGAACATCATCGCCCGCCGCAAGCTCGGCCTGCCCAAGAACTTCTGAGCGTGCCCAGACCGATGCTCGACGGTGTGACCGTGCTCGATCTGGCGAGCGTGGGGCCGGCGGCCCGGGCGTCGCGTTGGCTGGCCGACTACGGCGCCACCGTCGTGAAGGTCGGTCCCGTCCCGGCCAGGGACGGGGTGCACCTCACGCCGCCGTTCTTCGCCTACAGCGCCCACCGGGGGATGAAGCGCGTGCTGGTCGACCTCAAGTCCGACGAGGGCAGGGAGGCCTTCCTGCGACTGGCCGAACGCGCCGACGTGGTCATCGAGAGCTTCCGCCCGGGCGTGATGGGCAGGCTCGGCCTCGGCTACGACCGTGTCCGCGAGCGCAACCCCCGCATCGTCTACTGCTCGACGACCGGACACGGCCAGTCCGGGCCCTACGCCGAGCGGGCGGGCCACGATCTCGACTACCTGGCCATCACCGGGTTCCTCGACTGCTCGGGGCGGGGACCCGAGGACAAGCCGCCGATTCCCGGCGCGACCGTCGCCGACAGCGCGGGGGGTGGGATGCAGGCGGTGATCGCCATCCTCGCCGCCCTGGTGGGCAGGAGCACCAGCGGCGAGGGCGCCTATCTCGACGTGTCCGTCGCCGACGGGGTCGTGGCCCTCATGGCGCTTCAGATCGACGAGTACCTGGCCACCGGGGTCGTGCCCGGTCCTGGCCACGGAGTGCTGACCGGCCGCTACGCCTGCTACGACACGTACCGGGCGGCGGACGGAGGGTGGGTCGCGGTGGCGGCGATCGAGCCGCGGTTCTGGGCCAACCTGTGTCGCGCCGTGGGCCTTCCGCAGTGGGCCGATCGCCAGACCGACGACGAGATGCAGGAGCGCATCAGGGCCGATCTGGCGGCGGTGTTCGCGACGCAGGACCGGGACACCTGGATCGCGAAGCTGGCGGCCGCCGACACCTGTGTCGCCCCGGTGCTGTCGGTGCCCGAGGTCGTCGAGGATCCTCAGCTGTCGGCGCGAGGCACGTTCGTGAAGGCGACCCACCCCCAGCACGGGACATTTCTGCAGGTGGCCCCGGTGCTGGCGGGATCGGTCGCGCCAGGGGAGCCGATCCGGGTGCGCGACGCGGGCGAGACCGACACCGACGAGCTGCTGGCCGCAGCCGGGCTGTCGCCGGCGGACTGCGGCCGCCTCCGTGCGTGCGGGGCGGTGGCATGAGCGACCTCCCCGCCGACGTCGCCGAGCGCATCGGGCTCACGCAGTACGAGGAGACCGGCGAGTTCCCCGTCGAGCGGGGCTACGTGTGGACGACGTGCTCGTCGGTGGAGAACGGCAACCCGCTGTTCTGGGACGACGAGGTGGCGGCGGCCGTGACCGGTGGCCCGGTGGCGCCGCCGACGATGCTGTCGGTGTGGTTTCGTCCGCACCACTGGGAACCGGGACGAGCGGGCGCAGCCCAGCCCCTGCAGGTGCACTTCGACCTCAAGGAGCGTTTCGGCCTGCCCGAGGCCGTGATCAGCGACAACACCATCACCTTCTACGAGCCGGTGCGGCCGGGCGACGTCGTGTCGAGCCGCCAGGTGCTGCGCTCGGTGAGCGAGGAGAAGGCGACGCGCCTCGGCACCGGACGGTTCTGGGTGATCGACGTCGAGTACCGCAACCAGCGCGACGAGCTGGTGGGCGTGGAGGCCTACACCGGCTTCGGGTACCGGAAGGTGCCGTCGTGACGGTGCCGGCGCTGGTCCTCGACGAGGTGAAGGAAGGCCAGGAGCTGGTGCCGCTCGTGCACGAGGTCACCGCGACCACCATCGTGCTCGGCGCCCTGGCCAGCAGGGACTGGCGGCCCATGCACCACGACCACGATTTCGCCGTGCACCGCAACGGCATCCGGGACATCTTCATGAACACCCCGAACCAGGCGGCGTGGTTCGAGCGCTACCTGACCGACTGGACGGGCCCCAAGGGCCGTCTCGGCCGGATGCGGTTCCGGATGAAGGGATCGGTCTTCCCGGGAGACACGATGATGCTGTCGGGCGTGGTGCGCAGCGTGGGGGTCGACGACACCGGCTGCGGCTGGGTCGAGGTCGATCTCGCCCTGCGCGTCGACGACCGGACGTGCACCGAGTGCTCCGCCCGGATCGCGGTACCCGTCGCCGCTGACGACAACCCGTGGGACCGGCGCGCCGGGCGCTGGCGCCCGTGATCGTCTCATCCCGCCGCTGACCGGAGGCATATCGGCCCATGGAGCTGGACTTCACCCCCGAGCAGGAGCTGCTCCGGGACGCCGTGCGGGGCATGTGCGCCAAGCACGCCGGCCTCGACGTCGTCCGGAAGATGGAGGGCGATGCGATCGGCTACCCCGAGGGGTTGTGGGCGCAGCTGGTGGAGACGGGCATCCTCGGTCTCACGCTTCCGGAGCGGTGGGGCGGCTCGGGGATGTCGATGCTCGACGCCGTCGTCGTGTACGAGGAGCTGGGGCGGGCGCTGGCGCCCTCACCTCACTTCGTGAGCTCGGTCATGAGCGGAGGGGTGTTGGCCCTGGTCGGCACCGACCGGCAGCGTGACCGCTGGCTGCCGGCCATCGCATCCGGCGAGGCAGTCGTCACCCCCGCGTGGCTCGAGCCCGGACGGGGCTTCGGACCGGTCGGGGTGCAGCTGACGGCGACCGCCGACGGCGACGGCTGGCGCCTGTCGGGAACCAAGCGCCACGTCCAGTTCGCAGCGGCCGCGGACCGGCTGCTGGTGCTGGCGCGGGCGAGCGATGGCGGCGAGGGGCCCGAGGGCATCGTGCTCCTCCTCGTCGACCCCCAGGCCGGGGGCGTGACGCTCGTTCCTCAAGAGACCGTGGCATCGGACAGGCAGTGTCGCGTCGACTTCGACGGGGCGTTCGTCCCGGGTGAGGATGTCGTCGGCGCGCCCGGCGCCGGGTGGTCGCCATGGGACCAGGTGCTTCTCGACGGGATCGTGCTGCTCGCCGCCCAGGCCGTGGGCGGAGCCAGGTACGCGCTCGACATCACGGTCCAGTACGCCAAGGACCGCTTCCAGTTCGACAAGCCTCTGGGTGCCTTCCAGGCCATCTCCCACTACCTCGCCGACGCCGTCACCCGGGTCGACGGGGCCGAGACACTGGTGTGGGAGGCGGCGTGGTCGCGGTCGGCCGGCCGGTCGACGGCGCGTCTGGCCCCCATGGCCAAGCTGTTCGCCTGCCAGACGTTCCGCGACGTGACCGCAATGGCGCAGCAGGTCTTCGGTGGCGTCGGCTTCACCGTCGAGTACGACATCCAGCTGTACTTTCGCCGCGCCAAGCAGCTCGAGGTGTCCTGGTGGGATCGCCGCCACCTGGAGGAGTTGGTCGCGGCTGCGGTGCTGGACACCCAGGCGCAGGCGGACACCTCGGGCTAGCTCTGTTCCACGTTTGGTCGAAAGTCTGCGCTGCGAGCCGGCCTCGTGCGCCCACTTTCGACGAGACATGGAACCGCACGAGTCGCCCCGGCTGAGAAGGTTCGACTGGCCAGATCGGCTGGCCGCTCCGTACGATCGGTCGGTGCCGGCGTATGTGGTGGTAGATGTGCAGCGAACGGATCTGGAGCGGGCGTCGCGATACAGCGCAGCGTCCGGGCCGTCCGTCGAGCGCCACGGCGGCCGCTTCCTGGCGCGGGGAGGTGCCACCCGTGTCCTCGAAGGCGACTGGGACCCCGAGCGCCTCGTCGTCATCGAGTTCGAGTCGGCCGAGGCGGCGCAGGCCTGGTACGACTCCGAGGACTACTGCCAAGCCCGCGCCATTCGCGAGGGGGCGGGCACCTGGCGGATGGTCGTCGTGGACGGCGTGTGAGCGCAGGCGTCGTTGTGCCCCGCGGCGAGCGCATCACCCTGGTCTGGCGCCCTTCGTTCCGTGGTTGCAGACGCGCTACGCGTGCGACAACCGCTCGCTCAGCTGGGTCATGGCGGCTTCGAGCTCAGGAGCTGTCGCCGCTTCGAAGAGCAGCTGGATCTCGTCGACCAGCCCGGCCGCCTCGGCCAGACCCTTCTCGTTGAGCACCCACCTCCGCTGGGCCGCCATCCTGCTGTGAGCTTCCTCCAGGACCGCCCGCACGGCATTGGCGAGAGCTACCGCGACATCGCCTCGGTAACGCAGTGCGGTCGTTCCGTAGCTCAAGCTGGCCAGGGCATCGTCGTGCCAGCGGGCACCTGCCTGTCGAGAGAGGGCATCGGGGTACTCGGGGACCGTCAGCGATCCGTGGAGGACCCGGTTGAGGGCGAGCTCCGCCATGACGATGTAGGTGGGGATGCCGGCGGCGTAGAAGAGGAGATACTCCTTTCCGAACCGGCCCTCTTGGGCCTCCTTCGTCCAGTACTCGACGTTCTCGAGGTCGCGGTAGTGGACGTCCACCCGCAGCCCGTCGACGGTTAGCCAGGCACCGCCGTTCATGACCCCGCCGCCCCAGGCGCCGACGTCGAAGACCTGGCCCGGCCAGCCCTTGACTCGGAGGGAGTCGGGTTCGAAGAAGCCCCGGTAGTAGATGGCGAAGTCCCAGTCGCTGTCAGGGCGGTGGTCTCCTCTCGCCCTCGAGCCCCCCAGGGTGACGGCCAGGACTCCTGGTAACGCCGCCAGCTCGCTGGCGATGCGCGTCTCGAACTCGGCCTCGTCCACGGCCCGGAAGTCTTGCTGAGCGGGTTCGAGACGACAAGGTCGACCAACACCATCGTCCAATAGACCGCGGTCAGGTGCATCCGTATCTTTCATCGCAGGATCGTTTAGAGCGGTTCGACGTGTGCGACTGAACGCGTAGGTGCAGGACGAGATGCCTGGTGGAAAACGGGGACCGCACCTGGATCGGGCGCGGTGACCGTTTCCAACCAGAGCTGCAAAGAGAGGAGCTGGCCATGAACATCGAGGGATCTGTCGCAATGGTGACCGGGGCCAACCGCGGACTGGGAGCTGCGTACACCCGAGCTCTTCTGGACCGGGGCGCGGCCAAGGTGTACGCGGCAGCCCGCCGGCCCGAGACGATGACCGAATCCCGACTCGTGCCCGTGAGGCTGGACCTCACCGACCGGTCTTCCATCACCGAGGCCGCCAACCTGGCCTCCGACGTGACGCTGGTGATCAACAACGCCGGGATCTCGACCCGCACACCGATCCTCGGAGACGAGGAGGCACTGCGCCAGGAGCTGGAGGTGAACTACTTCGGCACGCTCGACGTCAGCCGCAGCTTCGCGCCGGTGCTGGCTGCCAACGGCGGCGGAGCTCTGGTCAACATGCTGTCCGTCCTGTCCTGGCTGAGCCTGCCCACTTCGGGCGGCTACTCGGCCGCCAAGGCGGCGCTGTGGGCGGCCACCAACTCCCTGCGCCTGGCCCTGGCGGAGCAGAAGACGCTGGTGGTGGCGGTCCACGTCGCCTACATGGACACCGACATGGCCGCCCACGTGACCGGGCCCAAGATCGCACCGCAGGTGGTCGCAGAGGCGGCCCTCGACGCAGTCGAGGCCGGCCAGCCCGAAGTCCTGGCCGACGAGACGACCCAGCACGTGCGCGCCGCCCTGTCGGGCCCGCTTGCCGGTCTCTACCCGTCGCTGGCCTCGAGCGCCGCCTGAACAGCCCAGGGAGGGTCCGGGCAACCTGGTGGTCCGGGATACGTCAGCTCAGCTCTGCACCAGGTCCCAGATGAGGGCGCCGGGTAGCCCGACGTATGCGGCTGCGGCTGCGTCGGGGATGAATTGCGAGGCTGGCCCCTGCATAGCGGCTTCGGTGGGTCCGTAGCGAGGTTCGAGGCACTGGTGGACGACGAGCTCGGCCACACGGAAGGCGGCGAGATAGTCACTGTGGAGATGGCCGAACCCTCGCACCACACCTGCTCCGCCCTCGGCATCCTGGAAATATGCGGCTCCCCCCAGGCCAACCGCCGTGGGATGCAGATCGGACAGGATCATGTGTCCCCCCGGGCGAAGCACCCGGCTCAACTCCCTGATCGCTTCGGTGAGGTCGGCCACGTGTTCGAGGGCCAACGCACAGACGACCAGATCGAAACTGGTCGACTCCGCCGGCAACGACGTGAGGTCTCCTTCGTGGAACAACGCCTGGGGGATCGACGCCTTGGCCTTCTCCAGCATCTCCGGCGAGCTGTCAACTCCCACCACCTGGTGGCCCAGCTCGAGCAGCCGGCGAGCGTGCCGGCCGGAACCGCAGGCCGCGTCCAGAGCTGCTCCGGGCGGAATGGACTCGAAGATAGACCACACGGCCGGTTGCTCCACCTCGATGAGGGGATTGCCGGGGCTGTCGTAGGTCTGTGACCAGCGGCGGTAGCCGCTGGCTGAATCGACGATGGGGACGTCAACGCCGAGTTGGTAGACGTCGTCCCCGCCGCAGACGATGTGACGGATCTCCTGGATCCGCTGTGCCGTGAGCGCATCGTCTTCGAAGAGATGGCGCATGAGAGCGATCCCCTCGACACCGACGAGGAACTCGCCGAGGCGCAGATGCCTGGTCATTCACCCAGCATGCCGCAACCGCGAACACGGCAACACTCGATTTCGTCAAGGACCCGCCGGCCTATGGCGCCGAGAGTAAGCAGTCAGCGGCGCACCGGGTAACGGAGGTGGAGCGCCCGGGTGCCTTGGACCACGATGGGGTCCTCGAGCATGACGTGGCCGCCGACGAGCTCGCCGAAGTAGCGGATGCCGGTACCGAACAGCACCGGCACCTGGCTGACGCAGACCTCGTCGACCAGGCCGAGGTTCAGCGCCTGCTGGATGATGTCGGCACTGGCGATCGTGACGAACTTGTCGCCGGCGATCTTCTTCGCCGTGGTGATCGCCTCCTCGACGCCGCCGGTGAAGGTCGTTCGCCGGAACCGCTCTGCAGCGTCCTCCGGCGGCGGACGGTGGGTCACGACGACCACTGGCGCGCCTGCGGGGTGGTTGTCGCCCCAGCCGTCGGTTTGGTCGAACAGCCGACGGCCGGCGATCACCGCGCCGCATCCCGACGTGAGCTCCTGCAGCATCGGGGCGGTTGCGGCATCAACCGAGAAGCTCATGGTTTCCTGCGCGCTTGGCACGACGACGTCCCCGCCCCAGTACCAGTCGAATAACTCGGCCGGGTTGTCGTCGGGCTGGGCGACGAACCCGTCCAGCGACATGCACATGTGAGTCAGCACCTTGGCCATGCCTCTACGACTCGCCTGGCGCCGCAGACTCATCGGTCGACACGGACATCTCCGGGGAGCCGCCCATCTTCGGGGACACCCGTGAATTCACGTGACGGTGACGCGTGGCCGTAGCTACCGTGCATCCATGACTAGCAGACCAGCATCCCCCGACGCAGTCGCCAGGGGCCAGCAAATGAGTGAGTTCTTCGGCTCCTTGGTGCCCGGACAGCTCGGCTGCGTGTTCGATGAGGCATCGGCAGAACTTGTCGTGGGGCACATCGACGTCACTCCGAACCTGATCGCTGGGACTGGCTTTCTCTTCGCGCCAGCCGTCGTTGCGCTCGCGGACACCTGCGCAGCGATTGGCTGTGGAAGCAACCTGTCCGAGGCAGAGACGTTTACGACGATCGAGCTCAAGAGCAACTTCCTGTCCTCGGCCCGAGTTGGCGAGCGGGCGACCTGCAGGTGCACGCCAGCCCATCTTGGCCGTCAGACCCAAGTTTGGGACGCTGTTGTCAGCAACGAGTCGACCGATCGTACGATGGCGTTGTTCCGCTGCACACAGATCGTGATACGGCGCCAATAGAGGCGATCCAGTTAGGCGCCGTACTCCAGTGTCGAGCGCGGTGCCGATGGCAG
>JBPYEZ010000040.1:0-12455 GCA_051984395.1 Acidimicrobiales bacterium | reverse complement strand
CGCCGCCGGCAGCCCGGCGTAGCCGCCGACCGAGAGGACGACGGCAGGTCGGCGCCTGGCCACCAGGCGGACGGATCGGGCCACGGCTGCGGCGAGGCCGGGAACGGCCTCCAGGTTGTCGCGGCTGAGCCGGCGCTGGATGCCCCGGCCCGGCAGGAGGGTCACCTCGAACCCGGCGGCGGGGACGAGACGGGCTTCGATGCCTCTCCGAGACCCGACGTAATGGATGGACCCGACGGGATGCCCCCGTTCCACCAGGGCCCGGCCGACGGCCAGGGCGGGGAGGACATGGCCCGCGGTCCCACCCCCGGCCACCACGGCGAACGTCGGGGTGGCGATGTCGGGCGCGGGCCCGGGAACCGGGTCGGTGGCCACGGATTCGACCGTCACCGAACGACGCGCATGGGGACGGGCCCCCGACGGACCGCGCCCGGGCGACCGCCGTCCGGAAGGGGTCGTTCTCGCGCCGCCACGCTCAACAGCAGCCCCGTGGCAGCCATCACGATCACCAGCGATGAGCCGCCGAACGACACGAACGGCAGGGGCAGGCCGGTCACCGGCAGCATCCCGATCACGGCACCGATATTGATGAATGCCTGGCACACAATCCAACCCGTGATGCCAATGGCGAGAAAGCGACCGAAGCGGTCTGGTGCCCGGGCCGCGGTCCGGATTCCCAGATACGCCAGCGCCCCGAAGAGACCCACCACGAGCAGGCTCCCGATCAGGCCCAGCTCCTCGCCGATGATGGCGAAGATGAAGTCGGTGTGGGCGTTGGGGAGGAATCCCCACTTGGCCCTGCTGGCACCGAGGCCCACGCCCCAGAGGTGGCCGGAGCCCAACCCCACGAGCGACTGGACGACCTGATAGCCCTGGTCGGAACGGTGCGCCCACGGGTCGAGAAAGGACAGCAGGCGGGCTCGCCGGTAGGGCTCGGCCATGCCGAGCAGGAACGCCGCTCCGGCGCTGATCGTGAGCAGGGCGGCCAATGTGCGGATCCGGGTGCCGGCGGCGAACAGCAGCCCGATGCCGATGCTCGCCAGCACCAGCGTCGTGCCCATGTCGGGCTGCATCATCACGAGCAGGCCCGCGAGGAGGGAGACCGTGGTCAGGGGACGCACGGTTCTCGCCCACTGCCTGGTGCGCCCGGCCCGGCGAGCCAGCAGGTCGGCACCGAAGACCACGAGGGCCAGCTTCATCAGCTCCGAGGGCTGCATGCGGAACGAGCCCGCCCCGATCCAGCGGCTGGACCCGTCGACCAGCACCCCCACGCCCGGGATCAGCACCATCACGAGGAGGGCGAGGGCGACGACGACCAGCACGCCGCTGAGGCGTCTCCAGATCCGGTAGTCGAGCTTGGCGCACAGGACCAGGATGGCGACACCCACCGCCACCCACAGGACCTGACGCTCGAAGTACACCCAGGGCGATCCGAACTGGCGTATCGACTCCACCGACGATGACGACAGCACCATCACCAGGCCCATCAGGGTGAGGACGCTGACGACGGCCACCAGGCCGACGAACGTTCCCGAGCGCCTCGGCCCACGGGGGCCGGCAGGCAGGCCGTCGGGGCCGACACCTGGCTCCTCACGCCGGCCTCCCGGGCCAGCCGGGTCCGAGTCGGGTGCGTCGGTCCCCCAACTCTCGTCGGGCTCTGCGGCCCGGGCGCGGGGCCGACGGGGCGTCACTGTCGAGGACGCCGGGCTCGACGATGGCCGGGCGATCGTCCTCGTGGGCCGGCTCACCCGTGGCCTCCGGTGTGGACCCGCACCACCCGGGCGAAATCCTCGCCCCGCTCGCCGTAGGACCGGTACCAGTCGAACGATGCACAGCCGGGCGAGAGCAGGACCGAGTCTCCGGGACGGGCCAGGCGGCCGGCCATGCGCACCGCCTCGTCCATCGACGTCGCCGTCACGACCGGCGAGGCTCCAGCGAAGGCCGCCTGGACCTCCGGAATCGCCTCACCGATGGCGACCACCGCGCGTACCCGGTCGGCGCCGTCCCGAAGGGAGTCCAGCCGCAGACCCTTGTTCCGCCCGCCGGCGATCAGCACCACCGAGTCGAGCCCGGACAGAGCGGCCAGGACGGCGGCCGGGGTCGTCGCCTTGGAGTCGTCGAGATAACGCACCCCACCAGATTCCCCCACCAGCTCGAGCCGGTGGGGGAGGCCATCGAAGCTGCGCAGCGCAGCGGCGCACCCGTCGAGGCTCGCGCCTGTCGCCATCGCCCCGGCGCAGGCGGCGAGGGCGTTGACCAGATCGTGCGGGAACGACCTCGACAGCTCGTCGATCCCGACGATCCGCTCGCCCGCCGGCGTGACGAGGTCTCGGCCCTCGATGCGGTAGCTCCCCTCGGCCCGGCCGAATGTGATCACCGGAACCGGTGCCGAGGCGGCGGCAGCCATCACGACGGGGTCCTCTGCGTTGGCCACGGCGACGTCGTCGTCCCGCTGGTTGGCCCAGATGCGTGACTTGGACTGGACGTAGTGCGCCAACGTCGGATGCCAGTCGAGGTGGTTCTCGGCAACGTTGAGCCAGATCGCCACGCGGGGACGAAAGCGCTCGGTGAAGGCCAGCTGAAACGACGAGACCTCGACCACCAGCACCTCGGCGTCGCCGTTCACGGCATCGGCAAGGGGCACGCCGATGTTGCCCGCGACCACGGCCTCCACGCCCGACTCCACGAGCATGCGGCACACCATCGTGGTGACCGTCGTCTTGCCGTTGGTCCCCGTCACCGCCACCAACGGAGCTCTCGCCCACGCCGCCGCCACCTCCACCTCGCTGACCACGTGGGCCCGGTCGCCGAGACCGAAGACGGGGTGACGGGCGGGCACACCCGGGCTCACGACCACGATGGCGGCACTGGTAGCCAACGAGGTGAGCGTCTCCGCCGACGGCGACTCGACGAGCTCGATGTCGAGGTTCGCCGCCCGCTTGCGGACGGCCTCGTCGGGGTGGTCGTCGACCGCGACCACGCGGACGCCGTTCCTCGTCAGTCGCCGGGCCACGGCCTCGCCGGAGACCGCGAGGCCCACCACCAGCGCGCCGGTGCGGGGCCCAGGGTCCGGTGACTCCCCCGGACCCGTCATCAGCTGACCAATCCGAGCGACAGGAAGTCGGCGTAGAAGAGCCCGAGAGCCAGGGCGGTGCACACCCCGGCCAGGATCCAGAACCGCACGATGACCGTCGTCTCGGGCCAACCCAACAGCTCGAAATGGTGGTGGATCGGCGCCATGCGGAAGACACGGCGATGAAAGAGCCGGTAGCTCGCCACCTGGATGATCACCGACAGCGTGACCATCACGAACAAGCCGGCGATCACGGGAAGGAGCAGCACCAGGTTCATCTGGAGGCACAAGCCGGCCAGGCCGGCGCCGATGGCAAGCGACCCGGTGTCCCCCATGAAGATGCGCGCCGGCGCCGCGTTCCACCACAAGAAGCCCGCACAGGCGCCGGTCAAGGCCATCGCCGCCAGGGCCAGGTCGAGGCCCTGCGGCACGTGATAGATGAACGTGTGGCGGAACTGCCAGTAGCCGATCACCGCGAGTGTGGCGAAGGCGAAGACGGCCGAGCCGGCGGCCAGCCCGTCCAGACCGTCGGTGAGGTTCACGGCGTTGGCCGAGCCGATCAGCAGCAGCACGGCCAGCACGGCCCAGCCGACGCTGCCGAGGGCCAAGCCCGGCGAGCTCGACCGCGTGAAGGAGAGGTTGGTGCTGACCCCGCTCCAGTGCAGTGCGACGACCGCGAAGCCGACCGCCACGGCCAGTTGCCCGGCGAGCTTGGTGCGCTTGTTGAGCCCCAGGCTCCGATGGCGGCTCACCTTGATCCAGTCGTCGGCCAGACCGACCGCCGCCCCGCCACCGAGGGCGAGCATCACCACCAACCCCGACACCGAGAACACGGTCCCGATGCGGGCGTGGCCCACGACGTAGCCGGCGAAGACGGCCACCACGATGGCCAGGCCGCCCATGGTCGGGGTCCCGGCCTTGGTGACGTGCCCGAGGGGACCGTCGTCGCGGATCTGCTGGCCGATGCCCCTCGTGGCCAGCCATCGGATCAGAAGGGGGGTCCCCAGCCCGGCGACGAGCAGGGCGGTGGCCCCGGCGACCAGAAGCGAGATCACCGCCGGGCCCCGACGGTGTCCTCGATGGCGGATCTCGTGACCACCCGGTCGTCGAAATCGAGCGTGCGCTCGCCGATCCGCTGTCCGGTCTCGTGTCCCTTGCCGGCGACCACCACGACGTCCCCGGGCCGGGCCGACGACACCGCCAGGGCGATGGCAGCGGCGCGGTCGGGCTCGATCACCAGCCGGTCAGGGCGGTCGACGCCGCCCCGCACCTCGGCGATGATCGCCATGGGGTCCTCGCTGCGAGGGTTGTCAGAGGTGAGCACGGCGAGGTCCGCCTGCCTCGTGGCGATTCGGCCCATAGCAGGCCGCTTGAACCGGTCGCGGTCGCCGCCGCAACCGAACACCAGGACCACCCGACCGCCAGGTCCGGCGGCGTGGCGGGCGGCCGACAGGACGTGCTCGAGGGCACTCGGGGTATGGGCGTAGTCGACCACGGCTTTGAAGGACTGCCCCGCCTCCACCATCTCGAAACGACCGGGCACGCCCCGCACCGCCGACAGCCCCTCGGCCACCACCTCCGGGCCGATACCGAGCTCACGGGCTGCGGCGGCCGCAGCCAGGGCATTGGCGACGTTGAACCTCCCGGTGAGGTTGAGGGTGACGGTCCTCCCCTCCCAGCCGAAGGTGCTCCCGGCCGCGCCCACCTCGAGCTCAGCGGCGTCGTCCAGGGAGAAGGGCCGAAGCTCGATGGGCGCCGACTCGAGCAGGCGCCGGCCCCATGGATCGTCGGCGTTGACCACCCCCGTGTCACTGCGCGCCGGTGTGAACAATAGGGACTTGGCCGAGAAATACGCCTCCATGGTGTGGTGGTAGTCGAGATGGTCCGGGCTCAGGTTGGTGAAGATGGACACGACGAAGCGGACGGCCTCGACACGATGCTGGACCAGGGCGTGGGAAGAGACCTCCATGGCCACTGCCGCCCGCCCCGCGTCGCGGTGCGACGCGAGGCTACGTTGCACCGACAACGCGTCAGGCGTGGTGAGCCCGCCGTCGAGCGTCCCCATCACCGCGGTCGGCCAACCGTTCGCCTCGAACACCGCCTCGAGAAGCTGCGTGACCGTGGTCTTGCCGTTGGTGCCGGTGACTCCCACGACGCGGAGGCTGCCGGCGGGATGACCGTAAAAGGCCGCAGCGACCTGGGCCATCGCCGCCCGTGCCCGCCCCTCGCCCACACGGACCTGCACGACGTCGAGCGGGAGAAGGCGCTCGCAGAGCAGCGCCGACGCGCCCGCGGCCACGGCGGCCGGCGCGAAGTCGTGGCCGTCGAACCGGTTGCCGGGAATACAGCAGTACAACGCCCCGGGAACCACCTCGGCTGCGTTGAAGGCGATGGCGCGCACGTCGACGCCAGCTGGGTCCCCTCGGGTCTCCAGCACGTCGACCTGCCCGAGCAGTCGATCGAGTCGCACGGGCCCGACGATCCCTTTACCTGACTACTGCGTGTGTCTGGTCGTACGTGACCCGGCGAGCGTAGTGGGCGGACCCGTCGGGGGCCCGGCGGCGCCCCCCGGTGACGGCGCCGCGGTGGCCGGCTGGGGGGGCGCCGGGGGCGTGGCGGGCGGGATCCCGAGCCGGCGAAGCTCGTACTGGGCGATCTGGGCGAAGACCGGGGCGGCCACCACCCCACCGAAGATCGGCGTCGGCTGGTCGAGCACCACGATGGCGGTGAGAGCGGGTCGCTGGGCCGGGACGAAGCCGACGAAGGTCGCCATGTACGCACCGGGCTGATAACCCGGTGCGTTGACGTTGGGCTTCTGGGCGGTGCCCGTCTTGCCGGCCACCGAGTAGCCGGTGAGGGCGGCCGTCGTGCCAGTTCCCGACTGGACGACCTGCTGGAGCATCGTCGTGAGCTGCTGGGCCGTACCGGCGGAGATGATGCGGTGGGGTTGTGCCCCCGACACGGTGTGCTGGGTCCCGTCCGAGCCGATCGTGGCCCGTACCAGGCGGGGTGGCACGAAGGTGCCTCCATTGGCGACCGCGTTGTAGGCGTCGAGCATCTGCACCGCGGTCACCGCCTCGCCCTGGCCGATCGGCACCGTGGCGATGTCGGTACCCGATTCGTGGGCCGGGTTCAGCAGCAGGCCCGCCGACTCGCCGGGATAGCCGAGCCCGGTCCGCTTACCCAGACCGAAGGCGCGGAGATAGGAGGCGAGCTGGTCCTTGCCCAGCTGCTGGGCAATGCCGATGGTGCCCACGTTCGACGACTGCGCCAGGATGTCGGACACCGACATCGACTGCGTCGGATGCCCTTCGGCGTCGTGGAACGTGGAGCCCGCCACCCGCACCGAGTCGGGCACCGAGAACCGCTGGTCCGGGGTCACGATGTGGTTCTGGAGGGCCCCCCCGATGGTGACGACCTTGGTGACCGAGCCCGGCTCGTAGACGTTCGTCAGCGCGCTGTTGGTCGGCGCCTGGCCGGGAGGCGCGCCGTTGCCGCCCGCCACCATGTTGGCCATGGCCAGGATCTCGCCGCTGTGTGAGTCCATGACGACGGCAACCCCGCCTCGTGCGTTCGACGTCACGATCTCGTTGCTCAGAGCCTGCTCGGCGTCGAACTGGAGCGAGCGGTCGATGGTCAGCACCAGCCCCTGGCCCGGCTGGGCGGACTGGACGACCCGCCCTCCCGGGAGCTGCTTGCCGCTGGGGTCCCGCTCGACCACGGTGCTGCCGGCGTGGCCCGCCAGCTGCCGGTCCTTCTGGTACTCGACGCCCCCCAGACCGCGCCCGTCGGTGCCGACCTCGCCGATCACCGACCCGGCCAGGCTGCCCTGGGGTAGGAACCGCTTGGGCTCGGGGAGATAGGTGAGCCCCGGGAGATGGAGCGCCTTGACCCGGGAGGCGACATCGTCATCCACCGCCCGAGCCAGGTACACGAAGCCGGCGTTCTGGCTCAGCTTCTGCTGGAGCGCGGCGGGGTCGGTGGCAAGGATGGGCGCCAGAGCGGCGGCCTCCGCTCTCGGGTCGGTGACCTGATGGGGGTCGGCGACGATGGTCGTCTGGAGAACCGACATCGCCAGCGGCTGGCCGTTGCGGTCCGTGATCGATCCCCGCAGGGCGGGGACGGTCACCGTGTGGAGGAGCTGGGCCTGGCCGACCGCCGCGTAGCGGCTGGCCGAGAGGCCCTGGACGTACAGCAGACGGGCCACGATGGCCATGACCACGACGGCTGTCACCAGGAACATGACCGCCAGGCGCCGGCCCTGTGTCCGCGGCGGCCGTCGGGGCGGCCGCGCCTGGCGGATGGTCTGTACCGCCGGGCCGGCGCTGCTGCGGGCCGAAGCGGGGCGGGAGCCGCCATTCGCACGGACCGATGTTCGGGCTTGGCCGTTCCGCCCGCTCGGTGTCCCCGCCCGGCCGTTTCCGGCAGCCGGTCTCCCTTTGGGACCGGCGTCGCGCGCCGTGGGGCCCGGGCTCACCGCGGTGCGGAGCCCGAGCCCGTGACGGGAGTGGTGGACGCTGGCGAGGCTGACCCGGAGTGGGCGGGGGCCGGCGGCGGGGATGATCCCCCGGGTGGTGTCGTGCTCGGCGCCGGCGGTGTCGAACCAGCGGCCGGAGGCGGCGGAGGCGAGGGAGGCGCAGGAGGCGACAGCGGCGGCGGGATGGCACCGCCGCCGTCGGTCTGTACGGGCGCCCCGTTCCCCGACAGGTAGGTCAGCTTCGGTGGCACGACCATGCCGAGGCGCTGTTCGGCCTGGGCGACGATGCGCGCCGGCGACTGCAGCTGGGCCACCTGCAGCTGCAGCTGCTCATGGTGGGCCATGGCCGCGTTCCGCTGCGCATCCAGCCGATCGAGCCGCAGCTGGTCCTGGGCGATCATCACGTTGATGGCGACCACGCCGAGCAGCGAGACGGCCACCAGCGAGGCCGCGACCGTCACCGTGAGCCGGGCTCGGCGACGACGGGCCCGGCGCTCGAGATGCTCGCTCGGGAGGACCCGAAGGGGCGCCCGCCTTGGTCGTGGGTCCGGAGCAGGCGCGCCACCCAGGCCGGTCTCCCGGGCCGGCGCGCCACCCAGGGCGGCCTCCCGGGCCGGCCGTGGCAGCGTGATCACTCCGTCGCCGTCGTGGCCGGCGTCCTCCCACCCGTCGGCCAACGGCTGGGCCCGGGCGGAGGCCGGCGCCAGCCTGGGTCCCGGGGTCAGCGTCACGATCCCGACCGGCTGTCGTCGAGGCGCTCAATCGCCCGGAGGCGGGCGCTGCCGGCGCGAGGGTTCGCCTCCACCTCGATGGCCGAGGGCCGTCGCGCCCGGCGCCCGACGAGGCGGCCACGGGGGCGAGCCCCACACACGCACGGGAGGCCCGGTGGGCAGGTGCAGCCGCCGGTGACGGCTTCGGCGAAGCGCTGCTTCACCAGTCGGTCTTCACCCGAGTGGTAGGAGAGGACGAGGCAGCGCCCGCCCGGCACGAGCAGATCGACAGCGGCGTCGAGGGCCCGGTCGAGCACGTCGAGCTCGGCATTGACCTCGATGCGCACGGCTTGGAAGACCCGCCGGGCCGGGTGACCGCCGCGACGGCGGGCCGGCGCAGGAATGGCCTCCCTTGTCACGTCGGCCAGCTGCCCGGTCGTCGCCAGGGGCCGAGCGGCCACGATGGCGGCCGCGATCCGGCGGGCGAACCGCCCCTCTCCGTTGGCGGCGAGCAGGCGGGCCAGCTCGGACTCCGGAAGACCGTTGACGACATCTGCCGCCGTGCGGGACTCGGCCGGGTCCATCCGCATGTCCAGCGGCGCATCGTGACGGTAGGAGAAGCCTCGGGCGGCGTCGTCGAGCTGCGGCGAGCTCACACCGAGGTCGAAGAGCACGCCCGAGACCGGCGACCGTCCCAGCTCGTCGACCACCTGTGCGATCCGGTCGAAACGGGCTCGACGCACGACGGCGCGATCGCCGTACGGGGCCAGCGCGTCCGACGCGGCGGCGACGGCCGCTGGATCCCGATCGATCCCCAACACGGTGAGCTGGGGGTGGGCGTCCAGGATGGCCTGGGCGTGACCACCCCCACCCACCGTGGCGTCGACGATGACGCCGGGGGGGACCGGGGCGAGCAGCGACACCACCTCACCGGCCATGGCCGGTCGATGGTCGAACGCCCGGCTCATCTGCAGCCCCTCGACCGGCAGGACGCCGTCGGGTTGTCTCCCCAATCGACCGGGATGGAAGTGGGCGGAGTAGGGGTCTTCCACCACGCCGATCGAGGGGCTGCGGATGAGCCAGGAACTGATGTCGAGTGCTGTGTCGTGTGTTGCGATCTCCGTTTCCTCTGCTCTCGAGCCATGCCGGACCGTCCCTGTCACCCGGAGGCCGGCTCGCCCTCTCCCTCCGTGAGACGTCGCTCCATGGGCTTCACCCGCTGGTCCCACGCGCCCGGGTTCCAGAGCTCCACCCGGTCGATGGCGCCGTGCACCAGCACGTCGCCGTCGAGGCCGGCGAAGTCCCGCAGATGCGCCGGTATGGCCATCCGACCCTGCCGGTCGACCTCCACCTCGTGGGAGCCGGAGGCCCACACGCGCGCCAGGTTGCGCTGACCAGGGCTCTCGGTGGCGCTCTGTTGCATGGCGATCATCTGCTTCTCGAACTCGTCGGGGGTCCACAGGGCCAGGCAGCCGTCGTGGTACTGGCTCAGGTAGCCGCCGTGCTCGAAGTGCACCCGAAACTTGGCCGGCAGGATCACCCGCCCTTTGGCGTCGAGGCCGTGCTCGAACCTGCCGAAGAACCTGGCCATTGGTGATCGCTCCCACCGCACTCCCCAAGCCTCTGAGGACCCTCCCCTTCACTCCACTACCCGCCACCGTACGCCCCCTCCCTCCCTTCGTCAACACCACGGGCACCACCGGCCCCATCCCGTCGGCCGGCTCCGTGACGGGCGCCAAAGTGAATCCACCCTGACGCGCCAGGGGCGAGGATTGGTGGATGCCCGGGTCAGGGCGCTATGGGAGGTGCTCGAGGAGGCTGCGCTCGAGGTCGTCGACGCCCCGCGCCGGCCCCAGACCGGCCGCGGCGCCGTCGAGCATCGCCGCGCCCTCGGCCCGCACCGCCTCGGGGAGGTCGAGCACCGCCAGCAGCCGAGGCGCGTCCCACCGCACGAGCGCGGCGCACTGGAACAGCGCGCCGGCCCGCGTCCGACGTTGCGCCATCCCCATCACCTTGCGACCCCCCACCGAGACCTCGCCGGCGCCGGTCCCGGCGAAGCACACCTTGGCCGACCACGCGGTCGCGAGCGGCGCGCCCCGGTGCACGTCAGCGCCGGTCACCCCGAGCGCCGTCAGAGCATCCGCCCATGCCTGTCCCAGCCACCAGAAGGCCCGCTGCACATCGGGCACCCACAGTGGGTCGTCGCGGGACACAGAGACCTCGACCCAGGCAAGCGCGTCGGGTTCGACCAGCACCGCCCCTCCCCCACTGCGACGCCGCACGACGTCCAGTCCCAACGACGCGGCGCGGGCGCGGTCGACATCCTCGTCGGGCTGGGTGCTGCCGAGCACGAGGGCGGGGTCGCTCACGCGGCAGAGCGTCACCGTGCGCGGCTCGTGCACCGCCTCCCGGTGATGCAGCTCGACCGCGCTGCCGGCGAGCTCGACGACCCTCCACCCCGGCGCCCCTGCGCCAACGGGCACGGTCCGGGCGGCGACGCTACGCCGACGCCGAGAGGGAGGCCGATCCGAGGTACGGCTCCCAGTCGGGGCGCAGTCCTCCGGTCGCCACGAGGAACCAGACGCGCTCGCGTGGCTGGGACGGCGACCGGCGGAGGGTCAGCCCGACCTCGTGTACGAGCCGATCCTCCTTGCGGGTGTTGCAACGCCGGCAGGCGGCGACGACGTTGTCCCAGCTGTGCGTCCCACCCCGGCTACGGGGCACGACGTGGTCGATGTTCTCCGCCGTCGCCCCGCAGTACTGGCAGCGGTGGCCGTCGCGAGCGAACACGGCCCGGCGGTTGAGCGCGACCCGGCTCTGGTACGGCACCCGCACGTAGCGAGCCAGCCGCACCACCGAAGGTTCCGGGAACGCCACGCGGGCGGCCCGGAACTGGCGATCCGTGGAATGGATCAGCTCGGCCTTGTCGTCGAGCAGCAGCATCAGGGCACGCCGCGAGGGGACGATTGAGAGTGGCTCGAAGGTGGCGTTGAGCACGAGGGCCCGTGTCACCGCCACCACGCCCCGCCTGCTAGGCCACCGCGCCCCGGCTCCGGGTGCCGTCCTCGGCATTCCGGGCAGGAGCCCATGGTGGTGGTGGCAAGGGCATCGCTGCGAGAGGCTAGCGCGCGGCGAGCCTCCCTTCGCGGCACCACGCCAGGTAGTCGAGGAAGTCGCCGGCCGCCATCTTCGCCCCGGGATCGCCGTATGCGGTCTCGAGCCGGAAACGGAGGTAGGCGGGGTCGGGCGCGGGTAGGGGCGGCCAGCGTCTCCACCAGCCTGGCCGGGCCAGCACCGCCACCTGGGTCAGCGCCGTCCGCCACAGCCTGGGCCTCACCACGACGGCAGCCACGGCACCCCCGGCCGTCATGGCGTGACAGCGCTGCCGAAGGCAGGTAGGCGGTCCAGGCCCCGCCACCCGACGGCACCCGCGCCCACCAGCGGCCCGTTCGCTCCGAGGCCGGCGGGGACGATCCGCGTCCCGACCGAGAAGTCGAGCCGCGCCAGCGCGTCGAGCTCGGCCTGGGCGGCGGCGAAGAAGGGCGCACCGAACCCGAGGGAGACCGAGCCCGCCACCACGACCAGCTCGAGGTCGAGAAGGTTCACCACCGACGCCACGGCCCGACCCACCAGGGTGCCGCTCCGGATCGCCACGTCGGGGCCAGCCAGGCGGGCTGGACGACCGGTCATGGCAGCGATGGCGGTCCCCGAGGCCTCGGCCTCCAGACACCCGCGTCCGCCGCAGACGCACGGTCTGCCGCCGGGCGTCACGACCACGTGACCGATGTGCCCAGCGTTGCCGGCGGCGCCATCGAGCAGCCGCCCGTCGACCACGATGCCGCCGCCCACCCCGGTCGAGACCACCATGGCGAGGAAGTTGGCCCGCCCGGCGGCGGCACCCGCCCAGCCTTCACCGAGGGCCAGGGCCTTGGCGTCGTTGTCGACGAAGGTGGGCAGGGCGCAGGCCTCCGCCAGGCGGCGTCGCAACGGGAACCGGCGCCAGGCGGGGATGTTGAGCGGCGAGACCTCCTCGCCCCCGCGGCTCATCGGACCGCCGCAGCCCACGCCGCAGACCACGGGACGTCGGCACCCGACGGTCGCGCCGACACGCTCCACGAGGCTCGCAGTGGCGGCGAACAGGTCCTCGGGGTCCTCGACCGTCGGCGTGGGGACGGTCTCCTCCGCCGCCACGCGG
>JBPYEZ010000039.1:0-2989 GCA_051984395.1 Acidimicrobiales bacterium | reverse complement strand
GCGGGCACCAAGCTGGCCCTGCCCGGGGCGGTCGGCTACCCCGACGAGCTGGTCTCCGCCTTGAGAGACGAGCCCGCAGAGGCGGATCTCCCGGCGGCGGTGGCCCTCCGAACCGCCCAGCCGGTGTGGCTGGAATCGACCGAGGAGCTCGACAGCAGGTTCCCGGAGGTGCGGAGGATGGAGCCGGAGACGGCGTCGTTGTGCGCCATCCCACTCTCGATCGACTCTTCGGTGGGCGCCATCAGGTTCTCGTTCGCCGAGCCGCGACTGTTCGACGCCGACGAGCGTGCGTTCATTCTCGCCCTCGCCGGACAGGGGGCCCAGGCGCTCGACCGCGTTCGCCTGCTCGAGGAGGAACGGAGGGCAGCGAACCAGCTCGGCTTTCTGGCCGACACCAGCAAGGTGCTGGCCGAATCGCTCGACCGCGAGCAGACACTGCGGAGCGTCGCAGACCAGGCCGTGTCGATCATCGCCGACTGGTGCGTCGTGTACCTGGCCGACCGGCGCCACGTCCGAGCGGTGGCAGTTGCCCACGCCGACGGGAGCGCGCCGCACCACGACTGGGAGCTCGACGTGCAGTTCGGAGTCGACCGCCACCCGGCCGGCGTGTCGAAGGTCATCGACACCGGGCAGCCCGAGCTGTACCAGGAGGTGACCGACGAGCTGCTCGTCGAGACCGGTTTCGACAAGGAGCAGATCGAGATCGTTCGCGGCCTCGACATCCGCTCGGCGGTCACCGTGCCGATGACGGCGCGGGGCCGCACCTTCGGTGCCCTGGTCCTGAGCCGGACGGCGGCCCGCCCCCGCTTCGACGCGGGCGACCTGGCGGTCGCCGTCGGGCTGGCCCAGCGAGCGGCCCTGGCCATCGACAACGCGGTCCTCTACGAACACGAGAACGAGGTCGCACAGGCCCTCCAGCGCGGCCTCCTGCCCCCGGCTCTGCCGAGGATTCCGGGCATCGAGGTGGCCGCCGCCTATCACCCTGCGGCCGAGGACGTCGGCGGTGACTTCTACGACCTGTGGCCGTTGGGCGAGGGGGTCTGGGGCTTCGCCGTCGGCGACGTGTGTGGCATCGGCCCCGAGGCAGCCGTCTTCAACGCGGTGGCCAGGGCCACCTTCCGCGCCCTCAGCATCACCGGGGCAGGCCCCGCCGAGTGGCTGCGGGCCGCCAACTCGGCGCTGCAGCTGAGTGCCGACGAGCCGAGGGGGGAGCGGTTCTGCACAGCCCTCGCCGGCACATTGCGACGGGACGGCGACAGTGCCGTGCTCCGTCTCGCCACCGGTGGCCACCCGCCACCGATCTTGCGCCGCCCCGCCGCGCCACCGGCCCTCGTCCGGGTCACCGGCACCCTGATCGGTGTGCTCGACGAGGTCAGGATCGGCGAGCTCGACATCCGTCTCGATCCCGGCGACCAGCTCGTCCTCTACACCGACGGCGTCACCGAGCTGCGCCAGCTCGACGGCACGATTCTGGGCGAGCGCGGCCTGCTCGGCCTGCTGGACCGGCCCGGCCAGCCGCCCGACGCCCTGGTGGGCGAGCTCGTGTCCCGGCTGTGGGCGGACAGACCCCCGGATGACGACGTGGCCCTCCTCGTGCTGGGGCCGGAACCGCCCCGGGAGGCCGGGAGGCCGGCTGGCGAGTGAGCGCAGGTGCGGTCCCGCCGGCGGTCAACCGACCAGGCGTGGCTGGCGGCGGACCGGCTCGAGAGCGGCGGCGTACTCGCCGATGCGCGAGGCGACCTCGAAGGCGAGATCAGTGCTGTCGAGGTCGGGGTCGACCCAGATCTCCGAGATGCGGCGCCAGGTGTCGGCCCGACCGAGAAACGGTCCGATCACCGCATCGGCACCGATCTTCGGACGCCACTCCTTCTCGGTGTCGAGCAGGTGGGCGATGATCCGGTCGTTGTCCGCCGCGTCCCTGTGCTCGGCGTGGAAGCCCACCTCGAGGCCGAGGGTGGCGCTCTCCACGTAGTCGGGGCCGATGACCTGCGCTTCGTAGTGCTCGCGCGGGGGCCGCTCGGGACCGAACCAGACCTTGATGCCGTACCGGTGCCACCGGCAGCGCACCTGGCCCAGCTCGTTCGAGAGCAGCCCCCGAAGCGCCTCGGCGACCTCTTCGAACAGCGACAGCTCCACCGGCTACGACCGCGAGCAGGCGCGGATGGCCGCGTCGGCGGCGGTCTCGGTCGCCAGCCTGGCGCCCCTGGCCAGCCGGGCCATCTGCGGTATCCGCCCCGGGTGGCGCAGGAAGAAGCGGGCAACGGCCGCCCCGTTGGCCGTCCCGTCCTGGTTGCTGAGCCCGAAGACCTCCTGATCGATACTCCCGTCGGTCGCCCGGTCACTGATGACGCGGAACACCGCCCACGGGATGCCGCGCCGCTCGCACACCTCGGCGATGGCGGCTGTCTCCATGTCCAGCGAGACCACACCCTTGTCCCGCAGACCAGAGATGACGTCGGCGTCGGTGATGAGCGCATCCGTCGTCCACATCTTCCCCCGCGCCGTGCCGTCGGCCAGCGGTGCGGGCCGATGCTCGGCGCCCGTGGCCCCGTCCACGACGGCCTCGGGGAGGACGAGCGTCCCGATCGGGGTCTCGTTCTCCACGGCGCCGGTGATGCCCACCACGATCACCCGCTCGACCGTCACCGCGTCCAGGAGGCGGCTCGTCGCCTCCGCCGCCAGCGTGGGTCCCATCCCGGTCACGATGGCGACGACCTCGTTCTCGCCGAGCATCCCTGAGGAGACGGTCACTCCGGCGATCTGGGTCCGGTGCAACGACAGCTTGCGGGCCAGGGGACGCAGCTCCATCGGCATGGCGCAGATGAACGCAGTGCGGCCCGGCTCACCGGCAGTGTCCACCCGCAGAGTCTGCCTCTCGACCCGGCCTGTTGTCGCCAGGGCCCGGATTCGGCCCCTGGCGCCGAATGCACCGATCGCAGGACCTGCTCCATCCCGACCGCTTGACGGTCGCAGCGATCTACGTCAGGCT
>JBPYEZ010000038.1:0-8470 GCA_051984395.1 Acidimicrobiales bacterium | reverse complement strand
CTGCACGAACGGCCCCAGCGTCACGGGCGGGCACATCCGCTATGTCCAGTACCAGGCGGGTGGCTTCGACACCGACTACGACTGCGGCTGACCTGGCGCTGCGCTGAAGGCCAGCAGCTCAGCGGCTCGGCATAGGCGTCGCCGCCGTTCCGTCGTCTATCGCTTCTTCGCGTGGTGCGTGCTGGTGTGGGTACTCGTGGTCGTTGCCAACGAGGTCGAGGGGCTCGGACAGGAGCTGGCGTAGGCGCAGACGTTGAAGCCGTCGGTGTCGGCTGCCGGAGCCGAAGGCGTGGCCAAGGGCGCGCCGTTCGAGCTCACCAGCTGGATCTCCTCGGACGGCTTGAGCTTGGGGTTGGCCCCGTTCACCGTGGCCAGATCGAAGCTGACCGTCGACAGGTTGGGAAGCGGTCCCACGTTGACGCCACCACTGCCGACGTTGACCGGCGTCTCCTCGATCCACTCCGCCGTGGCGAAGGTCGAGGAATAGGGCACCGTCTGGCTGAAGGAGCCCGAGCTGGTCAGGTCCTTGACCGTGATGTTCCAGACCTCGGGAGCGGACTGGCCGATCGCCACGTGCATGTGGTCCCCGGGCTTTATCGTCATCTTTGAGATCGTGACGCTCGGCGCCGGGATCACCTCCCACCAGGCCGAGTACGTGGCATGGCCCGAGGCGTCGACGTCCTGCTCGGTGCCCGCCTGGATCAGGGTCGGGTCCGTCACGGCGCACGAAGCGTCGACGCAGCCTCCGCCGATGCCGGTCCAGGTGGCCGAGGAGGCGGCCGTGCCCTTGGTGTGGGCGCTCGCCGTGGGCACGATCCAGTCTCCGGCGACGGAGTTGAACGTCTTGCCCCCCTGCTCCTGGAAGCCCTGGTTGTAGCCCGACCAGTTGTTCGACTTGTTGGCAGCCACCGAGACGATGGGACGGTGGAAGACGGCGGTGGTGGCCGCTCCGGCTGGCTGGACCGCCACGAGCAGCCCCAGCAGCGGGAGCAAGCCGACGAGACGAAGTCCACGCATGTTGAACCCCTCCTGCTCGAAAGGGACATTTCGCTACGCGGAGGAGATTCTCCTGTCTCCGCTCCGTGGTTCGCCCTATGAGCTGGCGGCGTCCGACGGGCTCCAGTCCGGTGCCGCCAGCTCGAAGCCGCTGAACTCGAACGCTGGTGAGACCGTGCACCCCACCAGGGTGTGGTCGCCGAGGCTGCGGGCGCTCTGCCAGACGCCGGCGGGCACGACGAGCTGGGGTTGCTGGCCGGCGGCCAGGTCGGGACCGAGCGTGGCGACCTGCACCGTCGTTCCATCGGCGGAGGTCTCGATCTCGAGCGGTGCGCCCTCGTAGTGGTGCCAGATCTCGGCGGCGTCGACCCGGTGCCACCAGGACACCTCTTCACGGCGGAGGAGGAAGTAGATGGCGCTGCCCGCGGGACGCGCGTCCGCCTGGGCCGGAGCCCGCCACGTCTGCCGGTACCACCCACCTTCGGGATGCGGCGCCAGCTGCAGGTGCTCGATGATCTCGTCGGCGTCCATGGCGCTCATCATGATCGCGGGGGAGCAGCCGGCCGGTACTGTGCGTGGCCACGACCGGCCCGGGAGGCCGGCCCAGTCGAAACGGCCGGGCCAGTCGAGACAGCGGGCCCGGTCGAGACGGCGGGCCCGGGAGGCCGGCCCCGGGTGAGACGGCACGGACCCACCGAGCCACGGACCCACGGAGGAGCGCAGTGGCAGAGATCAGGGCCGAGATCACGGCCAACGTGTGGCAGGTCCACGTCGAGGTCGGCCAGCCCGTCGCCATCGGCGACACCATCGCGATCCTCGAGTCGATGAAGATGGAGATCCCCGTCGAGTCCCCGGCCGGCGGCACCGTCGCCGAGGTGCGGGTGCGCCCTGACGACCAGGTCCAGGAGGGGGACGTGATCGCCGTCATCCAGTGACGGCGGCCGGTGGCATCACCGGCGGTCCCTTACACGTTGCTCACATCTTCCTATCGGGTCCCACACACCGTTCGGTGAGCATGTGCTTTCACCGATCGACCAACTGATCGACGAAAGGACACGGGACCAGACTGTGAAGCGGCTCCTTCTCAACCACCCAATTCGTGTCGGCGTGGCCTCGGCCATCCTCGCCGGCGGCGTGCTCGGCGGAGCAGTCGCGTATGCCGACACGCCCTCCAGCCAACCCTCGACGACCCCGAGCGCTGGCGCCGCCGCCCAGGGGGGACAGCAGCCGGCGAAGCAGCGTCATGCCCATGTCGTCGGCAAGGTCACCAACGTGAGCCCGACCGGCGGGTTGTCGAACCAGGGCACGATCACCGTGGTCGAGCCCAACGGGCACTCGACGACCTTCAGCGTGACCAGCTCGACCAAGGCGTGGAAGTACCAGGGCCAGGGCCAGAAGCCGACCAAGGAGTCGGCGACCTCCATCGCCAACGGCGAGGTCATCCAGGCCGGACTGGTGAACCAGCAGGGCGGCGTGGCCGCCCGCCGCATCCTCGACACCGGCTTCAAGGCCGCCTGAGCATCGCCCACAACCGGCCCGCGGCCCCCGGGAGATCGCCGGGGGCCGTCGGCGTCCCTGTGGCCACCCTCGCGCCCCTCTGAGGGCGGGGGTGGCTACCGGCGCTTTGGAAGCGCGACGGGCCTCGCCCGTAGCATGTCGTCCCGTACTTCATGGCCGTAGTCGTCCGCTTCCGTGCTGCCGTCGCCCTCGTCGGGCGCTTTCCGGCCCTGGCCGGCGTCGATCTCGACGTAGCCTCCGGTGAGATCCTGCTCGTCACCGGCCCGAACGGTGCCGGCAAGACGAGCCTCCTCCGGGCGTGCGCCGGACTCCTCGCCGTCTCGGCCGGCGAGGCCCAGGTTCTCGACTGCGACCTGCGTCGGGACCGGCGTTCGGTGCGGCGCTCGATCGCGCTGCTGGGCCACGCCAGCTTCCTCTACGACGACCTGACCGTGCAGGACAACCTCCGCTTCGCCGTTCGGGCGGCGCGAGGCGACCAGGAAGCCGTCGACCGCGCGCTCGGGCGCCTGGGCCTCGACGGGCGCCTGCGGCACACCGCCGTCGGCAGGCTGTCGGCGGGTCAGCGGCGACGGGTGGCCATCGCCACCGTGGTCGCTCGGGCACCCCGACTCTGGCTGCTCGACGAGCCCCACGCCGGCTTGGACGCCGCCGGGCGCGACATCCTCGACGACGCGGTGCTGGCGGCTTCGGAGAGCGGTGCCACCGTCATCCTGGCCTCCCACGAGACTGACCGCGCCGGGGCCATCGCCGACCGGGTGGCGAGGATGGCCGGTGGCCAGGTGGTGGCAGAGGAGCGACCGGCGGCCCGGACCCCCGTCGGTGACAAGGAGGCCGGCCTCGGCTCCGTCTCGGTCCCGCCCGAGCAGGCCACCGGGGAGCCGGTCCATGTGGCGTGACGCGCTGCTCGTGGCCGGCAAGGACCTGAGGGTCGAGCTCCGCTCGCGCGTGGCCACGAACCAGGTGGCGCCGTTCGCGCTCGTGGTGCTCGTGCTCTTCGCCTTCGCCCTCGACCCGAGCCGCGGCGTGCTGACAAGGGCGACCGCCGGGCTCTTCTGGGTGGCGGTGCTCCTGTGCTCGTTGTTGGCGGTGCAGCGCAGCTTCGCCATGGAAGCGGCCGACTCGGCGCGCGACGGCCTGCGCCTCTCGGGTCTCGACCCGGCCGGGATCTTTCTCGGCAAGGCGGCCGCCGTCGTCGTCGAGCTGCTGGCCCTCGAGGCTGTCCTGGCCGCAGGCATCGTCGTGCTCTACGGCTCGCGCCTGCACGGGCCGCTGCTCCTGCTCGGCTCGACGGCGGCGGCGACCGTGGGCCTGGCCGCCGCCGGCACCGTCTACGGAGTGCTGGCGGCGGGGCTCCGGGTCCGTGAGACCCTGCTGCCCCTGCTGCTCCTTCCGGTGGTGGCGCCTGTCCTGCTGGCCGCCACCCGGGCCTGGGAGGCAGCGCTGTCGGGGACGCCCGCCGACGGCAATCCCTGGCTCCAGCTCCTCGGCGTCTTCGCGGTCGTCTACCTGACGGTCGGCGTGGTCGCCTTCGGCCCGCTCCTGGAGGACGGATGAAGGCATTCACACCCGCGCGCGTCACCCGGGCCCTGGGTGTGGCGGCGCTGGCGGCGGTGGCCGCCACGGTCGCCCTCGGGCTCTGGGTCACCCCGCCCGACGTGGTGCAGGGCGACCTCGTGCGGCTGATCTACGTGCATCCCCCCGTCGCCTGGGTCGCCTATCTCGCTTTCGGCGTGACCGCGCTCGCCAGTGTGCTCTACCTGTGGCCGAGGACCCGATCGCTGGCCTGGGACCGCCTCGCCGGCTCCTCGGCCGAGGTCGGGGTGGTCTTCACCGCCCTGACGTTGGTCACCGGGTCGATCTGGGGTCGACCCACCTGGGGCGTGTGGTGGACGTGGGACGCCCGGTTGACCACCACTGCCCTGCTGCTGGTGCTCTATCTGGGGTACCTGGCGCTGCGGCGGGTGGCCGGACAGCCCGACACCCGCGCCAAGCGCTCGGCGGTCGCCGCCCTGGTGGCGGTGGTGGACGTGCCCGTCGTCCACCTCTCGGTGGTGTGGTGGCGGACGCTGCATCAGTCGGCCACGGTGCTTACCCCCAACCTCCAGCCGACCGTCCACGGGTCGATGGCGTGGACGATGCTCCTGGGGTTCTGCGCGTTCACCCTCGTCTACGCCTGGCTGGTCGTGCACCGCTACCGCCTCGAGACCCTCGAGGAGCGGCTCGAGACCGACGGGCTGTCGATCGCCCTCGCCGAGCGCCGGGCCGAGGCGGCCGACGGCGTCGTGGCTCCTCCGGATCGCGCCGACGTGGTCACCGACGAACCCGTGGCGAGCCGGTGAGCGGCTACGTGGAGGCGGGCTACGCCGTCGTCGGCGTCACGCTGTCGGCCTATGGCGTCTGGATGTCGCTGCGCACGCGGTCCGTCTCCAAAGCCGTCGGCCCGGCCCGCGATGCTGACGAGGGCGACGCGCCGACACCGGGGCCTCCAGGGTGGCGCTGACAAGGGCGCGGCCCCGGAGGCACGGCTCCCGGCGGCTGTGGTTGGCAGGGATCGTCGTGCTCGGTGCCATCGGGTTCCTGGTCTACCGGGGCCTCGGCAACTCCATCGTCTACTTCAAGACGGCGGACGAGGCGGTGGCGTCGCGCGCCCAGCTCGGCGGTCGCGACTTCCGTATCGAGGGGGTGGTGGTGCCCGGCTCCGTGCGACCCGCCGGTAGCGACGTGGCCTTCGCCATCGCCAGCAAGGGCGTCCAGGTCCCGGTCGTCAACCAGGGGTCGGCGCCGCAGCTGTTCCAGCCGAACGTCCCCGTCGTCCTCGAGGGCCACTTCGCCGGCCAGCAGTTCCTGAGCGACCAGATCATGGTCAAGCATTCCTCCGTCTACATCGCCCAGCACCCGGGCCGGGTGACGGCGCCCGACGGCAGCACGCGATGAACGCTGCCGTTGGGCGCGACGCCGTCCTCCTCGGTTTCCTGGCCGCCGTGATCGGGGCGGTGACCCTGGCCGTGGGTCTCGTTCGCCGGCGCCCCGGCGCGCTGCGAAACGGCGTCGTCTACGCCGGGCTGCTGTTGCTGGCGGCGTTGGTGGCAGCGGGGGCCATGGAGCACGCGCTGATCAGCCACGACTTCTCCCTGACGTACGTGGCCCAGAACAACAGCCGCGAGACGCCCCTGTTGTTCACCGTGACCGGCATGTGGTCGGCACTGGAAGGATCGATCCTGTTGTGGGGCCTGATCCTGGCCGGCTACATCGCGGCCATGGCGTGGCGCTTCCGGCGACGGGCCGAGGACCCGATGGTGGGCTGGGCCACGCTCACGTGCTTCGTCGTGGCCGCGTTCTTCTTCGGGCTGATGCTCGGACCGGCCAACCCCTTTCGCACGGTGAGCGGTGCGGTACCGCTCGACGGCCTGGGTCCCAATCCTCTGCTCCAGGACCACCCGTTGGTGGCGTTCCATCCCCCACTGCTGTACCTCGGCTTCGTCGGCTTCACCATCCCGTTCGCGTTCGCCGTGGCCGCCCTCGTCACCGGTCGCCTGGGCGAGGGATGGCTCGTCGAGACGCGGCGGTGGACGCTCTTCGCCTGGGGCCTGCTGACGGTGGGCATCGTCCTCGGGGCCTGGTGGTCGTACCAGGTGCTCGGCTGGGGCGGCTTCTGGGCGTGGGACCCGGTCGAGAACGCCTCGTTCCTACCCTGGCTCTGCGGGACGGCCTACCTCCACTCGGTCATGGCGCAGGAGCGACGCGGGCTGCTCAGGGTGTGGAACCTGTCGCTGCTCATGGCCACCTTCAGTCTCACGATCCTCGGCACCTTCCTGACTCGTTCCGGTGTCCTCGAGTCGGTGCATTCGTTCTCGCAGTCCACCCTCGGCCCCATCATCCTGGGCTTCTTCGGGCTCGTCGTGGCCGTGGGCATCGGTCTCATCGCCTGGCGGGGCGACCGACTGCGGGCGCCGGGGAGCATCGACGCCCCGGTGTCGCGCGAGGGCGCCTTCGTCGTGAACAACCTGCTCTTCGCCGGCTTCGCCCTCGTGGTGCTGCTGGGGACCGTCTTCCCGCTCCTCTCCGAGGCGGTGCAGGGCCAGCAGATCTCGGTGGGCCGGCCGTACTTCGACGCCATGGCCAGGCCCATCGGGTTGGCGCTGCTGTTCTTCATGGCGGTGGCTCCGGTGCTGCCGTGGCGCAAGGCCAGCGGAGAGCTGCTGCGCAGCCGGCTCAAGTGGCCGGCCTGGGCGGGCACCCTGGTCGTGGTCGGCTGTGTCGCCGCCGGGATCCGGGGCCTGGCCGTGCTGCTCGCCTTCGGCCTGGGTGCGTTCGCCGGCACCTCGGCGCTCCGCCAGCTCGTGGTGTCGACGCGCCTGGCCCGCCGCCGGGGGGTGCCGCTGCGAAGCGGACTGATGGGTCGGGCCAACGGAGGGATGATCGTCCACCTCGGCGTCGTGCTGATCGCCGTCGCCCTGGTGGCCAGCCTCTCGTTCGGCCACCGCGGCCAGGTACGGCTGGCGCCCGGGCAGTCGACGCGCTTCGCCGGTCACACGCTCACCTATCTCGGGACCCGCGGGCTCGTCCACCCGAACCGCCGCGAGCTGGAGGCGACGGTGCGCGTCGACGACGGCGGCGTCTACCGCCCGGCGGTCAGCCAGTTCGGATCCGACGCCGAGGGGATCGGCACTCCTTCGGTGGCCAGCAGCCTCACCAGCGACGTCTATCTGACCCTCGACGACCCCCCGGCGGGTGCCACCGTCGGCGGCGGCCCTGCACCCGCGATCGTCAGCGGGCAGTCAGGGGTGGGTGCGAACGGCTCCCCGTCCGGGTCGACACCGACGGCGCCGGCCAGTCCGTTGACCCAGCCGGCAGTCCTCGGGGTGGTGGTCCAGCCCATGGTGGCGTGGCTCTGGATCGGTGGAGCGGTCATAGCGCTCGGTGCCGTCATGGCAGCGCTGCCCGAGCGGCGTCGGAGGGCCGCCGGCGGGGCCGAGCCCGAGCCGACGGCGGTCGTCGCCGAGGCGCTGGCGCCCGATCCTGAGCCGGTCGTCGCCCGGTCAGGCGGTCGGTCGTGACGTCGCCGTCGACGTCGAGCCCCGCGCCGCCGGTGTCGGGCGAGGAGGTGCCCAGGCGACGCCGACCTCGCGCCGTCATGCTCGCCGCGCTCGCGGTGGCGGTGGTGGCGGGCGCGCTCGTCGCCGTGCTGGCGACCCGCCCGTCCGCCAGCTCGACCGCGGCCGCAAGCCCGCTGCTCGGCAAGCCCGCTCCCGACGTCGGTGGTTCGTCGCTCACCGGCGGTCCCGTCGACCTGGCCTCCCTGCGGGGCCGGTTCGTCGTGGTGAACTTCTTCGCCAGCTGGTGCCCCCCGTGCCAGGTCGAGGAGCCCGAGCTCGTGCAGTTCGCCTACCAGCACCGTGCGGCCGGCGACGCTCAGGTGCTCGGCGTGGTCTTCGCCGACCGCACCGGCAGCGCCGCCCACTTCCTCGCCTCTACCGGCGCCGCCTGGCCCGCGGTGGCCGACCCCGGCGGCCAGGTGGCGCTCGCCTATGGGGTGCGGGGCCCGCCCGAGACCTTCGTGGTCGCGCCGGACGGATTGGTCGTGGCCAGGCTCCTCGGCGCGGTCAAGGCCACCGATCTCGACCAGGTGCTGTCGCGCGCCCGGGCCGAGGGGGCCTGAGGTGGACGCCTCGGACCGGCCGGAGGAACGAGCTGAGCCTGTGAACACGGAGCCGGCGAAGACGGTGGCGGCGGCCGCTTCCGGCGGCGGCCGAAGCTGGCTTCCGTGGGTGGTGATGGCCGTCGTGCTCGTGGTCGCACTCGCCATCGGCTCCACCGCGCGATCGGGCTCCGAGACCGTCAGCCAGCGAGTCGACCGCATCGCCAGCGACGTGCGCTGCCCCAGCTGCTCGGGCCTGTCGGTGGCCGAGTCCGACGCCCCGACGGCGGTGGCCGTCCGCCAGCTCATCACCGACCG
>JBPYEZ010000037.1:0-2610 GCA_051984395.1 Acidimicrobiales bacterium | reverse complement strand
CCCCACGATTATGAGCCGTGTGCTCTAACCAACTGAGCTACGCCGCCAGGGTGAGCCCCCTGTCGGAATCGAACCGACGACACCAGCCTTACCATGGCTGTGCTCTGCCGACTGAGCTAAGGGGGCCTTGGCGGACCTGGTCGACCGCATCCTCGATGATAGCCCCCGACCCACCGAGCGGTCCCACGCCCAGCAGGGACGCGGCCGCGCCCGCACCGCCATCGGTAACGTCGACCTCATGCTGATCCGGCCGGCCACGCTCGCCGACGCCGAGGCCATCCGGGCTATCTACAACCAAGAGGTCCTTTCGACGGCGACCTTCGACATCGTCCCCCGGAGCGCCGAGGACCAACGGAGCTGGCTGGCCGACCACTCGGGCGCCTACCCCGCCATCGTGGCCGTCTCCGACAGCTCCTTGGTGGGCTTCGGGTCCCTCTCCCGGTACCGCGGCCGGCCGGCGTACGCCACCACGGTCGAGGACTCGGTGTACGTGGACAGCGGGCGGCGGGCGCAGGGCATCGGGCGCGCCCTCCTGGCCGAGCTCACCCGCCTGGCGACGGCGCACGGGTTCCACACCGTGGTGGGTCGCGTCGTGGGTGACAACCAGGCCTCCATCGCCCTCCACCGATCGTGTGGGTTCGAGCTGGTCGGGATGGAGCGGGAGGTGGGGCGCAAGCTGGGCCGCTGGCTGGATGTGGCCGTGCTTCAGCGGATGCTCTGAGTCGGCTCCGGCGCGGGGGCCGCCGGCAGGACCCGTTCGAGCGTCAGCCGCCAGACCCTGGCGACGGCGCCGCCGAAGGGCGTGGTCACGGCCAAGGTGACCATCAGGACCAGGATCGACAACAGCACGTAGGCGGGGTTGTTGCGGCTGAGCTCGTCGAGCAGGAGGCGAGCCCCTGGTAGCTCCAGGAAGGACACACCGATCGAAAGGCCGACGAGCACACCCCAGGTCCGCCCGACGGCGACCGGAGCCAGCAGAATCAGCCCCCAGGCCACGTACCAGGGCTGCACCACGGGCCCGAGCAGCACGATGGCGAGCAGGGTGAGGGCAAGAGCCTCCACGCTGCCGATCCGGCGGCTCCGGAAGAACAGGATCACCCCGGCCGTGGCCGCAGCGAGCAGCCCCAGGCCGCGCGCCACCGAGAGAACGGCATGTGGGCTCGGACCCACGCCCAGGGCGTGGAACAGATGACCGCCCCACGTCCCGAGGAAGGTGGTGGGCGCGATCATGGAGCGGACGGCGTCGGGAGTGCCGAGTGCCGTCACCCAGCCCCACCCGATGCCGGTCACACTGGCCAGCACGGCCATCACCCCCGCGCCGATGAGGCCCGCGGTGAGCAGAGGTCGGACCCGTTCTCGCCAGGGCACATCGGTCCCCAGCCAGTCCCACCCGATATAGAGGATGCCGACCGCGGCGGGGACCTTGATGGCGGCGGCGAGCGTGCAGACGACGATGCCCAGCACAGGTCTCCCCCGTTTGGCGAGGGCCACCCCGGCGACGAGCAGACCGAGCATCAGGGCGTCGTTGTGCGCCCCCCCGATGAGGTGGAGGAGGGTGATCGGGTTGAGGACGGCCAAGGTGAAGGCCGTGGCTGGATCACGACCACAAGCCTCGGCCAGCTTGGGAATGAACACGGCCATGAGGACCACGCCGACCAGCGCCAGGAGGCGCAGGCCGACCACGGTCGCCAGCGGGTTGTGGGCGGTCACCGTGACCAGTAGGCCGTCGACACGAAGGAAGACCGGGCCGTACGGCGCCGGTGCATTGCCCCACAGCGGGTCCACGTTGGTCACATAGGGTCCCGCACCCAACGTGCTGGGGCCGTACTGGTACGGCGTGATCCCGTGGGTGACCATGTCGCCCTGGGCGGCGTAGCTGTACACGTCCCTGCTGAACAGCGGAGGTGCGGCGAGCAGCGGCAGCACCCAGATGGCGAAGATGACGGCCAGCTTCGCCACCGGCACGCCGCCCTGGCGGCCGAGCGCCCGGGCCAGGTCGTACCAGACCCTGGAGAGGACCAGCATCCCCGCGAACACCAGCACCAGGCTGAGCAGGAGCCCCTCGGCATGGCCTCCGGGATTGGGGATGCCGAAGAACCAGGCGCCGGGCTGCTTGAGGCTGAACGGAGAGCCCGGTTGCGACGCGCCGATGGTGATGGCGGTGGTGGCGAGGAAGCCGAGGATGGCGGGCCGCACGAGGTTGGCGGGGCGCGGATCGGAGGTCACATCGGTCAGGACCTCGGTGTCACCGGGCCGTGCCCGGTCTCCTGGATCCGCCCACAGCTGTCGCATCGCCCTCGCCCTGTCAGCTCAAGCCAGGCCCACATCCGGCCCTCACTGGCACCGGCCTGGGCCGACGCCCGCATTACGATTCGGTTACGTTACCCTATCCAGCCCCGGTGGAGGGGACACATCGACCGCAAAGCTGTCGGCCCGGCGAGAGGCCGGGCCGACAAGACGGACGATTGGGTCGAAGCGCCCTGGGGAGGCGCCCGTGACTAGCAGGTCGTCGCGTAGGTGCAGACGCTGAACCCGTTGGCGGTGCTGTTGGGTGCCGACGGGGTCGCCAGGACCTGTCCGCTCGTGTTGACGAGCTGGATCTCCTCGGAC
>JBPYEZ010000036.1:0-4150 GCA_051984395.1 Acidimicrobiales bacterium | reverse complement strand
CTCGCCTGGGTCGTAGACGCCTATGTGCTCGTGGCCGGAGGGTTCCTGCTGCTGGGTGGGCGGACTGCCGACCTCTTCGGACGGCGAAGGATCTTCCTGGCCGGTGCGGTTGCCTTCGCCGTCGGCTCGTTGACCAGTGGTCTGGCTCAGGACCAGGTGATGCTCATCGGCTCCCGTGCCCTGCAGGGAATGGGCGAGGCGCTGGCCGGACCCGCGGCGCTCTCGATCATCGCCGTGCTCTTCACCGACCCGAAGGAGAAGGCCAAGGCGCTCTCGATCTGGGGCGGGCTGGCAGGTGTGGGGGGCACGATGGGAGTGATCCTGTCCAGAGTGATCGTCGATCTGGCCAACTGGCGCTGGATCTTCTGGATCAACCTGCCAGTGACCGTGGCCGTGGTCGTCGCCTGCCTCCGGGTGGTGCCCGACACCCGGCATCGGTCCCGGACATCATTCGACTTCACCGGAGCGGCGACCGCCACGGGCGGCATCTCCGCCATCGTCTACGCTCTCCTCGAAGCGAACCGCAATGGCTGGACGTCGGCGACCACGCTCGGCTTCTTCGCCGCCGGCGCGGCTCTGATCGTCGCCTTTGTCGTTATCGAGGGCCGGCTGCGGGCCCCCCTGGTTCCGCTCCGCTTCTTTCGGTCTCCTCGACCGCGGGTCGCCAGCGGCCTCATGGTCCTGCTCGCCTCCGCCCTTTACGGGATGTTCTTCCTGCTGACCTTGTACATGCAGATGGGGTTGGCCTGGTCGCCGCTCCACGCCGGCGTCGCCTACGTCGCTTTCGGAGTCGCATTCCTGGTGGCTGTGACGGCGGCGTCACAGCTGCTGCCCAAGGTCGGCGTGCGCCCCCTCGTCGTCGCCGGGATGGGCATGGCCGCGACGGGATTCGCGCTGTTCACCCGGCTGCCGGTACCGGTCCATTACTGGACCGCCTTGGTACCGCCCATGGCGCTGGTGGCGGCGGGTCTGGGTTGGTGCTTCGTGTCTCTCACCGTCTCGGCGGTGTCTGAGGCCCAGGAGGCGGACGCCGGGCTGGCGTCGGGCATGGTCACGACCGCCCAGCAGGTCGGTGGGGCCCTGGGCCTTGCCGTGCTGGTGTCGATCGCCACCAGCCGGGCCTCGAGCCTGATCGGAAGCGGCCGCTCACCTGCCGCCGCCCAGCTGGCCGGGAGCCACCTGGCCCCCGCGTCGGAGCCGGCCTGCTGGCTGCCGGCGCCGTCTTGGCGGCGTTGTTGATCGACCGCTTCAAGCCGGCCGCCATGCCCGAGCCGACTCCCATCCGGCAAGCCACCGACGAGGGCGAGCTCGAACCGCTGGCCTCGTGACGGAACCGTCGACCTACGGATGTCGATGGGGCACAATCCTCGCGAAGGCCTGTCCCCCGGGGTGACGCTCGTTCGTAGTCACGAGAGCAGCGCGGTCCTATGAGGAGGATGACATGAGATACGCCCTCTTGATCTACACCCAGCCCGGGTACCTCGAATCCCTGGGGGAGGCGGAGTTCAAGAAGGTGGTCGGCGAGTACGACGCGATCGTCCAGCGCCCTGACTTCGTGGCCGGCGGGCAGCTGCAGCCGGTCGGGACGGCGACGACGGTCCGTGTCCAGGACGCGCGGACGCTCACCACCGACGGTCCGTTCGCCGACACCAAGGAGGTGTTGGGCGGGCTCTGCCTGCTCGACGCGGACAACATCGACGAGGCGATCGAGGTGGCCTCGCAAGTCCCGGCTGCCCGCCTCGGCGGCTCGGTCGAGATACGTCCTATGGTGGAGCGGTAGCGCCGATCGAGCAGGTCTTTCGCGATGAATGGGGCCGCGTGCTGGCCGCCCTGGTGGGCTCATTCGGCGACTTCGATCTGGCCGAGGAAGCCGTCCAGGAGGCCTTCGCCACCGCCGCCGAGCGCTGGCCGCGCCAGGGCGTGCCGGTCAACCCTGGTGCGTGGCTGACGACCACGGCACGCAACCGAGCCATCGACCGCCTGCGACGTGACCGCATGTTGGCGTCCAAGACCCGGCTGCTCAAGGTGCCTGAGGCAGGGGAACACGAGGTGGACGACACAACCATCCCCGACGAGAGACTCGAGCTCATCTTCACCTGTTGCCATCCGGCCCTGGCCCTCGACGCGCAGGTGGCACTGACGCTCCGAGCCCTCGGCGGCCTGAGCACCGAGGAGATCGCGAGGGCCTTTCTCGTCTCCCCCGCGACCATGAAGCGGCGCCTGTCCCGAGCAAAGGCGAAGATCAAAGGAGCCGGCATCCCGTTTCGGGTGCCGCCCGATCACCTCCTCCCGGACCGCCTGGCTGCCGTCCTGGCCGTGGTGTACCTGATCTTCAACGAGGGCTATGGGGGGCACACGGAGCTGGCGGGCGAGGCGATCCGCCTCGGGCGTGTGCTGGCCTCCTTGATGCCAGATGAGCCCGAGGTGCTCGGGCTGCTCGCCCTCATGCTGCTCCATGACGCCCGCCGGCAGGCCAGATTCGCCGACGAGGATCTCGTTCTGCTCGCCGACCAGGATCGCTCACTCTGGGACGCCGCCCAGATCTCCGAGGCCCGAGCCACCCTCGACATGGCCATCGCCTTCATGGGCCGCGGACCCTACGTGCTCCAGGCGGCGATCGCCTCGCTCCAATCGGACGAGCAGGTCGACTGGAACGAGGTGGCGTCCCTCTACGGCGAGCTCGTCCGCATCACCGGCTCACCCGTGGTGCAGCTGAACCGCGCTGTCGCAATCGCCCAGGCCGGGTCGCCCGAGCAAGCGCTCGCCTTCGTCGATGAACTCGACCTCGAGGGGTATCAGTACTTCCATTCGACCCGAGCGGAGCTCCTGCGTCGCCTGGGCCGCACGAGCGAGGCTCAGGCCGCCTACCACCGAGCGCTCGATCTGGCTTCCGCAGAGCCTGAGCGTCGTTTCCTGCAGCGTCGCCTGGCCGACCTCTGACCTGATCACCGAGCAGCCCTGGGTGGGCTGTCCCCATCGATGGGTCCCGTTCGTCGTAGCAGCGACGACATTCACCTGAATGTGACAAGGAGACTCCCATGAAGGCCGTCCGCATGCAGAAGCCGAAGGGCCTCGAGGGCATCGAGGGTCTCGTCTACGAGGACGCCCCTGATCCTCAGGCTGCGATCGGCGACGCCCTCGTTCAGGTGCGCGCCGCCAGCTTCACCCCGACCGAGCTGACGTGGCCGACGGCCGCGACCGATCGAGCCGGACACGACCGGATCACGATGATCCCGGCCCCCGAGGGATCGGGCATCGTGGCCGCGCTCGGCTACGGCGCCGTCGGGGTGTCCGTGGGCGACGAGGTCTACGGCCTCATCGACTCGTACCGCGACGGCTGGGCCGCCGAATACGTGGCCATCGAGGCTCGCTGCCTGGCACCCAAACCGACGACGGTCGATTTCGTCGAAGCCGCTGCCATCCCGCAGGCCGGGCTCACCTCGTGGCAGGCGCTGTTCGACCACGGCCACCTCGAGCCCGGGCAGACCGTGATGATCCATGGCGCCGGCGGTGGGGTCGGGTCGGTGGGACTGCAGCTGGCCCGCTGGGCCGGCGCCCACGTCATCGGGACCGGTCGAGCCAGCGCCCGCCAGCGGGTGCTCGAGCTGGGCGCCGATGACTTCGTCGACGTCGAGCAGGAAGGCTGGGAGGCCGCCGCCCGCCAGGTCGACCTCGTCTACGACGTCGTCGGCGGTGACGTGCTCGCCCATTCTCCGGCGGTCGTCAAGCCCGGTGGTGCCCTGGTCAGCGTCATGAATCCTCCGCAGACCGATCGAAACGACATCCGTACTGTTCACTTCGTGCGGGACGCGAGCGGTGCCCAACTCCGGAAGATCACCAGCCTGGTGGACGAGGGCACGCTTCGCCCCGAAGTCGGCGCGATCTACCCGCTGGCCGACGGGCGCGAGGCGTTCATGGCCAAGTCCACTCAGCACATTCCGGGCAAGGTCGTGCTGACACCCTGACCGCTGTTCAACTACCAACCATCTGGAGGATCCCAATGACGAGCACCCTCACCACCGAGTTCCCCGGCTACGTCGCCGGTGCCTGGGCTATCGATCCCGTGCACTCGCAGGTGTCCTTCACCGTGCGACACCTCATGGTGGGCAGAGTGTGGGGACATTTCACGAGGTTCGAGGGCGAGATCGTT
>JBPYEZ010000035.1:0-4090 GCA_051984395.1 Acidimicrobiales bacterium | reverse complement strand
TCGAGGTCCAGAAGCCACACCATTGCGACATCCTCGCACGACCGGCGGCGGCGGTGGGCCGGCCGGTCGCCGGGACTGCCCCGACGTGGCGCCGGTCCCCCCGTGGTGTGCTACGCAGGGCCGGTGACCCGCTTCGAGCCATTCACCGGGCTGCGCTACCGACTGGACGCTCTCCACCAGCGCAATGTCGCTCTCGACGACGTCATCGCCCCTCCCTACGACGTCATCGATGCCGCCGAGCGGGCCGAGCTCGCCGGGCGCAGCCAGTACAACGCCGTGCACGTCGAGCTTCCCGTCGACGACCCGCAGCGCAACCTGGACCGGTACGAGGCGGCGCGTCGTCTGCTCGACGCCTGGCGGTCGGAGGACGTGATCGGGGAGGACGACGAGCCGTCGTTCTACCGCTACCGGATGAGTTATCGGGACGAGCACGGCGGCGCCCGCCAGACCGTCGGGATCATCGGCGCGCTTGGTCTCGCCGTTCCCGGAGAGGCAGACGTGCTGCCCCATGAGCGGACGATGCCCAAGCCCAAGGGCGACCGGCTGCAGCTGCTCCGCGAGTGCCGGGCCAATCTCTCTCCGGTGTGGGGTCTGGCGCTCGCCCGTGGGTTGAGCGAGGCCGCGGAGACATCGGACCCACCGATGGCCTCGGCGACCGACGGCGAGGGCGTCGAGCACCAGTTGTGGCGGATCACCGAGCCGGGCGCGCTTCGGGCGATCGAAGCCTCGGTGACGTCGGGGCCCGTGGTGATCGCCGACGGCCACCACCGCTACGAGACCGCTCTGGCCTACCGCGAGGAGCGCCGAGCGGCCGCCAGGGGACGGCCCGGCGACTTCGACATGGTCATGGCCCTCGTCGTCGAGCTGGCCGAGGACCAGCTGGTGGTGCGACCAATCCACCGGCTGCTCACCGGACTACCGGACGGCTTCGACCTCCCGGAGGCCCTGAGCTCGCACTTCTACACCTCCCACCTCGACCATCCCGCTCCCCGGCACCTCGCCACCGAGATCGCCACCGAGGCCGCCATGGGCCTGGTCACGAAGGCCGGGACGTGGTTGCTCCGGCCTCGACCGGAGACGGTTGCGGCCGCAGGGATCGACGTCGACTCCGGGCTTCTCGACGTCGCCCTGGCGAAGCTTCCCGCCCACGACGTCACCTACGAGCCGGGCTGGGATCGGGCCGTCGACGCCGTCGAGCGTGGAGCGGCCCAGGCAGCCGTGCTGCTCCGCCCGGCCGATGTGGGCACCATCGCCGAGGCCGCCCACGAGGGTCTGCGGATGCCACCGAAGACGACCTTCTTCCACCCCAAACCCCGCACCGGCATGGTCTTCCGCCCGGTGCGCGACTAGCTGCTCGCGGCGCGCCGGTGGGCGCCGTCCCGGGTCGGCCTACTCGACGGTCCAGGTGGACCCGGAGCGGAGCACCGCAGCCAGGTCGCCGGGCCCCTGGCGCTCCTGGGCGTCGAGCAGCTGGCGGCTGATCTCCGTACCGAACTCGGCCCGATCCACCGCTCGGAACACGCCGATCGGTGTCGGCTCGTACGGTCCCCCGGCCAGCCGGGAGAGCGTGAACGCCAGGCTCGGATCCTCCCGGGCCTCGTCGTGGACGACGAGCGCCTCCTCGCCCACCTCGGCCACGTCGACCAGACGGGCGCGGCCCTGATCGTCGAGCGCCACCCCTCGCTCCGCCTCTCGACCGAACCGCACTGGCTCGCCGTGCACGAGCGGGATCAGGTTCGCCGGCCTGGCGTCCTTGGCCAGGACCTGGTCGAAGGCCCCGTCGTTGAAGACGTTGCAGTTCTGGTAGATCTCGACGAAGGCCGAGCCCCGGTGGTCGTGGGCCCGACGGAACGTCGCCATCATGTGCTTGCGGTCCATGTCGTGGGTGCGGGCGACGAAGCTGGCCTCGGCCCCGAGGGCCAGGCTGATGGGATTGAACGGCGTGTCCAGGGAGCCGAAGGGCGTCGACTTGGTGACCTTGCCGACCTCCGAGGTCGGCGAGTACTGCCCCTTGGTCAGACCGTAGATCTGGTTGTTGAACATCAGGATGGTGATGTTCACGTTGCGCCGGAGGGCATGGATCAGGTGGTTCCCACCGATCGACAGCGAGTCGCCGTCACCGGTGATGACCCAGACGTCCAGGTCGGGCCGGGAGACGGCGAGGCCGGTGGCCAGCGCCGGAGCACGACCGTGGATGGAGTGCACCCCGTAGGTGTTCATGTAGTACGGGAAGCGGGCGGCGCAGCCGATGCCCGAGATGAACACCGTCGACTCGCGCCGCGCGCCCAGCTCGGGCATGAGCATCTGCATGGCGGTGAGGATGGAGTAGTCGCCGCAGCCGGGACACCACCGCACCTCCTGGTCCGAGGACCAGTCCTTCTTCGTCGTGGTCGGGGCGGACACGTCGGTCATGGGGTGGGGACACCTCCCTTGCCGCTGACATCTTCCTCGATGAGGGCGGCGATGGCCGCCTCCAGCTCGCCGGCCCTGAACGGGACGCCCTGGATCTTGGTCACCGACCTGGCGTCGACCAGGAACTCCGCCCGTACGAGCCTACTCAGCTGACCGAGGTTTCCTTCCGGCACCAGCACCTTGGGGTAGCTGGCCAACACCTTGCCGAGATCGGCCGGGAACGGGTTGAGATGGACCAGATGGGCGTGCGCCACACCCATCCCCCGCGCCCGCACGCGACGCACGGCGGCGGCGATGGCGCCGTAGGTCGAGCCCCAGCCCAGCACGAGCACGTCGGCACCGTCCGGATCGTCCACCTCGACCGAGGGGATGTCGGCGGCGATGCCTGCGACCTTGGCCGCACGGAGGCGGACCATGCGCTCGTGGTTGGCAGGATCGTAGGAGACGTCGCCACTGCCGTCGGCCTTCTCCAGGCCACCGACCCGGTGCTCGAGGCCGGGCGTACCCGGGATCGCCCACGGTCGCGCCAACGTCTCCTCGTCGCGCCGGTAGGGCCAGAACACGTGCTTGCCCTCGGCATCGGTGTGGTTCGTCTCGCTGGCGTAGGGAACGGAGATGTCGGGCAGCTCGTCGACATCGGGCAGCATCCACGGCTCGGACCCGTTGGCCACGTACCCGTCCGACAGCAGGAAGACTGGCGTGCGGTACTTGAGGGCGATACGCACCGCCTCGATGACCGCGTCGAAGCAGTGCGACGGTGTCTTGGCCGCCACCACTGGCACCGGAGCCTCGCCGTGGCGCCCGTACATGGCGTGCAGGAGGTCGGCCTGCTCGGTCTTGGTCGGCAGCCCCGTCGACGGTCCACCCCGCTGGATGTCGATGATGAGCAGGGGGAGCTCGAGGCTGACCGCGAGCCCGATCGTCTCGGACTTGAGATCGATCCCTGGGCCACTGGTGGTGGTCACGCCCAGGCCCCCGCCGAACGCCGCTCCGAGCGCGGCGCCGATGCCGGCGATCTCGTCCTCGGCCTGGATGGTCCGGATCCCGAAGTTCTTGTGCTTCGACAGCTCGTGGAGGATGTCCGACGCCGGCGTGATCGGGTACGAGCCGAGCAGGATCGGCAGCCCCGCCAGCTGTCCGGCGGCGATGAGCCCCCAGGCCAGGGCGGTGTTCCCGGTGACGTTGGTGTACGTGCCCGGTGCGAGGGACGCCGGCTTGACCTGGTAGTTGGACTGGAAGAGCTCCGCCGTCTCCCCGAAGTTGTAGCCGGCCTTGAAGGCCAGCGTGTTGGCCTGGGCGACGATCGGCGCCTTCTTGCCGAAGCGGGCCTCGATCCAGGTCAGGATGCCCTCCGTCGGGCGGGTGTACATCCACGAGATGAGGCCGAGGGCGAAGAAGTTCTTGCTCCGCTCCGCCTCCCGGGGCTTGGCCCCGGTCTCCTTGCACGCCTCCAGGGTCAGCGAGGTCATGGGGACCTCGTAGACGGTGAAGGCGTTGAGCGTCCCGTCGGTGAGCGGGTTGTCGGAGTAGCCCGCCTTGCCCAGCGCGCGCTCGTCGAAGGAGTCGGCGTTGACGACGAGGGTCGCGCCCTGCGGGACGTCACCAAGATTGGCCCGCAGCGCGGCCGGGTTCATGGCCACGAGCACGTTCGGCGCATCCCCCGGCGTGAGAATGTCGT
>JBPYEZ010000034.1:0-12479 GCA_051984395.1 Acidimicrobiales bacterium | reverse complement strand
GGACGAGCACGAGGCGTCTTGGCCGACGTGATTGTCAGAGACGTCGATGAAGGCCCGGCCTCCATCGTCGCCAGTGGCGGTGTTGTGGCTCACCACCAGGTCGTGCCCGACGGTGTTGTTGCCGATGTCGACGCGAGCCGGCTGGTTGTTGGTCACCGCCACGTCATGACCGACCGAGTCGGGCGGGTTGACCGCCCCAGAGCACAGCTCACCGGGCGTGCCGATGTCCCCGACAGCGATCTCATCGAACGTCAACGTCTGGCTGATCGACAGGTCATGCTGGATCCCGGTGTCGCACACGTCATAACCGATGGCGTTGGGTCCATTGGGCCCGGTGCCATCCGAGCCGCTGATGCTTACGTCGTGGCCCACACTGACGTGGCCCGGCGTACCGGCGTAGGCCCCAGTGGCCAATTCTTGCGGAGCGTTACCGACCAGATCGTGGCCGATAGTGGTGTTGGCGACCGCTAGTAGCGAGTTCTCTTGGGCGATCACGTCATGGGTGACCGTGGCGCCGTTCAGCAGACAGAACCCATTCGGCGGCACGATCACGTCGCGGTAGGTGCCCGACGCGGGTGTCACGCCCGTAAGGTTGCACACGAACGTGTCGTTGGCCCCATTGGGTGTCGCCGCTCCTGCCGGGACGACAAAGCCGATGACGACCAGGCAGAGGCCGAGAAACGGGACCGCGAGATACCTCCGAACTCTCATGGTGAGTGACTCCTCTGTAGTAGCGCAGTGGGTTCGCGGCCGCGAGGAGCTGCAGCATGGCGAGGATCGATCACCACACAGCTACGAGAACACACCGCCGGTCATCTCGACCGGTGCTCTCACAATGTCCTTGGAGCCTGACGCCTCCCTGACGGAAGTCTGACGGGTCCCTGACGTCCCTCAGGTCGCGGCCTGAGTACTGGCCTCGTCCTCGGCGGTCACCCGGCGGGGACGCCTCACTACGACCGTCATGAGCTGAGCGGCGGCGACGACCGGGCTGCTCGACAACTGCTCCTCGAGCTCCGGCCAGGCGTCGGCCCGCGACACCGGGTGCATCTCGACAGAGAGGCCCCGAGCCTCGAGAGACCGACAGGTGTCGGCGAGGGGACGGGCGCCGTCGGGACGGGTCACATCGAGGCACTGGAACAGGCCGAGGCCACCGGGGCGAAGCAGCGCTGATCCGTCCTGGATGAACCGTATCGGCAGCTCCGTGCCCGAGGGTCCCCCTTCGGCGAACACGATCCCGGCTCGGCCATGGCGAGGTGGCGAGGGCACCCACGGCGGATTGGCGGTGACCAGATCGGCGCATTCACGACGGAGGCCACCCGCCACGTCGCTGACCACGCTCCCGCCGTAGCCTCCCTCGTTGATGGCCAGCGTCAGTGCTGCCACGGCTGCCGTCCCCGCCAGGAAGTCCGTGGCCACGACGGTCCGGTACCGCTGGAGGAGGACCGCTGCGAGGTAACCGGTGCCTGTGCCGAGATCGACGGCCACATCGCCTCCGGGGGCCAGGCGCCATGCCGTGCGCAGCAACCAGAAGGAGTCGTGGCCCAGGTACACGAGCTCGGGGTCGGGACCCGAGAAACGCGGCACCACAGCCAGAACGTCCCCAGCCGCGAAGAGGGCGAACCGGAGGGCCACGCCCTCCTCAGTCCGATCAGCAGCCCCGGCACCGAGAAGAGCATCGAGCCCCGCCTCGCCGGATACCTCGATCAGCCTCGTTGGATCTACCGACCAGCCGAGGGCCAGTGCGGTGAGCGGGTCGTCTGTTGGTCGGTTGTCGTAGCCCGAGATCCTGAGCGCTGCCCCCAGGCGGACCAGCGCTTGCTTGGCCAACGGGCTCGCCAACACGGCGGCCGCGTCCAGCCGACGCTCAGCATCGGCCGGCGCATCGAGGGAGATCATGGTTCGGGCGTCAGCCGGCCTGCGAGTACTTCATTGCCAGCCAGAACTTCATCTTGTGACCGATGCCGGAATCTTCGAACAGCTTTGGCGAGGCCTTGTCGACCTCCTTGGTGATCACGATCTCCTGAAAGTTCGCGAACGAGAACCCAGCCACCTCCGGATAGTCGCCTGCAGCGTCCCGGACGAGGGTTCGCTCCTCGTCGGTCAGATCGAGGCCGCTCACCGCCTGATACTCGCCCCGGCTCAGTCTCTGGCGAACGTCATCGTCGTCCATCGCTCGCAGTGCCCGCTCGACGTCTTCGCGTCCCATTCCTCTGACCTCCATCCGCATCAGCTGCAGTAGCTGATCGAGTCCTGGGTGCATGTCGTCGAGGGTCGATCTCGGTTACACCCTGTGCCGAGGTGTCACCACCAGTTGGGGTACGGCAGCGGCACCGGTCCTCCAGGGTGGGGCGTCAACGGCGGATCAGGGTCCGGGTCCGGCATCAATGTGCGCTCAGGTGCGTGCCCAAAGCCCACCGCCTCGTCTCCATCGCCGAGACCGACCGATCGGGCGAGCTGTGCGGCCAGAGGCGTGGTGAAAGGACCCTGCTCACGATCAGCCGCCTCGTCACCAGCAGCAACCAGAGCTGCCAGCGTGGCCGGCTCGGCGGACTCGGCGCGCAGTAGGAGAAGGGTGAGGAGCCCCTGCTCGATCGGTGACAGCGACCGGGCGAACTCGCGGAACCGAGGGGCCAGCGTCTCCACGTCCTCTGATCGCAGACGGTGCCCGTCGGCCACTGGCGATCTCCTCCCGCATGCCCAGACGGGGAGGCGCGGGCGCGGTTACAACACGGCAGCTCCGCTCGTTCGCTCGCACAGGACGTGCGGCGCCGTCGACCGCAGGCAGGGCGCCGCCGGCGGCGCTCCGCACCGACGCCGGTAGCAGCGGTCATTCGACGGGGGTATCGGCCAGGCGGCCCCACTCTGCCCAGGAGCCGTCGACCGCTACTCGACCTCGAGCTCCTTCACCCACTGCGGGGCGTGGACGCGGGCCCACCGCCGGGTGACCCACCCGCGGAACATCGATCGTAGGGCGTCGCGATGCGTCAGGGCGAAGCTGATGTGGCCGATCACCACGGCGAAGACGGCGAAGGCGATGAGGTCGTGCACGAACGTCGCCCCGGTGCGCCAGTCCACCGGGAACGGCTTGTACCAGTGCATGACGGACCCGGTCGCCAGCATGGCGACGATCACGCCGGCGGTGAAGGCGGCGTTGAGCTTCTGGCCGGCGTTGAACTTGCCCGGCTCGACCACTGGATCGCGACCGACGGTGCGCAGCCAGCGACGTTCGTCGGGAGTCCAGAGGTTCAGCCGGCGGACGTCACGACGGAGCCCGCGCCCCCACGGACCGAGCAGTGACACCAGCAACGGGACCGGAAGCGCGACCCCGCACCAGGAGTGGACCTCCGCCAGGAGCGCCCGCCGTCCCACCAGCCGCGCCACCGAATCGACATAGAGAGGGATGGCGGTGAGCATGAGGACGACGAAGAGCACGGCGAGGGACCAGTGGGCCAGCCGCTCGACCCGATCGAAGCGGACGAGGCGCCCGTCGTCAGCTGGTCTGGGCATCGCTGCGGCCGTTCGAGCTTCCCACCCAGGCGTCGACGTCGTAGCCGTTCTCCTCCCAGAAGCCGGGCTGGACCCGATCGACGACACGTATGGCCGACAACCACTTGAGCGACTTGTAGCCGTACATCGGTGCCACGTACAGGCGTACCGGCCCGCCGTGCTCGCTCGTCACCGGCCCGCCGAGCATCTGGTCGGCGACGATGACGTCGGGCCGGCCAGCCTGGTCGAGGGTGAGGCTCTCGAAATCCGTCCCGTCGTAGGACTCGAAGGCGAGAGCGCTGGCCCCGGCTTGAACTCCGGCCGCGTTCAGGATCTCGGACAGGCGGACGCCGGCCCAGTGGACGTCGGGCACGCGCCACCCGGTGACGCACTGGAAATCGCGCGTCAGCTGGGTGTGAGGCATCGCCTGGAGGTCCTGGAAGGTGAGCACCATCGGACGGTCGACGAGGCCTTCGACCCGCAGGCGGTAGCTCGACGTCGAGATCGACGGCAGGGTCGACGAGACCGAGTAGATGCGGAAACCGTCGGCGCCGGGCAGGACCGAGGCCAAGCCCCCGCCACCGAGTGCCTCGCCGACGACCCGCTGCACCCTTGACCCGAACACGATCCCCAGGACGCCAAGGCCGGCCATGCCCACGAACACTCGCCTGCCAATGGCGACAGGAGCTCCCTCGTCCCGGCTCACCAGGGCGAAACTTAGAGCCCAGTCCGGGTGGAGGAGGGGTCACCCCCTCCGGACCAGCGATGTCACGGGGCGGCCACCGGGCGCGACAAATCTGCTTGATATCGAGCTAGTCAAACGTCGCAGTCTGCTTGATACTGATTTGCAACTCGACAAAGCGGACCGATAGCTTGCCAGCTCGTTGTGCAGTTTGCTCTGAGGTTGACCCAGAGGGGCGCAGCGCTCGCCGCGGCGGCGGCGGCTGCCCTCAGCTACCCCGTCGCGTTGGCGCCGAAACCAGCCGGTGCCGATTCTGGCGACACCGGGATTCAGTCGGGGGCCTCCGGGCCGCAGACCCAGCTCGAGGCCATCGCCAGCCGCTACGAAGCCGCCAGCGCCAAGGTCCAGGCCGTCGGCCTGCAGCTGGCGGGGGCGACGGACGCCCTCACCAAGATGGAGGCGCAGGTCGGCGCGGCGCGGTCCCGCCTGCGGCAGGACGCCGTCGACTCCTTCGTCGACGGGAGCGTGCCTCCGTCGGCGGCCGCGCTCTCGACCGGCAGCAGCGACAGCGCGATCGTGCGAACCGAGTACCTGCAGACGATGACCGGCAACGCGCGCGACGCAGCCCGTCGTCTCGACCAGGTCCGATCGGCGCTCAAGGCCGAGCAGGTGAGCCTTCAGGCACAGGAGCAGGCGGCCCAGGCTGACCTCGCCGACGCCGCCAGGGCCAGGAACGAGCTGCTCGCCCAGGCGCCCCCGGCGGCCGTCGCCGCCTCGGCCGCGCCCACCGCGCCGGCGACCGGCGGTGGGCTGCCGTTGCCCGTCCAGTACCTCAAGAACGGGACCGTCGACGACGGCGTCGACTACACGGCTCCTGGCGGGACACCGGAGTTCGCCATGGGACCTGGTGTCATCATCCGTGAGGGCATCAGCGGCTTCGGTCCGAACGCGCCCGTGCTGCAGATCACCGGTGGGCCTCTCGCCGGCCGGGCCGTGTACTACGGCCACGCCGGGCCCGACCTCGTGCCGGTGGGCGCCACCGTGGCCGAGGGACAGCAGATCACCATCGTCGGCTACGGGATCGTCGGTGAGTCGACCGGACCCCATCTCGAGGTCGGCTTCTACCCGGTCGGGCCCAACGGAGCAGGACGACCCATGCTCCAGTACATCAACTCGGTCGTCGGGCACTCCACCGGCAGCTGACCCAACCGCGCCACCCCCGTCGCTCGGTATCGTCGGGCGGCGTGACCCTGCAGGACGACCTGCTGATATGGGCCGAGCGGTCGCGGCGCGACCTGCCATGGCGCAGGACCAGGGACCCGTGGGCCGTGCTGGTCAGCGAGCTGATGCTCCAGCAGACGCAGGTGTCGAGGGTCGCCAGCCGCTGGCCCGACTTCCTCGAGCGGTTCCCCACGCCGAACGCCTGCGCGGCGGCGTCGGTGGGTGACGTGGTGCGGGCCTGGGACGGTCTCGGGTACAACCGCCGGGCGGTGAGCCTCCATCGGACCGCGGTGGCGATCGTCGAACGCCACGGCGGGCGTTTGCCCATGGACCTCCGGTCCCTGCTGGCGCTGCCGGGCGTCGGCCCCTACGGGGCACGGGCCGTGCTGGCCTTCGCCGAGGGGGCCGACGTCGGGGTCGTGGACACCAACGCGGCGCGCGTGCTTGCGCGGGCCGTGGCCGGCCGTCGGGTCGAAACGAGGAACGAGGCGCAGGCCCTGGCGGACTCCCTCGTTCCGACGAACAAGGGATGGGTGTGGAACCAGGCGATGCTCGACCTGGGCGCCGTGGTGTGCACGAGGCGGCGGCCGGCGTGCATGCGGTGCCCGCTGGCGCGACGGGCGGCCAGCGGGTCGGGCTCGTGCCGGTGGGAGGCGGCGGGCCGGCCTGAACCTGACCCCGTCGAGGGGTCGGCGGGAGTCGGGCGGCCGCAGGGGGCCTTCGCCGGATCCGACCGTCAGGGGAGAGGGCGGCTGGTCGCCGCCCTGCGGCGGGCGCCCGTTCCCCTCGCCGAGGTGGCGGTCGCCGCCGGCTGGCGCGCGACCGCCGATGACTCACGTCGCGCCCGGCGCCTCGCCGACTCGCTCGTCGCCGAAGGCCTGGCGGTGCTCGGGGCCGACGGCTGCCTGCACCTGCCGTGACCCCTTCACCGGCCTACCCGTCGGCGGGCGGCACGGGCTGGCTGGAGCGGATCACGTCGCCCGGGTCGACGCGGGCCTTGATGCGACGCAGCCGGTCATAGGACTCGGGATCCCACAACGTGCTCGGGTCGCGCCTGGTGTCGCACATGTTCATGCACTGGCGCTGATCCCGCCACGGGCCCATCGCCTGGTCGACCAGCTTGACGTAGGCAGCGACCGCCGCCTGCGCCTCCGGTGTGGGCGCCATGCCGACGGCGTAGAGGGCGTACTCGGAGTCGATCGACGCGAGCGCCCCGTGCTCGGGGCGGGCCCGGCCCAGCTCACCACCGAGGTGGCGCACCTCGATCGACAGCAGCGGCGATCCGGAGTCCGACCCCGCGACCCGCACCAGCTCGTCGACGGCCTCTGCTGGCAGCTCGGCGAGCATGACCCCGTCGCTCACCGCCGGGACCGGGTGATCGGGGTCCATGTGGAGATGAGCGAGGGCGCCCACCGGCATGGTCTCGATCGTGTCCAGTCCCGGTTCGAGGGCGCGGAGCGGGGCCAGCAGCTCGTCAGCTTCCGCCCGCGACCCGAGGTGGATCACCTCGACGACCGCGAACGACTTGCCCCGGAGCGGCTCGGGTATCTCCGGCATGGGCGGAAGCTGCAGGTAGCGGCCAACGGTGGTCAGCGCGTCGGGTATGCCGCTCTGGGTGAGCTGGCGCCAGGCCTGGAGGACCTCGGGCCCGCGCTCCATGGGCCACCAGAGGATGCCTGCGTAGACCTCGGTCAGCGGGAACAGCCGCAGCACGATGCCGGTGACGACGCCGAAGCTGCCACCACCGCCGCGCAGGGCCCAGAACAGATCGGGATCGTTGTCCTGATCGACCTGCTGGAGCCGGCCGTCGGCCGTGACGACCTCCACTGCTTCGATGTTGTTGGCGGCCAGGCCGTAGGTGCGGCCCAGCCAGCTCAGGCCACCGCCCAGGCAGTAGCCGACAACTCCCACGTCCGGCGACGAGCCGGCGATGGCGGCCAGGCCATGCTCGGCCGCTGCCCCCACGACGTTGAGCCAGACCTCGCCGGGCCTGACCCGCGCCGTCCTTGCTGCCGGATCGACCTCGACCCCGCGCATCCGCTCGGTCTTGAGCAGGATCGTGTCGCCCAGCGGTCCCAGCGGCGCCGCGCCGTGCCCCGTGCCCTGGGCGGCGACACGGAGGCCGTTGTGTCTCGCGAAGGCCAGCACGGCGAAGACGTCGTCGACCGACTCCGCCATCGCCACCGCGGTCGGCCGCTGGTCGACGGCGAGGTTCCAGGCCTGTCGCGCTTCGTCCCACTCCACGTCATCGGGCGTGAGGATCGTCCCCGCCGGCATGGCCACGGAGGTGGTGAGGGAATGGTTGGTCGGCATGTCGAGTGCCCCTTTCGGCAGCGTCGCTCGTTCTGGTCGAGCTCTGGTTCGGTGATGGTGTGGCAGCGACGACACGGTCTGGTTGGGCACGCTCGACAGCCGGCACGGTTCGTCCGTCCTCCGGGCGGACCGATCGACCCGGCGGGCAGCCAGGCCCGGCGCGTCGGGCGGATGAGACTCGAGGCCTCGTCCCCCCCTGCGACTCCGCTTCCGCCGGGAGAGCCTATCGGCGGAGGCGCCGCCGCGCCGGGGCGGCGCCGTCTACTGCGTCTTCACCTGTCTGGCGGCGAAGGCCACCTGAGGCTCAGGGCGCTCCCTCCGGGGCCAGCTCCGGCTGCCCCGCCCTGGCGCCCCGCGCCCTCGTCGCCGCATCCTCCCAGCGGGCCTCGACGCGCCCGAAGCGCCAGATGGCCAGCGCCGCGATCCAGGTGACCACGAAGATCCCGACGATGAAGTAGCCGGCCTCGTTGATGTTGAAATTGGCGGTGAGGCTCCAGACGCCGCCGGTGAGCCGCAGCTCGGTGCCGAGGATCGAAAGAAGCTCGACGGTCCCGATGAAGGAAGCCACCGCGACCGACAGCCCGGTGATGGTGAGGTTGTAGTACACCTTGCGAACCGGTCGGGAGAACGCCCACCCGTAGGCGAAGTTCATGAACGAGCCGTCGATCGTGTCCAGCAGCGACATGCCGGCAGCGAAGAGAATGGGCAGGCAGAGGATGGCGTAGAAGGGCAGACCGCTGGCCACCGCCCCACCGGCCATGACCAGCAGGGCGATCTCGGTGGCGGTGTCGAAGCCCAGTCCGAACAGGATGCCCATCGGGTACATCTTCCAGGACGCGTCCACGCGGCGGGCGAGCGGACCGAAGAACCGGTTCATCAGTCCACGCGAGTCGAGCTGGCGTTCGAGCTCCTCGTCGTCGTAGCGGCCGCGGCGCATCTCGAGGAACACCCGGACGATGGACACCAGGATGACGAGGTTGAGGATGGCGATGAGGTAGAGGAAGGCCCCCGAGATGCTGGTGCCGACGAGCCCGGTGTAGTGGTGCAGCGACGAGGTGCCGTTCTGGACCTGGCCCTCCAGGGCCTTGATCCCGAAGTTGAGCAGCACGGCCAGGACGAACACCACGCTCGAGTGCCCGAGAGAGAAGAAGAACCCCACGCCGAGGGGACGCCTGCCGTCGGCCATGAGCTTGCGCGTCGTGTTGTCGATGGCCGAGATGTGATCGGCGTCGAAGGCGTGACGCAGCCCGAGGGTGTAGGCGAGGACGCCGGTGCCGAAGCCGAAGGCCCTGGCCCCCAGGTGGTAGTGACCGGGGACGACGACCAGAGCGAGGATGCCGAAGCCGAGGACGTGCAGGAGCAGGATGAACGCGCTCATGGCGCTTATCCGGCGCCACTCGACCGGGCTCAGCCGCCCCCGGATTGCCACCAGCCGCGATCTCGCCACGGGCACGTGTCACCTCCACCCGGCCTGTCGTCAGACCCTGATCAGCGCGTGTCCCTCAGCGGGTCTGCGTGCGTGGACGCGCCCTCAGCTTGTCCTAGATGCGAGCTGGACGCAAGTACGTCCTGGTGGAGCAACAGCTGGGAGAACCTGGTGCGGGGGCGTTCGGGCCTCGCCGCCATTCCGGGCGGGCGGCGTCTCTAGACTGCGCGTCGGTGCTCGGCGTGTTCTGTGCCCCTGGACGCTACGTGCAGGGTCGCGGCGCGACCGAGCAGCTGGGAGACGAGATGGCCAGGATGGACCTGAGGGGACCGGCGCTCATCGTGGCCAGCTCCTCACCCCGCCGTCTCCTCACCGCGGTCTGGGAGAAAAGCCTCGGCGCGGCGGGGATCGGTCACCGGGTGCTCGAGTTCGGGGGAGAGTGCTCGAGCGCCGAGATCGCGCGGGTGGCGGAGGCGGCGAGGGAGCTGGAGGCCGCCGTGGTGATCGGGGCGGGAGGCGGCAAGGTGCTCGACACGGCACGGGCCGCCGCCGCGACCCTCGACCTCCCCGTGGTGAACTGCCCGACGACGGCGTCGAGCGACGCGCCGTGCAGCGCCCTCTCTGTCGTCTACACCGACGACGGTAACTTCGACCGCTATCTCTTCTACCGCCGGAACCCGGACCTGGTCCTGGTCGACACGGCGGCGGTCGCGCAGGCTCCGGTCCGGCTCCTCGTCGCCGGCATGGGCGACGCGCTGGCGACCTGGTTCGAAGCACGCACGGTCGTCGAGGCGCACCGCCCCAATCAGCTGGGCGGAGGAACGACCATGACGGCCGCGGCCCTCGCCCGGCTCTGCTACGACACCCTGCTGGACGACGGGCCGTCGGCCCGCCAGGCCGTCCAGGCAGGTGTGGTCACGCCTGCGCTCGAGCGACTGGTCGAGGCCAACACGCTCCTGTCCGGCCTCGGCTTCGAGTCCGGCGGGCTGGCGGTGGCGCACTCGGTGCACAACGGGCTGACGACGGCTCCGCCGACCCATGCCTACCTCCACGGCGAGAAGGTCGCCTTCGGGCTCGTCGTCCAGCTCGTCGTCGAGGGGCGGCCTTCCGAGGAGCTGGACCGGGTGCTCGACTTCGCCAATGCCGTCGGGCTTCCGTCGACCCTCGCCCAGCTGGGACTGGGCGATCCCAGCCAGGAGACCATGGCCGGTATCGCCGAGCGCACGCTGGCCCCCGGCGAGACCGCGCACAACGAGCCCTTCGAGCTGACACCTCAGATGCTCGCCGACGCCATCTGGGCCGCCGACGCCATCGGCCGGACCCGCCGGCCTCGAGCGGCGGGCGAGCACGCCCGGAGCCCAGTATGACCAAGGGCGGGGGTTGCTCGTAGGCTGCGGCCATGTCCGACGCACCGTGGGCTGGTGACGCCTGTGCCCTCATCGATGCTTATCGCTCCGGCGAGCGATCCCCGAAGGAGGAGCTGGAGGCGAGCCTCGAAGCCATCGCCGCCAGTGAGCTGAACGCCTTCTGCCATGTCGATGCCGAAGCGGCACGCGAGCGGGCGGCGGAGACCGACGTAGCTACGCCCTTCGGCGGGCTCGCCGTCGCTGTCAAGGAGCTCGATCCCGTGGCCGGCTGGCCCCTGACGGAGGCGTCGCGGGTCTTTGCGGACCGAGAGGCCGATCAGGACAGCACCATGATCACGCGGCTGCGGGCGGGCGGAGCGGTGCTCGTCGGCCAGACCACGGCCAGCGAGTTCGGTGGGCTCAACGTCGGCGTGAGCCTGCTCCACGGTGCCACCCGCAACCCGTGGGACCTCACCAGGACGACCGGTGGCTCATCGGCGGGCTCGTCGGCCGCCGTCGCCGGCGGGCTCGTGCCCCTGGCCACAGGGGGTGACGGCGGCGGCTCCATCCGGATCCCGGCCGGGTTCTGCGGGCTCGTCGGCATGAAAGGGACAGCGGGACGGATCCCGCGTGGACCGCGCACGGTCATCGGCCCGCTGACCGTGGTCCTCGGCTGCATGGCGCGATCGGTGCGAGATGTCGCCCGCTACTTCGACGTGTGCAACGGCCACGACGCGCGCGACCCCTACAGCCTGCCCAGGGTCGAGGGCTGGGAGCGCGATCTCGACCGGCACGATCTGACCGGCATGCGGGTGGCGATCGCTCCCGCGCTCGGATCGGCCGTGGTGCGCCCGGAGGTCGAGGCGCTTGTCGTCGAGGCCGGCCATGCGCTGGCTCGGGATGCAGGGCTCAGGGTGGTCGACGTCCCTGTCCAGCTGCCGAGCTCGGGAGTCGAGTGGGCCCTGGCCAACCTGGCCACGCTGGTCGGCGAGCTGGGTGACCGCTATCCCGACTGCCTGCCCGAGCTGACCACGGAGATGGCGTTCGGGCTCCAGATGGCTTCCCAGGTCGTCAACATCGAGATGGTCGCCAAAGCCGAGGTCAATCGCACCGCCGCCAACGAGGCAATGGCGGACCTGTTCGACGAGGTGGACTTCGTCGTGTGCGCCACGAACCCCGACGTGGCCTTCCCTGCCGACTGCACGCTCAACACCAAGGTCGGGGACGTGACCGTCGGGCCCGAGAACAACGGTGCTCTGACGATCCCCGCCAACGTGAGTGGCAACCCGGCCGTCTCGATCCCCGCGGGGCTGGTCGAGGGGTTGCCCGTCGGAATGCAGGTGATCGGCCGCCACCACGCCGACGCCCTGCTGCTCGACCTCGCTCGCGTCGTCGAGCGGGAACGACCCTGGCCGCTGGTCGCGCCTGGGTCGCCTCGCTAGGTGAGCGTGGAACCTCTCCGCCTCGGCTGCCTCGGCGCCGCCCGCATCGTTCCCAACGCGATCGTGAGCCCGGCAAAGACCTCGGCCGACGCCGACCTTCGAGCCATCGCCGCCCGCGATCCGTCGAGGGCAGCGGCATTCGCCGAACGCCACGGCATCCCGGTCGTCCACGAGACCTACGAGGCGCTGCTCGCCGACGACGAGGTGGACGCGGTGTACAACCCGCTGCCCAACGGCCTCCACGCCCTCTGGACCCTCAAGGCGCTCGACGCTGGCAAGCACGTGCTGTGCGAGAAGCCGTTCGCCGCCAACGCGCCCGAAGCCGAGCGCGTAGCCGCGGCCGCCGACGGATCGGGCCTCGTGGTCATGGAGGCCTTCCACTGGCGGTACCACCCGCTGGCCGCTCAGGCACTGGAGATCGTGCAGAGCGGTGAGCTCGGTGATGTCCGCCGGGTGGAGGCGGCTCTCTGCTTTCCGCTGTTTCGGCGCGACGACATCCGGTGGCAGCTCGACCTCGCCGGTGGCGCGTTGATGGATGCCGGCTGTTACCCGGTCCACATCGT
>JBPYEZ010000033.1:0-9614 GCA_051984395.1 Acidimicrobiales bacterium | reverse complement strand
AGGGGGCTGACGGGATAGGCGGGGTTGCCCCGACGCCGCCCGACGCCGGGGACGAACTCGTCGCCGGCCGACCCGGTGAGGACCTGCCCGTCCATGCCGAGGATGGCCATCGCCAGCTGCATCGCCTCCTGGTGGTACTCGGACCAGAACATCTTGTTCGTCGCGCCCAACGCCGCGGTGGAGCCATCGCCCTTCAGCACCGACGTCAGCGTCCGCAAGCCGTTGATCTCCATGATCTTGACCTTGCTCCACGCCCGGGCTAGCTCCTGCCTCACGAGCGGGTCGGCGGCCCGACCGTTCTTCTGGGCGATGGCGACGATGTGCTCGAGCTCCTTCTGGAATCGGCGGTGGCTGGTCGTGGCGGACGTGCCCCGCTCGAACCCGAGCGTGGTCATCGCCACCTTCCAGCCGTTGTTCACTCCGCCCACCACGTTGTCGCGCGGCGCTCGGGCGTTGGAGAAGAACACCTCGTTGAACTCGGCGGATCCGTCGATCTGCTTGATCGGTCGAACCTCGACACCCTCCTGGCGCATGGGCACGAGCAGGTACGAGATCCCGGCGTGCTTGTCCACGTCGGGGTCGGTGCGGGCCAGGAGGAAGATGTAGTCGGCGTGCTGGGCCTGGGTGGTCCAGACCTTCTGGCCGTTGACGACCCACTCGTCGCCGTCGAGCTCGGCCCTCGTCTTGAGCGAGGCCAGGTCAGACCCGGCGTCCGGCTCGGAGAACCCCTGGCACCAGGAGATCTCGCCCGACAGGATCTTGGGCAGGAACTCCTTGCGCTGCTCGTCGGTCCCCCACTGCAGGATGGTCGGACCAACCAGCGTGTCGCCGAAGAAGTCGGCCCGCATGGGCGCGCCGGCGCGGTCGAACTCCTCGTGCAGGACGACCTGCTGCATCGTCGTGAGGCCCTTGCCGCCGTACGCGGTGGGCCACGAGGCGCAGAGCCAACCGCCCTGGCGGAGCTTGGCCGTCCACTGGTCGTTGAAGGCCCGGCGCTCATCGGCGGACATCGTGAAACCGGGGTCGCCCCAGCCGTCCGGGAGGTTCGATCGGAGCCAGCTCCGGATCTCGGCGCGGAACTCCTCGGCGTCGGGCGGATAGGTCAGCTCCATGGTCCGAATGTAGTGCCCCGGTAGTACGCTGCTGCCGGTGGCCGCCAGGGTCCTCCACCTCTCGTCGGTGGTGAAGAGTCCCCTCCTGGATCGGGCCGGCGAGAAGCTCGGTCGGATCGAGGATCTCATCGTGCGCCTGGGTGAGGATGGGGCGTACCCGCCGATCATGGGCGCTCTGGCCAGGATCGGTGGCCGGGAGCTGTTCGTCCCCATCGACCAGATCGCCGGCATCGAGTCGGGCCGGGTCCAGCTCCAGGGGGACCGGCTGAGCCTGCGACGCTTCGAGCGGCGGCCCGGTGAGGTGCTGCTCAACCGCGACCTGGCCGCCCGCCACCTGATCAACGTGGTCGGGGCGCGGCTCGTCCGGGCCAACGAGATCGAGCTGGCCTGCGCCGACGGCAGCTGGGTGGTGGTGGGGGTGGACACCAGCACCCGCCCCGTCGTGCGCCGTCTGCTCCCGCGTCCGCTGCGCAACCGGGTCGAGCCCGGTCCGATCCTCGACTGGTCGAGCATCGAGCCCTTCGTCGGCCACGTGCCCACGGCGCGGCTGCGCCTCACCCACCGCAAGCTCGCCCGCCTCCATCCGGCCCAGATCGCCGACCTGGTGGAGGCGGCGTCCCACGACGAGGGCGAGGAGATCATCGAGGCCGTGGGCCAGGACCGGGAGCTGGAGGCCGACGTCTTCGAGGAGCTCGACGCCGAGCACCAGCGCGAGTTCCTCGAGTCCCGGTCGAACGAGGAGGTGGCCAAGCTCCTGAGCAACATGGCCCCCGACGAAGGCGCGGACTTCATCGCCGCCCTGGACCAGGACCGCCGACTGCCCGTGCTCGAGGCGCTGCCGCGGGAGCTGCAGGGCAAGGTGCGCTCGTTGCTCAGCTACAACCCCGAGACGGCGGGTGGCCTCATGAGCCCCGACTTCCTGGCCCTGCCGCGCTCGACGACGGTCACCGACGCCCTCGGGGCGGTGCGTTCCGACGACACTCCCCACGAGTCCCTCGGGGCGGTGTACGTGACCAACGAGGAGAACTGTCTCGCAGGCATGGTGTCGCTGGTCGCCCTGGTGCGAGCGACGCCGACCGCCACGCTGGCCGATCTGGTCGAGGACGACCCCGTCATGATCACTCCCGATGCCGACGTGCACGAGATCGTCCGCAAGATGACCGACTTCAACCTCACCGTGTTCCCCGTCGTCGACGACGGTTGCCACATGATCGGCCAGATCACCGTCGACGACGTCCTCGAGCTCCTCCAGCCCAGCGGGTGGCGGGGCGACTTCGGGCTGTCAGCTCCCGACTGAGGAGTTCATCGGCCGTTCGCTCGATGTTCGGTCTGGCGCCGGTTCGAGCGGTCCACTCCCGGTGGTATGGTCGTTTCGTAAGCCAGTCGCACCTCGTTCGGTGAGGTGGCTGCTCAGACACAGGCCACTGACCCCACCTGTCGAGAGACACTCCGGGTCAGACCAGGTCATTCCGGCGCAAGGGGTGACCCAAAGTGGCTGGCCCCCCGGGGCCTACGCTGGGCAGTGCCAAAGCTCTGACGAGTAGGGGTGCACCGGGGCCTTGCACGGCCGCGGCGAGTCCGGCGCCCACCGGACGTCACTCCTTGGGGTGTGCTGGGCCGTGGGCCGGACGAGGAGCGCGCGCTGAACGCCGACAGTGGGTTACGCACCGTGACGGCGCGCACGCCGATCAGAGGTCGCCGAGGCTGGCTCGGCTAGGGGGTGACCGCGAGCGGGTGCGCGACGGCGGCCGCGCCACCGCTGAGGAGGTCACCGAGCCATGGCTGAGGAGATCGAGACCCTAGGCTCCGAGCGGGCCCCGTCGGTCCTCGACGAGGCCCATCTCGGCGACATCCAGGGCGCCCTGGGCACGATCGGGGTGCACGATCTCGCGCCGCGGCGATCGATGTGGGCCCGGCTGCTCACCCTGGCCGCCATCGTCGGCCCCGGGCTCATCGTCATGGTCGGCGACAACGACGCCGGCGGCGTCGCGACCTACGCCCAGGCCGGGCAGAACTACGGCACCAGCCTGCTGTGGACACTTCTGCTGCTCATCCCGGTGCTGATCGTCAACCAGGAGATGGTGGTGCGCCTGGGATCGGTCACCGGCGTCGGCCACGCCCGCCTCATCATCGAGCGCTTCGGCAAGTTCTGGGGCGCCTTCTCGGTGGGCGACCTGTTCCTGCTCAACTTCCTCACGATCGTCACCGAGTTCATCGGCGTCAGCCTGGCCCTCGGCTACTTCGGCGTGAGCAAGTACGTGGCCGTGCCCATCGCCGCCGTGGCCCTCGTGGCCATCACCGCCAGCGGCAGCTTCCGTCGCTGGGAGCGGTTCATGCTCGTGTTCGTGCTCGTCAATTTTCTGGCCATTCCGCTGTTGGTGATGAGCCATCCCCACATCAGCCCCGTCGTCCACGACTCCTTCGTTCCCAGCGTCCTCGGCGGGGTCAACTCGACGTCGGTGCTGCTCATCATCGCCATCGTCGGCACCACGGTGGCGCCCTGGCAGCTGTTCTTCCAGCAGTCGAACATCATCGACAAGCGGATCACCCCCCGGTGGATCAACTACGAGCGGGCGGACACCGTGATCGGGTCGTTCGTGACGGTGATCGGCGCCGGGGCGATCGTCGTGACCGCAGCCTTCGCCTTCAACCACACCTCCCTCTTCGGCCAGTTCGGCGACGCCGGCACCGTCGCCAGCGGCCTGGCCAAGCAGCTCGGCCCCACCGCCGGCGACCTGTTCGCCATCGTCCTGCTCAACGCGTCGATCATCGGCGCCGCCGCCGTCACCTTGTCGACCTCCTACGCCTTCGGCGACGTCTTCGGGGCCCGCCACTCGCTCCACCGGGGCATCGGGGAGGCGAAGTTCTTCTACGCCACCTTCGCGCTGCTCGTGTTCCTCGCCGCTGCCATCGTCCTCATCCCCGGTGCACCGCTCGGCCTGATCACCACCTCGGTCCAGGCCCTGGCCGGCGTCCTGCTTCCCAGCGCCACGGTCTTCCTTCTCCTTCTCTGCAACGACAAGGCCGTTCTCGGGCCCTGGGTCAACCGCCCGTGGCTGAACGGCCTGGCCAGCGTGATCGTCGGCACGCTCCTCGTCCTGTCCCTCATCCTGATGGCGACCACGCTGATCTCCGGCATCAACGTCCCCCTTCTGCTGATCGCCCTCTTCGCCGGCCTAGTGGTCGCGCTGGTCGCCGGGGGCCTGATGTCCCTCCGCACGCGGGCGGGCCAGCCGGAGCCGCCCGAGGGCGAGGAGGGTCCCCGTCGCGAGACCTGGCGGATGCCGCCGCTGGCCCTGCTGGGGCGGCCGAGCTGGTCCAGGGGTCGCCGGTTCGGCATGTACACGCTGCGTGCGTACCTGGTCGTGGCCGTCGTGCTGCTGATCGTCAAGTCGGTTCAGCTCGGCACCGGTGGCTGAGGACGTACCGGCCCTGTTTGCGCTGTTGCCCCACCTCAGGAGAGGCTCTCCCCTCATGCATGGGTCTCCCGGGCCGCTCCGGATCGCGTTCCTCGCCTATCGGGGCAATCCGCATTCGGGTGGTCAGGGCGTGTATACCCGGTACGTCACCAGGGAGCTCGCCGCCCTCGGCCACCACGTCGAGGTCTTCGCCGGGCCCCCGTACCCGGTCCTGGACGACGGCGTCCCGCTCGTCGAGGTGCCCAGCCTCGACCTGTACCGAGAGCCCGACCCGTTTCGGATCCCCCGACCCCGCGAGGTGCGCAGCCGGATCGACGTGCTCGAGTTCGCCCTCATGTGCACCGCCGGGTTCCCCGAGCCGCTCACCTTCAGCTTGCGGGCGCGGAAGGTGCTGGCCGCCCGTCGGGGCGACTTCGACATCATCCACGACAACCAGTGTCTGGGCCGGGGCCTGCTGGGCATGATGGAGGACGGCTGGCCCATCCTCACCACGGTGCACCACCCGATCACGGTGGACCGCGACCTCGAGCTGGCTCACGCCCGCAGCCTCCGCCGGCGGCTCATTCTCAGGCGCTGGTACGGCTTCCTCGGCATGCAGGTCGAGGTCGCCCGCCAGCTTCCCCGGATCGTCACGGTCTCGGCGTCGTCGAAGTCCGACATCGTCGAGGACATGGGCGTCGACCCCTCGCGGGTGTCGGTGGTGCCGGTGGGCGTGGACGACACGCTCTTCCGGCCCCGGCCCGGTGTGGCCCGGGTGCCGGGTCGCCTCATGACCACCGCCAGCGCCGACGTGCCGCTCAAGGGCCTGGTCCCCCTGCTCGAGGCCCTGGCCAAGGTGCGCACCGAACGCCCCGCCGACCTCGTCGTGATCGGCGAGCCCCGCTCCGCCAGTCGCGTCGGCGCCACGATCAAGCGCCTCGGGCTCGAGGATGCGGTGCGCTTCGTCAGCAAGGTGAGCGACCAGCGCATCGTCGAGCTCTACGCCGAGGCCGAGGTGGCCGTCGTCCCGTCGCTCTACGAGGGCTTCTCGCTGCCCGCGGTGGAGGCCATGGCCTGCGGCGTGCCCGTCGTGGCCACGACCGGCGGCGCCCTGCCCGAGGTGGTCGGTGCCGACGGCGAGACCGGCCTGCTCGTGCCTCCTGGCGATCCGGGTGCCCTGGCCATGGCGATCGGCACCGCGCTCGACGAGCCCGCGCTCCGGGCCCGCATCGGGGCCGCCGGCCGGGCCCGCGTACAGGAGCGTTTCACCTGGGCCGCCGCCGCCCGGGCGACCGTCGGGCAGTACCGGACCGTCCTGGACGCCACCGGCGGGATCTGAGTGCTCTCCGTCGACTACGACCGGCTGGGCCTGCGCGCCAACGAGCGGCTGCTCGACCTCGGTTGCGGCGGCGGCCGCCACGCCTACGAGGCCATCCGACGAGGTGCGCGGACGACGGCGCTCGACGCCAGCGAGGCCGAGCTGAAGGACGTGTCCACCCTGATGGGCGAGATGGCCCGTCAAGACGAGGCCAGGTGTGACGGCAGCGGCGCCGTGGTCTGTGCCGACGCCCAGGCCATCCCCTTTCGCGACGCGAGCTTCGACCGTGTGATCGCGGCCGAGGTGCTCGAGCACCTGGCCGGCGACCAGGCCGCGATGGCCGAACTGGCCCGGGTCCTGCGTCCGGGTGGCTCCCTGGCCGTGACGGTCCCGAGGCTGGGCCCCGAGGCGGTGAACTGGGCGCTCTCCGGGGCGTACCACTCGGTCGAGGGCGGCCACGTTCGCATCTATCGTCGCTCGTCGCTGCTGCGGCGCCTGCGCCGGGTCGGGCTCACGCTCCGGGGCTCCCACCACGCCCACGCTCTGCACTCGCCCTACTGGTGGCTGCGCTGCGCCGTCGGCGTGGACCGCGACCAGCACCCGCTGGTGCGCGCCTACCACCGCCTCCTGGTGTGGGACATCGTGCGGGCGCCCGCTCTCACCAGGGTCGCCGACCGGCTGCTCAATCCTCTCGTCGGCAAGAGCCTGGTCCTCTACCTGGACCGTCCGGCATGAGGGCGGTCTCGGTCCCCGAGGTCAGAGGCGTCCTGACCGCGCCCGAGGTGGTCGCCACGGCGGAGTCCATCGCCGACGTCCAGCTCGCCAACGGCATGGTCCCGTGGTTTCCGGGCGGCCACGCCGACCCGTGGAACCACGTGGAGGCGGCCATGGCGCTGTCGATCGGGGGCCTCCGGGCCGAGGCCGAGCGCGCCTATCAGTGGCTGGTCGACATCCAGCATCCCGACGGCTCGTGGTGCATGTACTACCTCGAGGCGGGCGTGGAGCAGCCCCGGCGCGACACCAACGTCTGCAGCTACCTGGCGGTGGGCGCGTGGCACCACTACCTGCAGACGGGCGACCGGGGGTTCCTCGAGACGCTGTGGCCCGTGGTGACCCGGGCTCTCGACTTCGTGCTCGGATTCCAGCAGCCGGGCGGGGAGATCACGTGGTCGGTGGAGCCCGACGGCACCCTGGGCCGCTACGCCCTCCTCACCGGCTCCTCGTCGGTGTACTTCAGCCTGCGGTGTGCCGTCGCCGCCGCCGAGGAGCTCGGTCTGGAGCGGCCGGACTGGGAGCTGGCCGCCGGACGGCTGGCCCACGCGGTGGCGTTCTGCCCCGAGGCGTTCGAGCCCAAGGACCGCTGGGCGATGGACTGGTACTACCCGGTCCTCTCGGGCGCGCTGGTCGGCGGGCCCGCCCGGGCCCGCATGGCCGAGCGCTGGGCGCAGTTCGTGATGGACGGACGCGGGGTGCGCTGTGTCTCCGATCGGCCCTGGGTCACCGCCGCCGAGACGGCCGAGTGCGTGATGGCCCTCGATGCCGCGGACCTCAGGGAGGACGCCCTGCGGCTGTTCGACTGGGTGCAGGCCTTCCGTCACGACGACGGCTCCTACTGGACCGGCTGCGTCTATCCGGACGGTGTGCACTTTCCCGGCGGAGAGCGCAGCACCTACACGTCGGCCGCCGTCGTGCTGGCGGCCGACACGCTGGCGGGAACGGGATCCACCGCAGGGCTGTTCCGCGGAGAGGGACTGCCGGCGGGGTTGGACCTCTCAGATCCCGTCGGCGACCCGACGCGCCACCCGTAGGCTGCCGCACTCGCCCTCCGGGGCGAAGGCGCCCGACGCCAGGGCGCGGGACCAGAGCTCGAACGGGGGACGGCCCCCGTCCGCCGGGTCGGGGAACACGTCGTGGATGGCGAGCAGGCCTCCGTCGGCGACGTGCGGGGCCCAACCGCGGTAATCGGCCCAGGCCGCCTGCTCGCCGTGGCCGCCGTCGATGAAGACGAGCGAGAGCGGGGTGCGCCAGTTGGCGGCGATCGTCGGCGAGTCTCCGACCACGGCGACGACCTCGTTCTCGAGGGAGGCCTCCTCCAGGGTCCGCCGCCAGGTCGGGAGGGTGTCCATGCGCCCCGTACCCGGGTCGATCAGCGTCGGGTCGTGATGCTCCCAGCCGGCCTGGTTCTCCTCCGACCCGCGGTGGTGGTCGACGCTGAACAGGACGCTGCCTCCCTTCCGGGCGGCGGCTCCGAGGTAGATGCTCGACTTGCCGCAGTAGGCCCCGACCTCCAGCAGCGGGCCCAGCCCCGAGGTCGCGGCCACGACGCCCACCTCGAACAGATCGAGGCCCTCGCGCTCGGGCATGAAGCCCTTGGCCGCCCGGGCGAGGGTCAGCAGGTCGTCCGGCATGCTCGGTGTCATCCGGCTCAGCTTGTCGGGCGAAACGAGGCGGCGTCCACCGCGGCGAGCGTCGCCAGCGGGCTTCACTCGGCCAGTGCGACCAGCTGGCCTCCAGCCGCGACGTAGAGCTGGCCGCCGCCGCTGCCCGGCGTGGCGAAGTGATTGGCCCCACCGACGTGGACCCGCGCCCGGACCGCGCCGGTGGTGACGTCCAGGGCGACGGCATCGCCGGCGCTGCGGTCGAGAGCCCAGAGCGTGCTGCCGGCAACGATCGCCGGTCCGGTGGTGAGGGCGGGGACCCTCCAGGCCACGCCGAAGCTCGGCTGCCCTCCGCCAGCGAGGCGGAGGGCGACCAGCCCGTCCTCGCACGGCACCAGGATCAGCGGCGCGTCGTACGTCGTCGCCCCGAGGACGCTGCCGCACACCTGAGCCGAGTACGCCTGGCCACCGACGCCTCCGAGGTGGTCGGCGCGCAGCAGGTAGCCCACGCCCGCCTTGCCGATCTGGAAGACGAGGCCCCCACCCACCTGGAGCGGCGTGGTCGAGCCCAGGTCGAGATCCTCGGCGTTGAGCTGCGGCGAGTCGGTCGGTGTGAACGAGTCGAGCTGGTGGAGGTCGGGCGAGAGCCGGACCACCGAGTTGCCCCCGTCGTAGGTCGTCGTGGCACTGCCGTTCCCCGTGGCGACGAGCAGGGTGCCGTCGGCTGCCAGAGCCGCTCCTGGTGGCGCCCAGATGGCGCCTTCCCGTTCGGACGGGACGCGGTAGACGAGGAGGGGGTCGCTTGGCCGCTGGACGGAGACGCCGACCAGGTAGCCGTGATAGTCGCCACAGTCGCCGAACAGCCCCCCGAAGGGCACGTAGACGCGTCCGGCCGACAGCGCCAGCGCGCCCCTCTGCTGCTGGACGTGGGGGTCAGCGCCCGGGGGGTCGACGACCGTTCGCGAGCGGACGGCGCCGGTCGACAGGTCGAGCGCGGCCAGCACGTGATGGCCCGGTCGGACGAAGGCCACGACCCACACGGTCCCCGCTGAGGAGTCGATCACCGGCGTCCCGGTGATGCCAGTGGGGTCGATGTTCCCGCAGGGGAGATCGCCGCCGGCCATCGGCTGCCCGAGTGTCGTGCTCCACAACACCCGGCCGGTGGCGGCCTGCACGGCGAGGACCGCGTCGGCCTCGGTGGCGACCACCACCCGGTCACCGACCACGAGCGGCTGGGCGTACACGTCGCCGGGGATCGAGGTGGACCATCGCCTGGTCGGCGTCACGAACGCCGGCGCGGCGGCGTCGACGCCGCTGCGTGCCCCGTCGGCGTGGTACGTCGCCCAGGCGCCTGGCGCCAGCCCCGGCGCCGGGCCGGCGACCGTCGAGGATGGCGGGGCGGCCCGAG
>JBPYEZ010000032.1:0-18024 GCA_051984395.1 Acidimicrobiales bacterium | reverse complement strand
CGCGCCCGCCGGACGGCCCGGCGCTCGAGGAGGGCAGCCGACGCTGCGGCGGCACCGACGCCGACGCCGAGGGCGGCCCAGCGGGTCCTCACGGGGCCGTCACCTCGGACAGCCAACGGGGCACGAGCTCGACGAGGTCGCCCGCCAGCAGGCCCTCGGCCAGCCCGAGCCCCGCGGCCCGGCCATGGGTATGGGCGCCGAGCGCCGCCGCCTCCACCGGAGGCAGCCCCCGAGCGATGAACGCGCCGATGACACCCGAGAGGACGTCGCCGGTGCCGGCCGTCGCCAACCGGGGCGAGCCCGAGGTCGACACGAGCGCCCGACCTTCGGGCGCGGCCACAATGGTCGTCGAGCCCTTCAGCAGCACCACGGCACCCGTCCGCCGGGCCAGGTCGCGGGTGGCGCCGATCCGATCGGGCGCCGGTGCGGTGCCCGACAGGCGGGCGTACTCGCCGTCGTGGGGTGTGAGCACGACCGGGGTCGAGCGACCCGCGACCAGCTTGGCCACCTCCTCCGCCCGGCCCAGGACGTTGAGACCGTCGGCGTCGACGAGAACGGGGACGGGGCACTCGGCGACCAGGCGGCGCACGGCCGACTCCGCCGCCAGGGAGCGCCCGAGCCCTGGCCCCAGGACGAGCGCCCGGCACCGTCCGACCACGTCGAGGACGTCGGCGTCCCATCCCTCGCCGGGCAGCCCATGGGCGACCACCTCGCTGCTCGGGAGATCCTGAGGGCCTGCACCGGGCACGCCGAGCTGGAGCATCCCCGCCCCCGCCCGCATCGCTGCCAGCGAGCAGAAGGTCGCCGAGCCCATCATCCCGGGTGAGCCGGCAGCGACGTAGAGCGCCGTCTGCCACTTGTGGGTGTCCCGAGGACGGACCGGCAACAGGTCGGCGACGTCGACGTCGTCGACCAGGTGGATGCGTGCAGCGCTGGCATCCAGGCCGATGTCGACGACCTCGACCGAGCCCGACCGGAGCGGACCCTCGCCGAGGAGAAGCCCGGGCTTGAAGGCGGCGAAGGTCACGGTGGCGTCGGCCCGCACCGCGCCGGCAGCCGCCACTCCCGTGTCCCCGTTGACCCCCGAGGGGATGTCGACGGCCACGACCTGCGCCCCCGCCGGAGCCTCGGGCGCCCGGTACTCCCCCCGGAACCCCGTGCCGTAGGCGGCGTCCACGACGACGTCGCACGGCGCCAACCCCGCTCCGCTCGCTCCCGCCGCTCCCGCGTCGACCACCCTGACCCCGACCCCGCGCCTCCTGAGCCGGGCCGCAGCCACGCGGCCGTCGTCTCCGTTGTGGCCCTTGCCGGCCACCACGACGACCCGCCGGCCGTACGAGCCACCCAGGCGGCGGAGCACGGACCGGGCCACGGCCGTGCCCGCCCGGTCGACGAGGGTGTCGAGGCTCACGTGCTTTTGGGCCTGCGCGTCGATGGCCTTCATCTCCTCGACCGTCACGACGGGCCTCACCCGCGACCCCCGAGGGCGAGCACCACGGCCTCGGCCATGAGGTCGGTGTGGGTGATCGACACCCGCCAGCCTGTCACGTCCAGACGGCCGGCAAGCTCGGATGCCGTACCGGCCACCGAGATGGCGGGAGCGCCCCCCGGCAGGCGCACGACCTCGACGTCGCGGAACGCGAAGGCGCCGAGCCCGACGCCCAGCGACTTCATGACCGCCTCCTTCACGGCGAAACGGGCGGCCAGCCTCGGCACCGGGTCGGCGAAGCGGGCCGCGTACGCCATCTCGCCGTCGGTGAACAGTCGCCGTCGCAGACCCGGCCGGCGCGCCAGCGCCCGGCGGAACCTCGGCACCTCCACGGCATCGATGCCGATGCCCACACCGTCGATGGCGGCCCCTGACGGGGTCATCACTCGACGGTGACGGTCTTGGCCAGGTTGCGGGGACGGTCGACGTCGTTGCCCCGCTCGGTGGCCAGGGCGTAGGCGAAGAGCTGAAGAGGGATGACGTCCACCACGGGCTGGAACAGCTCGTGGCCGGCGTAGGGCACGGTGAGGACATGGTCGGCGAGCGCCCGCACGTGGGCGTCATCGGCTTCCTCGTCGTCGACCAGGGCGACGACGGTCGCACCTCGGGCCTTGACCTCCTGCATGTTCGCCAGCAGCTTGTCCCTGAGCCGGCTCCTGGTGGCGATGGCCACCACCACCACGCCGGGCTCGATGAGCGCGATGGGACCGTGCTTGAGCTCGCCGGCCGGATAGCCCTCGGCTCGCAGGTAGCTGATCTCCTTGAGCTTGAGGGCGCCCTCCAGGGCCATGGCGTTCCCCACGCCCCGCCCGATGAAGAAGAAGTCGCGCGCCCCCCCGACCTGCCGGGCCACCTCGCTCACCGCCGGAGCCGTGTCGATGGCGGCCTGGACGCGCTCGGGCAGGAGCTGGAGGCACTCGAGCTGGTGGGCCACCTCCTCGGGGTAGTACTTGCCCCGCACCTGGGCCAGATAGAGGGCCAGGACGTGCATCGCCACCAGCTGGGCCACGTGGCACTTGGTCGACGCCACCGCGATCTCCGGTCCGGCCCGTGTGTAGAGCGTGGCGTCGGCATCGCGACCCAGCGACGAGTCGACGACGTTGGTGACGGCCAGCACCCGCGCCTTGCTCATGGCCTTGGTGTGGGCGACGGCTTCCATCGTGTCCAGCGTCTCTCCCGACTGGCTGATGGCCACCACCAGGCTGGAGGAGTCGAGCACCGGATCGCGATAGCGGAACTCGCTGGCGATCTCGAGCTCGGTCGGCAGCTGGGCGAAGTGCTCGATGGACAGGCGTCCGACCATCCCGGCGTGGTAGCTCGAGCCGGTGGCGACGACGAAGACCTTGTCCACCTGGCGCACGTCGTCGTCCGACAGCCGCATCTGGTCGAGCACCAGCCGGCCACCCATGATGCGGCCCAGCAGCGTGTCGCGCACGGCGGCCGGCTGCTCGTGGATCTCCTTCATCATGAAGTCGGGGTAGCCACCCTTCTCGGCGGCCTCCAGGTCCCAGCTGACCTCGCGGCCGACCAGCTCGAGCTCCCGCCCTGCCAGGTCGGTGACCCGGATGTTGCCGGGACGGACCTCGACGACGCGGTCGTTGTCGATGACGTAGAAGCGCTGGGCCTGACCGTGGATGGCGGGGATGTCGGAGGCCAGCAGGCCGGTGCCGTCGGTCTGACCGGCGACGAGTGGCGAGCCCCGGCGGGCGCCCACGATGAGCCCGGGCTCGTCGGCGTGGATGACGGCGAGGGCGAACTTGCCCTGGACCTCCCCGAGGGCGGCGCGCACGGCGTCGGCCAGACCGACGCCGTCGCCCATGCGCGCCGCGATCAGATGCGCCAGCACCTCGGTGTCGGTGTCGCTGGTCAGCTCGTCGCCGCCCTGGGGCAGGGTCCGGGCCAGCTCGCGGTAGTTCTCGATGATCCCGTTGTGGGCGAGGGCGAGGCGGCCGGTGGCGTCGGTGTGCGGGTGGGCGTTGGGCTCCGTCGGCGCTCCGTGGGTCGCCCACCGTGAGTGACCGATACCAGTGGTGGCACGGGGGGCGTCGCCCACGGTCTCGGTCAGCTCGGCGACGCTCTTGTTGCCGCCGGCCCGCCGGCGGCGCCACACGCCGCCGTCGGCGAGCAGCGCCACGCCGGCGGAGTCGTAGCCGCGGTACTCGAGGCGTGCCAGCCCCTCGACCAGCACGGGGAGCACGGGGGACGATCCGGTGGCGCCGATGATGCCGCACATGGCTCTAAAGGGTACGGCGTCCGGTCAGCCGGCGGGGCGGTGAGTGGTGCTCGGTGAGCGGGCGTCGGCGCCTTACCCGTGACCGAGCTGGCCACGCACGGCGCGACACAGTCGGTCGACGGCGGCACTGGCCTGATCGGCGCTCTGGGCCTCGACCATGACCCTGACGACCGGCTCGGTGCCGCTGGCCCGGAGCAGGACCCGACCGGTGCGGCCCAGCTCGGCCTCCACAGCAGCCACCTCTTCCCAGACGGCGCCGGCCGACTCCAGCCGGTCGGGATCGGACACGGCCACACTGACCAGCTCCTGCGGCAGGCGGGTCATCGCCTCGCCCGCCAGCTCGGCCAGCGACCGGTCGCGGCGGCGCAGCAGATCGAGCAGCTGGAGGCCGGTGAGGATCCCGTCGCCGGTGGTCGCCAGCTGTCGGAAGATGATGTGACCCGACTGCTCTCCGCCGAGGGTGTAGCCACCCTCCTCGATGGCGGCCAGCACGTGACGGTCGCCCACCTTGGTCTGGCACACCCGGATGCCCCTGGCCTCGAGGGCGAGCAGCATCCCCAGATTGGTCATGACCGTCACCACCACCGTGTCCGAGGCCAGGAGGCGACGCTCGCTGAGGTCCATGGCGAACATGGTCATGAGGTGATCGCCGTCTATCAGCGCGCCGGTGTGGTCGACGGCGAGCACCCGGTCGGCGTCGCCGTCGAAGGCCAGTCCGACATCGGCTCCGGCCGCCACGACGGCGCGCTGGAGACCCTCGGGATGGGTCGAGCCGCAGCCGTCGTTGATGTTGGTCCCGTCGGGAGCGTCTGCGATCACGCGCACGTCGGCGCCCGAGCGGGCGAGGACGGCCGGGGCGACTCGGCTGGCAGCGCCGCTGGCGCAGTCCAGCACGCAGCGGAGACCGTCGAGCCGCCTGCCCTCCAGCGAGGCGACGAGGTGATCGCCGTACTGGTCGACCGCTGCCGGATCGGGGTCGATGCGGCCCACCGAGGCCCCCACGGCCGCCATGACGTCAGGCGACGGCGGCGGGACACCGTCCGCAGCAGCGGGGTCGCGGACGAGCCGGCCCAGCTCGGCCTCCAGGGCCCGCTCAACGGGATCCGACAGCTTGGTCCCCCCTGCAGCGAAGAGCTTGACGCCGTTGTCGGGGAAGGGATTGTGCGAGGCCGAGATCATCGCCGCCGGGAGCTGCCGCGTGGCCGAGAGCCAGGCCACACCAGGGGTCGGGATGACGCCGACATCGGCGACACGCACCCCCTCGCTGGCGAGCCCCGCAGACAGCGCCGCCTGCAGCAGCGGGCCCGACAGCCGTGTGTCGCGACCGACGACGAACTCCGGAGCCGGTACCACCCGAGCCGCCGCCCGACCGAGGGCGAGGACGAGCTCGGGCGTAAGCTCGGCGTTGGCGACGCCGCGGAGCCCGTCGGTGCCGAACTTCAAGCTCAAGCGGCGCTACCGCTTCGAGTACTGAGGCGCCTTGCGGGCCTTCTTGAGGCCGTACTTCTTGCTCTCCTTCTCCCTGGCGTCGCGCGTCAGGAAGCCCGCCCGCTTGAGGGGTACCCGCAGGTCGCCGTCCAGCTCGGCCAGACCCCGGGCGATCCCGAGGCGGAGGGCACCGGCCTGGCCGGAGGTGCCGCCCCCGCCGATGGTCGCATCGATGTCGTAGGAGTCCGCCGCCGTCGCCAGTCGCAGCGGCTCGGTGGCGATCATGCGGTGGGTCGCCGAGGGGAAGTAGTCCTCGATCGGACGCCGGTTGATCCTGACGGTCCCGCCGCCGGAGCGGAAGCGCACGCGGGCCACCGCGGCCTTGCGGCGACCGGTGGTCTTGGCGAGGGGCGGGGGCATGATGGGACTCCTCAGGCCGGGTGGGCCCGGGCTCCCTCCAGCGGCAGGGGCTGGGGGTCCTGGGCGGTATGCGGATGGGCGGGGCCGGCGTACACCTTGAGCTTCTTCAACATACGCCGGCCGAGGGGCCCCTTGGGCAGCATCCCCCGCACGGCCCGGCGAACCGTCTCGTCGGGCCGGGTGGCCAGCAGGTCGGCGTAGGTGCGGCTCTTCAGGCTCCCGGGGTGGCCGCTATGGCGGTAGTAGAGCTTCTTGTCGGCCTTGTCGGAGGTCATGACGACCTTGGCGGCGTTGACGATCACCACGTGGTCGCCCATGTCGACATGGGGGGCGAAGAGCGGCTTGTGCTTGCCCCGCAGTACCCGCGCCACCTCGGTGCACATGCGTCCGAGCACCAGTCCCTCGGCGTCGACGACGTGCCAGGCGCGGTCGACGTCGCTGGGCTTGGGTGAGTAGGTACGCACGGGAAGCTCTTCCAGGGATTCCAACGGTTCAGGAGGCACGGAGCGCGCCGACACGGCGCCGGGCCGACAGACCAGGTTAGATCTGCGCCCCGACACCGGCAAGCGGGCCCTCCCCCAGGCCGAGGTGCGGGCCCGGGCGGCCCCCGGAGACGTCACAGTAGGCTCACGCTGGCGTGATCGACCTGCGCGACATCGAGGACGCCCGGGCGACCGTCGCGCCGGTCATCCGGATGACACCGGTGACGCACTCCCACTCGCTCTCGGCGCTGGCCGGCCGCGAGATCCTGCTGAAGGGCGAGCAGCTCCAGCGGACGGGCTCGTTCAAGATCCGGGGCGCCCGCAACTTCGTGGCCCGCCTGGAGCAGGAGCGGGGACGCACGCCGGAGGTCGTCGCCGCCTCGGCCGGCAACCACGCCCAGGGCGTCGCCCTCGCCGCCCGACTGTCGGGTCTGCCCGCCACCATCTTCATGCCCGTCAACGCGGCGCTGCCCAAGGTCGAGGCCACGCGCTCGTACGGAGCGACGGTGCTCCTCGGCGGCGCCCTGGTCGACGATGCCATGGCCGCCGCCCGTGGCCACGCCGACCGGACCGGTGCCGTGCTGGTGCCGCCCTTCGACGATCCTCTCGTCGTGGCCGGCCAGGGCACCATCGGTCTCGAGCTCGCCGAGCAGGCGCCGCTGGCGACGGTGGTGGTGGTCCCGGTGGGAGGGGGCGGGCTGGTTGCGGGGGTGGCGACGGCGCTGGCCCACACACGCCGCCAGGTGAAGGTCATCGGTGTCGAGGCGGCGGGGGCCCCGGCCATGCGGGCGTCCCTCGACGCCGGCCGGTGCGTGACCCTCGACAGCGTAGCGACCATGGCCGACGGCATCGCCGTGCGCCGCGTCTCCGACCTGACGCTCGCGCACACGCAGGCGTACGTCGACGACGTGGTCACTGTGACCGAGGAGGAGATCAGCCGGGCCCTCCTCCTGCTGGTGGAACGGGCCAAGGTCGTCGTCGAGCCGGCGGGGGCGGTGGCGCTGGCTGCCATCCTGGCCGGTCGGGTGCCGGGCACCGGCCCCGCCGTGGCCGTGCTCTCGGGCGGCAACGTCGATCCCCTCGTGCTCACCAAGGTCATCGACCACGGTCTGTCCGCCGCCGGGCGCTACCTGCTGCTGCGCATCGTGCTCAGCGATCGCCCCGGCGCGTTGGCCGCCCTCACCGACGCGGTGGCCAGGATGCGGCTCAACGTGCTGTCGGTCGAGCACCATCGGGCCGGCCTCGAGCTGGGCGTGGACGAAGTCGAGGTCCTCCTGACCGTCGAGACCCGTGACCCCTCGCACCGACACGAGGTCGTGCGGGCCCTGCGTGAGCAGGGCTTCGACAGCGAGCTCGCCGCCGAGCGGGCCGATCAGGCCGTCCCGCCGCCGTCGGGATAGGCGACGGCCCACAGGCACAGCCCGTGCGGGGGCGCGGGCGAGGCGGCGAGGGCCCGATCGCGCGATCGCAGGATCCACGCCAGGTCGCCGGCCTGCCTGCGACCCCGACCCACCTCGACCAGGGTGCCGACCACCGAGCGCACCATCTGGTGGCAGAAGGCGACCGCCTCGATCTCGAAGCGCAGCAGGTCGCCCTGGCCGAGACGACCGTCTTCGGTGGTCCAGCGGGCGTCGTGCACACGGCGCACGAGCGATCCGCCGTCGGGAGGCCGACGACAGAAGGTGGAGAAGTCGTGCTCACCGAGCAGCGGATCGGTGGCCTGCTGCATGGCCCGGAGGTCGAGGGGGTCCTCGACGTGCCAGGCGGTGGCGGCGAGGAAGGGATCGGCTGTCGACGCGTTGAGCACGCGGTAGCGATAGCGGCGCGAGATCGCCGAGCGGCGAGCGTCGAAGCCGGGCGGGGCGATCTCGGCCTCGCGCACGACGATGCTCGGCGCCAGCATGGCGTTGCACGAGCGGACGAGCGCGTCGGGATCGAGCCGTCCCCTGACGGGAGCCAGGTCGGCGTGGACCACCTGGCCCCAGGCGTGGACGCCACTGTCGGTCCGTCCCGCGCACGTCAGGCTCACCTGGTGGCCGACGACCTTCTCGATGGCCTCGCTCAGGGTCCCGCCCACCGTCGACTGTCCGGGCTGGGCGGCGAAGCCGTGGAAGCCGGTCCCCTCGTAGGCCACCGTGAGCCGTACCCTCACGGGCTCGTGCGCAGCGGGTGCCCCCTCTTCGGGGGCGAGTGGAGTCTCCTCGGGCCCGAAGAGCGTCACACGAGCTCGATACGGGCCATGGGGGCATTGTCCCCATGGCGCGGCCCGAGCTTGAGGATGCGTGTGTAACCGCCGGGGCGGTCGCTGTACCGGGGCCCGATGTCCTCGAACAGCTTGTTGGCCATGTCCTTGTCCCGGATCAGCGCCACGACCTGGCGCTGACGGTGGACGCCGCCCTTGCGTGCCTTGGTGATGACCTTCTCGACCACGGGCCGCAGGGCCTTGGCCTTGGACTCGGTGGTCACCAGGGCCTCGGCGGCCACCAGTGATGCCACCAGGTTCCCGAGCATGGCCTTCTGGTGGGCGGCGTCGCCGCCGAGGCGGCGGCCCTTCGTCGGGGTGCCCTGCACCTCATTCCTCCTTGGTGCGAAGCGACAGGCCTCGCTCGTCGAGGCGCTGGATGACCTCGTCGAGGGACTTCTGCCCGAAGTTGGTGATGGCAAGCAGATCGTCGGGCGTGCGGTCCACCAGCTCCCCGATGCTGTTCACCTGCGCCCGCTTCAGGCAGTTGCGGGGCCGCTCGGAGAGGTCGAGGTCCTCGATGGGAAGGTCGAGGTCGGGGGAGCCACTGGTCATGGTGCTGACATCGCCGAGCTCGAGCCCCTGGGGATGTTCGCTCATGTCCGCCACCAGGCCCACCAGGGACCGAAGGGTCTCGCCGGCCGAGGCCAGGGCGTCACGCGGCGAGATCGAGCCGTCCGTCTCCACGTCGAGCACCAGCAGGTCGAAGTTGGTCGACTGCTCCACCCGGGTGGGCTCGATCGTGAAGGCCACCCTGCGCACGGGGGAGAAGATCGAGTCCACCGGGATGACGCCGATGGTCGAGGTCCGCTTGTTGAGCTCGGCCGAGACGTAGCCGCGGCCCCGCTCGACGGTCACGTCCATGGCCAGCCGGCCCTTGGGGTCCAGAGTGGCCAGCGTCAGCTCGGGGTTCAGCACCTCGACGTCGGCCGGGGTCTGCAGGTCCCCCGCCGTGACCGCCGCCGGTCCGCGGGCATCGAGGCGGAGGGTGACCGGCTCGTCGGACTCCACCCGGAGGACGATGTCCTTCAGGTTGAGGATGATGTCGGTGATGTCCTCCTTCACCCCCGGGAGGGTGGTGAACTCGTGGAGGGCGTCGTCGAAGCGGACCTGGGTGACGGCCGCTCCGGGGATCGACGACAGCAGGGTCCGCCGCAGCGTGTTGCCCATGGTGTGGCCGAACCCTGGCTCCAGGGGTCCAATGGCGAAGCGCTGGCGACCGTTCTCCTCCTCGCCGAGCGGCTCCACTGTCGGGCGTTGGATGATGAGCATTGCGACGATGACTCCTTGACGCTGGTGGTGCTACTTGGAGTAGAGCTCGATGATGAGCTGTTCTCGTACGGGCACGTCGATGTGCTCCCTGAGGGGCAGGCTCCGCACGGTGACCCGGAGGCCGCCGTCCTCGGCCTCCAGCCAGGGTGGGACCTGGCGATCCAGGGTGTCGACGTTGTGACGGATGATGATGAGCTGGCGTGACCGCTCGGCCAGAGCGACGACGTCGCCCTGGCGCACCCGGTAGCTCGGGATGGTGACCCGCTTGCCGTTGACCTGCACGTGCCCGTGACGGACGAGCTGGCGGGCCTGGGCCCGGCTGGCTCCCCAGCCGGCCCGGTAGGTCACGTTGTCGAGGCGAAGCTCGAGCATGCGCAGCAGGTTCTCGCCGGTGATCCCCGACTGGTGGGTGGCCTGCTCGTAGAGGTTCACGAACTGCTTCTCGAGCACCCCGTAGATGCGACGGGCCTTCTGCTTCTCGCGCAGCTGGGCCAGGTACTCCGAGCCCTGGCGGACGCGGTCGCGGCCGTGCTCACCGGGCGGGTAGGGGCGGCGCTCGATAGGGCACTTCATCGAGTCGCACTTGGGCCCCTTCAGGAACAGCTTCATCTTCTCCCGGCGGCACAGGCGGCAGACGGGGCCGGTGTATCGGGCCATGGGGTGGGGTGCTCTCCTCCTCGTTCTATCGAGCCTCGGCGCGGGTCATACCCGCCGCCGCTTCTTGGGCCGGCAACCGTTGTGGGGTATGGGGGTGACGTCCTTGATGCCCGCGACCTCGATGCCGGTGTTGGTGAGGGACCGGATGGCGGTCTCCCGCCCGGATCCCGGACCCTTCACCAGCACGTCGACCTTGCGCACGCCGTGCTCCATCGCCCGTCGGGCGCAGGCCTCGGCGGCCAGCTGGGCGGCGAAGGGGGTGGACTTGCGGGAGCCCTTGAAGCCGACGTTGCCCGCCGACGCCCAGGCCAGGACGTTGCCCTCGGGGTCGGTGATCGACACGATCGTGTTGTTGAACGAGCTCTTGATGTGGGCCACGCCGTAGGCGACGTTCTTGCGCTCGCGGCGGCGAGGCCGCCGCCCTCCTGGCTTGGGCTTGGGCATCAGTGCTTGCGAACCTTCTTCTTGCCGGCGACGGTCTTCTTGGGTCCCTTGCGGGTGCGGGCGTTGGTGTGGGTGCGCTGGCCGTTGACCGGGAGGCCACGCCGGTGGCGGACCCCCTGGTAGGAGCCGATCTCCATCTTGCGCTTGATGTCCTGGGCGACGTCTCGACGCAGGTCGCCCTCGACCTTCAGGTTGGCGTCCACCCAGGAGCGCAGGCGTACGACCTCTTCGTCGGTGAGGTCCCGCACCCGGGTGCCGTTGTCGATTCCGGTGGCGTCACAGATCTGGTGGGCGGCCGTGCGGCCCACCCCGTAGATGTAGGTGAGGGAGACCTCGAGCCGCTTCTCCCTGGGGATGTCAACTCCCGCGATGCGCGCCATCGCTAGCCCTGCCTCTGCTTGTGACGGGGATTGGTGCAGATGACCATCACTCGCCGGTGCCGGCGGATCACCTTGCACTTCTCACAGATCGGTTTGACGCTGGGTCGTACTTTCATGTCCTGCTCACTTGTAGCGATAGGTGATCCTGCCCCTTGACAGATCGTAGGGCGTGATCTCCACCTGGACACGGTCTCCGGGCAGGATACGGATGCGGTGCATTCGCATCTTTCCCGAGCTGTGGGCGAGCACTTTGTGCCCGTTCTCCAACTCGACTCGGAACATGGCGTTGGGGAGCGGCTCGACCACCGTCCCTTCGAGCACGATCGCGTCCTCTTTGGGCTTGGGCAGATGATCCTCCTACGGATGCGGCAACGGTCGGGTGATGCTGGCAAGGGCCGGCCGGCGAGCGGCCGAACGTTGGACGATGGCTGGTCGGACGACGTGGGGGTGCGAGCCCCAGAAACTGGTCGCCCGCCCGGGAGCGTCGGCCACTGTGTCCGAGGCCCCGGCCAATCTTGCATCTTAGCATGTCAGGGTACGGTGAGCACCTCCGGACCGTCGTCGGTGATGGCGATGGTGTGCTCGAAATGGGCCGAGCGCCGGCCGTCGGCGGTGAGCACGCTCCAACCGTCGCCGAGCAGCCTGGTGCCGGCGCCCCCGGCGTTGACCATGGGCTCGACGGCGAAGACGTTACCCACCTTGAGCCGCGGTCCGGGACTGCCCGGCCAGTAGTTGGGGACCTGGGGCTCCTCGTGCATGGCGGTGCCGATGGCGTGCCCGACGTACTCCCGCACCACCGAGAACCCCGCCTTCTCCACCACCGCCTGCACGGCCCTGCCGATGTCGTTGAGCCGGTTGCCGTCCCGCATCTGGTCGATCCCGGCCCACAGGCTCTGCTCGGTGATCTCCATGAGGGCCTCGTCCTCGGGCGTGACGCTCCCGATAGCCATGGTGAAGGCGGCGTCGGCGTGGTAGCCCTCGATGATCGCCCCGCAGTCGATCGACAGGATGTCGCCCTCGGCCAGGCGGTAGTCGCCGGGGATGCCGTGGACGATCATGTCGTTCGGCGAGGTGCAGATCACGGCCGGGAAGCCGTGGTAGTTGAGGAAGTTCGAGCGGGCCCCCCGGCGCTCCAGGACGTCCACGGCCACCGCGTCGAGATCGGCCGTGGTCACCCCCGGCCGGGCTGCGGCCCGCGTCCGGTCGTGCATCTCGGCCACGACGCGCCCCGCCTGGCGCATCTTGGCGATCTCCTCGGCGCTGCGCCTCATCGCCGGCGCTCCAGGCTGTGCTCCCGGCGCTGGTCGACCACCCTCACCAGGCCGCCGGTGATGTCGTCGGGATCGCCCACGCCGTCCACCACGGAGAGCAGGTCGCGCTCGGCGTACCAGTCGACGAGCGGACGGGTCTCCCGCTCGTAGAGGTCGAGGCGTCGCCGGATGGCCGCTTCGGTGTCGTCCTCGCGCTGGACGACCTCGCCCCCGCAGATGTCGCAGGTCCAGTTCAGCCTGGGCGGGCTGTCGACGCTGTAGTTCGCCCCGCAGTCGATGCACACCCGCCGGCCCGCCAGGCGGCGCAGCACCACCTCGGTGGGCACCTCCAGGTTGACCACCAGGTCGATCTCGTCGGGTGCCAGCAGCTCGGCCAGACCCTTGGCCTGGTGCACCGTCCGCGGGAAACCGTCGAGCACGAAGCCGCGGGCCTTGGTGTCGTCGAGGCCGAGTCGCTCGGCCACCAGCCCCATCACGACCTCGTCGGGGACCAGCTCACCCGCATCCATATACTCCTTCGCCTTCTCGCCCAGCTCGGAGCGCGACTTCACCGCCGCCCGGAACATGTCGCCGGTGGAGATGTGGGGCACCACGTAGTGGCGGGACAGCCGCACGCACTGTGTCCCCTTGCCCGCGCCCTGCTTGCCGAGGATGATCAGCCGGGCGCCCGGTACCACCTGCGCTCCCGGACAAGGACGATCGCCACTATCTCAGGAAGCCCTCGTAGTTCCGCATCATCAGCTGGCTGTCGATCTGTTTCATCGTCTCCAGGGCCACGCCGACGGCGATGAGCAGCGTCGTTCCCGCGAAGGGATATCTGGTGATGCCCCAGACTGCCAAGGCGATCGACGGCAGCAGGGCGACGAAGGCCAGGAACAACGAGCCGGGCAGGGTGATGCGGTTGAGGATGCCGGCAAGGTAGCGCTCGGTCGGGTATCCGGGCCGGATTCCCGGGATGTAACCGCCCTGTTTTCGGATGACGTCGGCCTGCTGATGCGGATCGAAGGTGATGGTGACGTAGAAGTAGGTGAAGAGGATGATGAGCACCCCGTAGATGCCGATGTAGTAGAAGCTCGTGGGCTGCACGAGGTGGTTGTTGATGAAATTGCGCAGCGACTTCCAGGGCACCACGTTGGACAGCAGCACGGGAAAGTACAGGACCGAGCTGGCGAAGATGATCGGTATGACCCCCGCCTGGTTCACCTTGAGGGGGATGTAGGTGCTCTGGCCGCCGTACATGCGCCGCCCGGTGACCCGTTTGGCAAAGGTGACGGGAATGCGGCGTTGGCCCTGTTCGACGAACACGATGGCCACCAGCAGCGCGATCGTGAGGGCCAGGATCAGCCCGAACTTGAACCTGCCCCCCTCGGCCAGGATCACCGATCCGCCCGCCGGGATGCTGGCCACCACGTTGGCGAAGATCAGGATGGACATGCCCTGGCCGATCCCCCGCTGGGTGATGAGCTCGGCCAGCCACATGACGAAGGCAGTGCCGGCCGTGAGGGTCAGCACGATGAACAGCACCCTGGGCACCGTGAACTTCGGGATGAGGTCGATGTTCTGCCCGTTGCCGAGCAGGCCCCCGCCACCGCCGTGGAAGACGAAGGCGAGCCCGGTGGACTGCATGAGGGCCAGCGCCACGGTCAGATAGCGGGTGACCTGGGTCAGCTTGCGCTGGCCGACCGCCCCCTGGTCGCGCCACTCCTCGAGCTTGGGGATGACCGTCACCAGCAGCTGGATGATGATCGAGCTGGTGATGTAGGGCATGATCCCCAGCCCGAACACGGCGAACCGGGTCAGGGCGCCTCCGGAGAAGAGGTTGAGGAAGCCGAGAATGCCCCCCGACTTGGCCTGCTGCTCGAGCTGGCGCACGGCGTTGAAGTCGATCCCCGGCACCGGCACGTTCGCCCCGAACTGGTACAGCGAGATGATGAGCAGGGTGAAGAGGACCTTGTTCCGCAGGTCGGGGACCTTGAACATGTTCTTGAGGCTGGAGAGCATGAAGGCTCCTCGTCCTGCGAACTGCTCAGCGGTTGGTCAGGGCGTTGCCCTTCGCCGGCGGACGACCGCCGCCGAAGGGCGGTGGGATGACCCTCACGGTACCGCCTGCTGCGGTGATGGCAGCCTCGGCCGGGCCGGAGAAGGCGTGCGCTTCCACGCGCAGCGCCCGGTGGATCTCGCCGCCGCCCAGGATCTTCACCAGCCCCCGCTTGTGGACCAGCCCGGCGGCGCGGAGGGTCTCGGGGCTCACCTCGTCGCCCTCGATGCCGTCCAGGACGGTGAGGTTGACCACGTTGTACTCCACCCGGAACGGGTTCTTGAAGCCCTTGAGCTTGGGGATCCGCTGGGTCAGGGGCAGCTGGCCGCCCTCGAAGCCGGGCTTGACCGTGTCCCGGGCGCGCTGGCCCTTCATGCCCCGGCCCGCGGTCTTGCCGCCCTTGCCGGCGATGCCCCGGCCGACCCGCCGACGAGGGCGGGTGGCACCCGGCGCCGGCTTGAGATCGTGCAGCTTCACGGCGTCGCTCCTTCTGCGTCGTCCCGACCGGGTCCGCCGCCCAGCTCGGCGGGCGCCACCGACACCAGATGGGGCACCCGGGCGATCATTCCCCTGATCTCGGGGCGATCAGGCAGCACCGACCGGTGGCCGATCCGGCGGAGCCCGAGGGCGCGGAGGGTGCCGCGATGCTTGGGCTTGGTCCCGATGGCCGACCGCACCTGGGTCACCACCAACCGCACCGGAGCAGCCGGCTCGGCGCCGGCGCGGGGCGCTTTCTTGGCGGAGGCCATGGTCTAGGCCACCTCGGTGGGCACGTGGGCGCCACGCTGGCGCTCCTGGTAGGCCTTGAGGACGCCGGCGGGGGTGATCTCCTCGGCCGACAGGCCCCGCAGCCGGGCCACCTCGTCCGGCCGCTTCAGCGACTTCAGCCCTGCGATCGTCGCGTGGGCCACGTTGATCCCGTTCGACGAGCCGAGCGACTTGGCCAGGATGTCGTGGATACCCGCCATCTCGAGGATGGCCCGTGCGGCGCCCGCGGCGATCACACCCGTACCAGGTGCAGCCGGCTTGAGGAGGACCCGCCCCGCCCCGCTCACGCCGATCACCGGGTGGGTGATGGTGGACCCGGCCAGGGCCACGTCGAACAGGTTCTTCCGGGCCTCGTCGATGCCCTTCTGCACGGCCAGGCCGGCTTCCTTGGCCTTGCCGTAGCCCAGTCCCACCTTGCCGTTGCCGTCGCCGATGACCATGAGGGCGGTGAAGGAGAACCGCCGTCCACCCTTGACGACCTTGGCGACCCGGTTCACCTTGATGGTCCGCTCTTCGTACTGTGACTCAGGCATCGTCCTACAGCTCCAATCCGGTTTGACGGGCGGCATCGGCGACGGCGGCGACACGTCCGTGGTAGAGGAAACCGCCCCGGTCGAACACCACGCGGGTCACCCCCGCAGCACGGGCCCTGCTCCCGAGCAGCTGACCGACGGCGCTGGCAGCCGTCACGTTGGCCGTGGGCTGGCCGCGCAGCTCGGGCTCGAGCGTCGAGGCGGCCGCCAGGGTACGGCCGTTGAGATCGTCGATGACCTGAGCCGAGATGTGCCGGTTCGAGCGGAACACGGCCAGCCGGGGCCGCTCGGGGGTGCCCCGCACCTTCTTGCGGACCCGGCGGTGGCGGCGCCGACGCAGGTCGCCGCGGTAGCTGGTGCCGTCCATCACTTCGCCGCCTTCCCGGCCTTGCGGACCACTCGCTCGCCCCGATAGCGGACGCCCTTGCCCTTGTAGGGCTCGGGCTTGCGGATCATGCGGATGCTGGCCGCCACCTGGCCGACGAGCTCCTTGTCGATGCCCCGCACCGTGATGCGGGTGGGCGCGGGGACCTCGAAGGAGATGCCCTCGGGCGCATCCACCCGCACCGGATGGCTGAAGCCCAGGGCCAGCTCCAGCTTGTCCGCTCCCCGGGCGTTGGCCCGGTAGCCCACGCCGACGATCTCGAGCTCCTTGATGAACCCCGTCGTCACGCCGGCGACCATGTTGTTGACCAGCGAGCGGGTGAGCCCGTGCAGGGCCCGGCTGTGGCGCTGGTCGTCGGGGCGCTCCACGAGCAGGGTGGAGTCCTCCTGACGAAGCGTGATGTCACCGGGGATCGTGCGCGCCAGCTCGCCCTGGGGGCCGGTGACCCTCACGTGGCGACCGCTCACGGTCACCTCGACGCCCTCGGGAACGGGGATGGGAGTGCGTCCGACTCTCGACATCAGCCCACCCTTGTCCCGCTCGGGTGCGTTATGACCACCATCGCCGCCTCACCACACATAGCAGAGCACCTCGCCCCCGACCCGGCGCTTGCGCGCCTCGCGATCGGTCATGAGGCCCTGGCTCGTCGACAGCACGGCCACGCCGAGACCACCGAGCACCCGCGGCAGCTTGTCGGCCCGGGTGTAGACGCGCAGGCCCGGCTTGGAGACCCGCCTGAGGCCGGAGATGGTCCGGTCGCGCTCGGGCGTGTACTTCATCTTGATCTCGAGCACCCGTCCGGGACGGCTCGGATGATCGCCCGACTCGTACCCGTCGATGTAGCCCTCGCGCTGGAGGATGTCGGCAAGCGACTCCTTGAGCTTCGAGCCAGGCATCGCCACCGTGTCGTGCATGGCCACGTTGGCGTTGCGGATGCGGGTCAGCATGTCGGCGATCGGGTCCACCATGGTCACTGTTGCCGTCCTCCTCTCACCAGCTCGCCTTGGTCACACCCGGCACCTCGCCGTTGTGCACCATCTCCCGAAGGCAGATCCGGCACAGCCCGAACTTGCGGAGCACGGCCTTGGGCCTCCCACACCGACGGCACCGGGTGTAGGCCCTGACCTTGAACTTGGGCTTGTGCTGCTGCTTCTCGATGAGTGCCTTCTTGGCCATGATGTTCGTTACTGCCCCTCGCGTCTGAACGGGAAGCCGAAGGCCGTCAACAGGGCGAGCCCTTCGGCATCGGTACGGGCGGTGGTGACGATGGTGATGTCCATCCCTCTGGTGGTGTCGATGCTGTCGTAGTCGATCTCGGGGAAGATGAGCTGCTCGGTGACGCCGAAGGTGTAGTTGCCCCGCCCGTCGAAGGACTGGACCGACAGACCCCGGAAGTCGCGGACCCGGGGAATGGCGAGGCTCACCAACCGGTCGAAGAACTCCCACATGCGGTCGCCCCGGAGGGTGACCTTGCAGCCGATGGGGTTGCCCTCCCGGAGCTTGAAGCCGGCGATCGAACGTCGGGCTCGGGTCACCAGCGGCTTCTGTCCAGTGATCGTCGTCAGGTCGCGCACGGCGCCTTCGAGCAACGAGGCCTGCTGGGTGGCACGACCCACGCCCGCGTTGACGACGATCTTCGACAGCCTCGGCACCTCCATGACGTTGGACAGGCCGAGGGACGTCTTGAGCTGGCCCCGGATCTCGGCCGCGTACTGCAGGCGCAGCCGGGGCCGCTCGCGGGTGGAGACGGTGGCTTGGTCGGTCACAGGTCACCCCCGCACTTGCGGCACACCCGCACCTTGCGGCCCTCGGGTTCGAACCGGTACCCGATGCGGGTCGGGCCGCACGACGGGCAGACGATGGCCACCGAGGACACCGGCATCGGCGACATGTTCGTCGCCACCGTGAAGGATGCCATACCGGGCGCCGCGGTGAAGCGGGGCGAGGTCGTCAAGTGCGTGGTCGTCCGGACCAAGAAGGAG